>JALOOP010000033.1 GCA_025454315.1 Oculatellaceae cyanobacterium Prado106
GATTTTTCTAGGGCGGCTTCTGGGAGTTGTGCTAAGGATTGCTTTAGGGACTGTTCCGAGAACTGTTCTGGGGATTGCTCCGGGGACTGCTCTGAGGATCGTTCTGGGAATGATTGTGGAAATGATTGTGGGGTGGCTTCTAGGGGTGGTTCTAAGGATGGTTCTGGGAAAGCTTTTCTGCGATTTTTGATGAGGAAGGAGGGGGAGGGGGGGGATGTAAGGGGGAGGTTGAGGGTGATTTGGACGGGGGACTCAGTGGTGATTTCAGCGGTGATTTCAGCGGTGATTTCAGGGGTTATTGCAGCGGTGATTTCAGAAGTGATTTCAGGGGTGATTTCAGCGGTTACTTCGGGGGTAGTGACCTCGGTTCGGGTGATGGGTTCTGATTGGGGGGGGGATTCTTGGCGGGTGAGGAGCGCCATTTTTTGGGCGAGTTTGACCCATTCGCGTTCGTATTCACGCTGACGTTCTTGGAGGCGTTCGAGGAAGTTGCGGCGTTCGACACCTTTTTCGCGGACTTGCTGTTGGTAGGTGCGGCGTTGGTCGAGGTAGTCGATTTGTTGGGTGACTTCCTGGATGGCTTGCTGGAGTTGGGGTTGCTGTTGCTGTTGGGCGATCGCTTGCTGCTGGAGGGTCTGGAGTTCTTCGCGGCGGGCGTGGAGGCGGGTTTGGATGCGGTCGAGTTGGAGTTGCAGGGTTTGCCGCCGCTGCATCAGGGGGGAGGCTTGCATTTGCAGGCGATCGAGTTCGGCTAGGGCAGTTCTGGCCAGCTGGAGTTGGGTGAGGGCGATCGCAATTTCCTCAGATTTACTCAGAATCTGTTGGTTTTCTTGCTGTTGTTGCAGCAGGGCTTCTTGCTGGGTGTGGGCTTGGCGGAGTTGGTCTTTGAGGGCGTTGGTGGCTTCGGTTTGCTGCTGGAGAAGCTGCTGTCGCTGGGTTTGGGCGGTTTGGTGGGCTTTGAATTGGGCGGTTTGGGCTTCTTCTTCGGCTTGTAGCTGCTGGTATTGGGTGTAGCGGGTGGCGATCGCTTCTCCTTGCTGGAGGATGGCATTAAGCTGCTGCTGCTGCTGTTGGAGAGCGGTCAAGTCCTGTTGGATACGCTGACAATCTTGCTGGAGGTGGCGCTGTTGCTGTTGTTGAACGATGAGGTTTTCTTGCCAGGTTTGGCGCTGGTGCTGGATTTGTTGGAGTTGGCGGAGTTGGGTGGTGGTGGCTTCTTGCTGCTGTTGGAGGTCGGTGAGGGTGGTTTGGATTTGTTCGGTTTCGATCGCCAAAGCTTCGCGCTGTTGCAGTTGCCGGGTTATGTCGTCGAGGCTTCGTTCTAGGACGGAGATTTCGGCTTTGAGCTGACGGGCTTTTTCTTTGGCTTGTTCGGCGAGTTCGTCGTACTGGTTGAGCTTGAGCAGGTCGGCGAGGATTTGTTTGCGATCGCCCGGTCGCTTTAGCATGAACTCATCGGCTCGTCCCTGGCGCAGGTAGGCCGAGTTGATGAAGGTGTCGTAGTCTAGGCGGAGATGCTGGGAGATGATGTGCTGGGTGGCACGCACGCCTTTTTCGGTGAGAGGACGGAATCCGGCGGGGGTTTGTACCTGGAATTCTAGCGTGGTGGCCTGGTTGCGGTAGCGGCTGCGAATGATGCGGTAGGTATGGTCGTGGCACTGGAAAACGAAATCCACTAGGGCTTCCATTGCGCCCAGGTGAATCACGTCATCTTCGCTCATGGCGCGGCTTTGTCCCCAGACCGCCCAGGCGATCGCCTCCAGCAGGGAAGACTTACCCGCACCGTTGGCACCACAGATGCAAGCAATGTGCAACCCCCGAAAGTCGAGGGTTGCGTCCCGGTAGCTGAGGAAGTTTTTGAGGGTAAGCTGCTGGGGAATCACGAAACCAAGGCATGTCCTGAGTAATGAACGAATCCACGAATGAATTCATGAACCATTAACAGTACGTTAGCACTTTAGTACGAAAAAACTTTAATATATTTGTATTATTCTTAAAACAAAATAAAAAATTCTTTTTTAGAGTGAGGTTTTCGGCCTGCAAACCTGTCCTAAGTCAACTCCCCGACTCAACTCCCTGATGGGACTGAAGCGAATGGATTCTGTAGTCGTCTTTTTACAGAAACTGCACAACCGAAAATCCACAATCCAAAATCCATAGTGGATTCAAAATGGGATTCAAGATGGGATTCAAGATGGGGTTCAAGAGCCGGATGAGATGATAGCAGTGATTATATTCGTGAGGATGTGTTGGAAGGTTTGAGTAGCACCCTGGGGGATTTCGACGGTGGGTTAGAGGAGGATGCGATCGGGATGGTTCTGGTGTGGGAATGGTGCGATCGCCCGTAGCTCTCTTGATGAAAACTCAACTTCTTCACAAAGATTAACAACAATCAACAATCTGTAAACCAATTGGTAAACTTTCGATTGATAAATCTCTGAACATTCTTCATCAGATGTTGCAAATGTCAGCAGAATGACGCTGCACATATCCAGGGATTTAATTTCAGTCGTTGTGCTACAACGTTGGGGAATAATTTTGAGGAATTTTAGGTGAACCCGTCTAGTTCAAATTGGGTTGTCAGGATGTTTACGATGAGTGAGACGGAAAGGGTGATTCGCGATACAAATTTATGGAAACGTTCACATTCATAGAATTAAGGCATGGAATTGTCAGATGCTGTCCAGCTTTTTGTAATGCAATTGAGTGGTACAAAACCTATGCTTTTGGTGAATGGGGAATGAAGCTTTAATGGGCTAAACATCGGTAATTTCGGGGAAGTAGACCTCAGATTTTGATTTGATATGGGGTAAATACGGAAATTTTCCAAAAATCTTCATGGAAGGGCGGGGTAAAACTCGTGGAAATCTCGGGCTAATTTATCCGGATGCGCGGCCTAAACTTTGAAGCAAGAAAGTTTGCTCCGTGGATCTTGCGAAATCAGGTCGCAATACGCCACGAATTCTCTTGTGTTCAGCTAGGCTGAACCGCCTTGACTCCTTTGGAAGAGGCTAACTCGTGCATCTTGATGTCTCTTCGTTGTCACAGAGGATTGGATTCAAAATCCGATCTAGGACAGTGCTGGTTGATTCAGCCTGTTCAATCCATTGAGGTGAATGGTATTCAGATGGATTCAGATTGTCTGAAACATTCCCATCAAAAGTTACTTGTCACGGACTTATCATGTCATGAATTTGATTTTGGGAGTTGGCTTAGCCCTTCCTACAAAATCAGAAGTCAACCCATCACCATCAGCATTGCATTGTCTACAGGTAGGGAAACCCACCCTCAACTTCCATTGGGTTCGATCGACCTTTGCACCTATTCCAAGCCGCTGTCTCAAAGGGTTTTGCTCCTAACTAGGTTTAGTGATTTCATGCGAGTTCGCATCAGGTCAAAAGAGCTAGGTTGAGTGCATGATCCTGAGAAATCATGGACTGAATCAAGACCCTAAACCATGATTTAGGGGGCAGCGATGCATCCTGTGGATTTGTGGCTTCAGACAAAGTTCAGAACGGGGCTGCCACCCATCAGGATGCCCATCAGAATGATGTCCTGACAGATATCAGGTGCTTAGATCGAACGGCTATTTTCACCACCACCTGCATCCTACTTACTACAGTGCCTGAACTATCGTCCGACAAATCCAACAGAGTTGTCGCGAGGCAGCCCTGGAAGCTCTGGAAACCGCTGCAGCCGAAATTTTTGCAATCCATAATTTCTCTGCCAAACGTTCTCCAGCTAAAATCGCTGCAATCTAAATGTCTCCCTCATCAAGTGCAACATCCGTCGCAGTCGGAGCAATTTAGCCCAGGGAATTCGCACCCTCTTCCTTTTTCTGCGGCCTCCCGACCCCGGATTATGCTGGCGGTTAGTCTGACCCTGACCAGCCTAGTGGGACTGTTGTATGCCACCACGGCTCACCTGATTACGAAGGGGTATGCCGCTCTAGAACAGCAGGATATGCAGCATCGGCTGGAACAATTTCTCAACGCCTATCAGCATCAGCTTGCAGATCAAAGCTTTTATACGCTGAATCAGGCGGACTTGGGTGAAATGCTGGCTTTTGTGGACGCACCTGAACAGCATCTCAAATTTGTCAATGACAGCTTGATGGGCGATGCTTTAATCCCCGCGAAAGTGAGTGTCTTGCTGCTGCTGGATGGAGCAGGGCAAGTGGTCTATGGGGGTGGGTTTCAGAAATCGGCAAAGCAATCGGGGACGGTGCATTTGGAGCAATTTGTCCAGGCGAATCCAGCGATTCGGCAATTTGCCTCGACTCGGGCTTGTCACCAGGGATTAGTGATGCTGCCCAAAACTCCGATGCTGGTGGTCTCTTGTCCGATTTCTGATCGTCAGCTTGCAGAACCCATTCAAGGGACATTTGTCACCGGACAGGCTTTTGATCAGACTGCGATTCGACAGTTTGCGGATGCGGATTGGCTCAATATTCAAGTCCATCGGTTAGATGTCCCCTCCATCTCTATTCCGGCTAATGCCCAAATCGCCTATGGGCAGATGACTCGGCAAACCCCGATCGCCATTCACCCCAAAAATCAGCAGACCATTTCAGGTTACGTTCTGCTCAGGGATTATCAAGATCGGCCTGCGCTGATGGTGCAAGTTGAGATGCCGCGTCATATTTATCAGCAGGGTCAACAGAGTTTGGTGTATCTGGCGATCGCCCTCGCTGCCATCGGGCTTGCTTTTGCCGTTAGCACCCAATTTTTAGCCGAGCGCATCCTCCATTTCTGGCGCAAGCAGCAGGACAGTCAGGCGCGCTATCGATCGGTGGTGGCTCAAGCCTCGGAGGGCATTTGTCTAGTGGATGCTGAAACCCTTCAGTTTTTAGAGGCCAATCTTGCCTTTCAAACTTTGCTGGGCTATCGTGCCCCTGAAATCTTGCATCTGACGCTGGACGATGTGGCGTTGGATGATGGCATTTTGAAGGAACTTCAGCATTCGGAAGGTCAGCTTCAGTCTGAGATTCACCAGTCTGAGATTCATCAGTCTGAGATTCATCAGTCTGAGATTCACCAGTCTGAGATTCACCAGTCTGAGATTCACCAGTCTGAGATCCAAAATAAGTTTCAGGATGGGAGTGGCGATCGCCCTCGATTAATCCATGAACAGCGATTCCGCAGCCGATCGGGAAACTGGATCGATGTGGAGGTGAGCGCTAGTTTGATGCAGGACTCGGGACGACAGGTGATTTGCCTGGTGGTGCGGGACGTTACTCAGCGGAAGCAAACTGAGGCGGCGCTGCAGGAAAGTCAGCAGCAGCTTTTTTGGCAAGCCCGTCATGATGACCTGACCCATCTCGTCAACCGTCGTGGATTTGAGCAATGTTTAGAACTGTTGATTCAGGATGCGCGGGTGCATCATCGGCAGCATTCTCTTTGCTATTTTGATTTGGATCAATTCAAGATTATTAATGATACCTGTGGGCACCGGGTTGGGGATGAACTGCTGCGACAGGTCACCGCTTTGCTGAAAACCAAGGTCCGTAATAGTGACGTGTTGGCCAGACTGGGCGGCGATGAGTTTGGCCTGCTGCTACACCACTGTCCACCCGAACAGGGACTCCGGGTCGCCGATATGCTCCGGCAAAGTCTGCAAAACTTCCGCTTCGTCTGGCAGGATAAGGTGTTTACCATTAGCGTCAGTATTGGTCTGGTGACGCTAGATGACCAGAGTCCTGATTTGGCGAGTGTCCTGAGTGCAGCGGATGCGGCCTGCTATGTGGCCAAGGCCAAGGGTCGCAATCGCATTCATGTCTACCAACCGGATGATGATGAGTTGGCTCAGCAGCAGAGCGAAATGCAGTGGGTGGGGCGCATTACTAAAGCCCTGGAAGAGGAGCGCTTCTGTCTGTATTATCAGTCGATCGCCTCGACTGGCACCGACCCTGGTTCTGGGGAACATTACGAAGTTTTGCTGAGGCTGCATGACGAAGCTGGACATCTGGTCGCTCCTGGAGTTTTCCTGCCTTCTGCGGAACGGTATAACCTGATGAATGACCTGGATCGCTGGGTGATCCAGACGCTGTTCCAGACTCAGGGCGATCGCTATCGTCAGTGCTGGCAGCGATCGCAGCAAGAAAACTACGAGTGTCTGTTTGCGATCAATCTCTCCGGTGCTAGTATCAACGACGACCAGTTCATTGGCTTTTTGCTGGAGCAATTTCGCCGTCACCACATTCCGCCCCAGGTGATTTGCTTTGAAATTACTGAGACGGTGGCGATCGCTAACCTCAGCAAAGCCCTGCACTTTATCCAGGTGTTCAAACAGTTGGGCTGTCGCTTTGCCCTCGATGATTTTGGCAGCGGCATGTCTTCTTTTGCCTATCTGAAGAATCTCCCGGTGGATTATCTAAAAATTGACGGCAGCTTTGTCAAAGATATTCTCAAAGACCCGACCCATCTCGCTATGGTGGAAGCGATTAATCAAGTCGGCCATGTCATGGGCTTGCAGACGATCGCCGAGTTTGTGGAAGATCAGGGAATCTTGGAGCAGTTGAGGGCGATCGGGGTTGATTTTGCTCAGGGCTATGGGATTGCCAAGCCTCGTCCGTTGGAGATGAGTTGTCATTTGGCGACATCGGTGCGGAGTTGAGAGGTGGGGGAATAGCCTGGGTCATTCCATTGACAGATGTCGATGGATCTTGTAAAGTTTTATTGAATGAAGGGGAGTAGCTGCTGACCTACAGAGTTCTGTCCAGAGAGAGAAAATGAATCCACCGATTTAATTTTCTAGACTGGCATTCTGAAGTTCGGCGCGTTCAGGTCAACATACTGGTGATGAACCTGGCCTGAGCGACAAGAGATTCTTCAACCAGAATTTTCTACTTGGAAGCGAGACCTTCACTAAGTCCACCACTGACGTGGGCTTGGTGAAGTGTCGTATGCGCCCTCATCAAGTCCACTCAGATTCGCAACGATTCTTACCGAATTCCTTCTGAGAGGCTTGATTGATGTTAGAGGCGTTTACAAAGGGGCTGTCGCTGATTACGGTTTCAGAACTGGGCGACAAGACGTTTTTTATTGCGGCCATTTTGGCGATGAAGCATCCGCGCAAATGGGTGTTTTTGGGAGCGATCGCCGCGCTCTTTGCCATGACGGTGCTTTCGGTTTTGCTGGGCAACATGGTGGCTTTTCTCCCGGCTGTGATGGTGCGGTGGGGGGAAATTTTGCTGTTTATGGGCTTTGGCATCAAGCTGTTGCTGGAGGCGCGGCATTTGCCCAATCAGCCGAATGTGGAGGAACAGCAGGAAGCTGCTGAGGCGGTGGCCAAAGCTGAGGGTCAGGGCAAGAAGGCTCGGTGGGGACAGATGGCGATCGCAGTCAATGCCTTTTGGCTGACCTTTGTGGCGGAGTGGGGCGATCGGACTCAGATTGCGACGATTACGCTGGCGGCGGCGAATAATGCGGTGGGGGTGACTGTGGGGGCGACGCTGGGTCATGCGATCTGTGCGGCGATCGCGGTGATGTGTGGTCGCTTGGTCTGTCGTCGGATTTCGGAGCGGACGATTACTTTTTTGGGGGGCGTTTTGTTTTTGCTGTTTGCTTCGATTAGTTTGTTGGATTTGGTAAGGGGTTAGGAAAAAATTAACCGCAGAGGCGCAGAGACGCAGAGAGGAAGGCAGAGAGGAAGGCAGAGAGGGATTGAGTCTTTGTGTCTTTGTGGTTTTGGAGGGGGGATTGGAGTAGGCCGAAGTCGGTCATGATTTAGTCTCAGGAATGAGACGCAGAGACGCAGAGACGCAGAGAGATTGAGTCTTTGTGTTTCTATGGTTTTTGCTGGGCGCTATTGGAGCAGGCCGAAGTAGGTGAGGATGAGGTCTTCGGTGCTGGTGTTTTGGAGTTCGTGGGTTTCGCCTTTTTCGACTGCGACACAGATGCCGGGGGCGAGGGGGTAGTCTTGGCCGTTGATGCGGATCACTCCGTGGCCGGATTCGACAAAGAAGACTTCGGACATATCCTGATGGGCATGGGCGGCGGCAACTTGGCCGGGGGCGAATCGGGCTTGGGAGAAGTTGGTGAGATGGGGCAGATCACCCGGACGAAGCATGACTCGCTTTTTGATGGCGGGGTTGTGGGAGACGGCTTCTTCGGGGAGGGATTGGAGGTTGAGGTGTTTCATAGGGAAGGGCGAAAGGGGAAAGGGGAAAGGGGAAAGGGGATGGCGCTGATGGGATCGGAGAATTGTCGAAGAGAATTCCTAGGATTAGTTCAAGGAGAATTCAGAAGAGTATATCGATAAATCCTTGAGTCGATAAACCCTGAATTGACGGTGGCAAAGGATCTGGGAAAAACAAGGAATGAGCCAAAGAGAAACCCCTCACCTCATCGATCTTCTCACCCTTTCCCCTTTTCCCTTTCCCCTTTCCCCTTTCCCCCTCCTCCTTCCAGACTCTGTAAAAGATTCATGAATCTAGATTTTGATCTCGGTTGATTTACGGGGATCGGCGATCGCTCAACTCCCCACCCATGCCAAGTTCCCTTGCGAGTTTTCCGCAGTACTTGAGGATTTCTTCTTAAGGATTGCTTCACAAAGTCTCGTAAAGGCTGGGGAACTAGGGCATACTAATCAGAAATAACGCTGTCCTTGATCCCCATGTCTAATCCGCAGCCCCAAGATTTTTCATCGACTTTTTCATCTTTTTCGCTTGCCCCCGGCTCTAACTTTCGCAGTGCGGTACAGGCGGGTCAGTTTTTGGTGACGGCTGAGGTGATGCCGCCCAAAGGGGGTGACCCGACCCATATGATACAGATGGCAAACCTGCTGAAGGGACGGGTGCATGGGGTGAATATTACGGATGGCAGTCGGGCGGTGATGCGGATGTCCTCTTTGGCATCGGCAGTGATTCTCAAGCATATGGGGATTGAGCCGATCTGTCAGATGGCTTGTCGCGATCGCAACCGCATCGCCCTCCAGTCCGACCTCCTGGGTGCCCAGGCACTCGGAATTTGCAATATTTTGGCTCTAACGGGCGACCCGATTAAAGCTGGGGATCATCCCGAGGCAAAAGGCGTGTTTGATCTGGAGTCGGTTCGGCTGCTGCGCCTGGTTCAAACGCTCAATCAGGGCTTTGATGCCAATGAGAAGGCTTTGCCCGATGGCGCGACCCATTTATTTGCGGGGGCGGCGGTTGATCCTCAGTGTGGGAGCTGGTCGGGGTTGCAGCGGCGATTTGAGCGCAAGGTTGAGGCGGGGGCGCAGTTTTTCCAAAGTCAGTTGATTTGTGATTTTGACAAATTGGATAAGTTTATGAGCCAGATTGCGGCGGGCTGCAATAAGCCCGTGTTGGCGGGTATTTTTCTACTGAAGTCGGCTAAAAATGCCCGGTTTATTAACCGAAACGTGCCTGGAATTCAAATTTCCGATGAGATTATCGATCGCCTGGAGCGGGCTGCTGACCCATTGCAGGAGGGGGTGGCGATCGCCGCAGAACAAGTTCAACAAGCTCAACAACTTTGTCAGGGCGTTCATTTGATGGCTGTCAAACGGGAAGATTTAATTCCTCAAATCCTCGATAGGGCAGGCGTTCAGCCATTGACGTAAGGTTAGACATCCTCAGATTTCATCCCAAAATAATCCTCAATTTCATCCCATTTGAGTTCTAATTTGACTACTTTTTTCCTATTTTTTGCTTATTTGGGGGTGGGTGATGGGTGTGACTCCTCTTGTGCGATCGGGCTGTCCTTGGCATGATTCATAGGTGACGATTTTCAGGAACTTTCAAGTCCCCCAGGCATCTTGTCTGGGGTTTTTCATGGGAATTTGTTTTTGGGCAAAAGCATTGGAGCAAAAGCAAAAGAGGGATGTTGCATCACGCGCAACATCCCTCTCTGCTTTTCCAACGGATATCAGTTGAATCAATAAATCTGGAGGATGAATTCCAAAACCTCTCTTTTGATAGAAGCCCTACCATTCAAAATCCAGAATGATTGACAACTAGTTTCAGTTGATTGAAGTCTTGAGTTTGAAATCCGGTTGCGGAGGGTGTCCCCGCAACCGGATTTTATCCCTTTGAAGAGGGCGTTAAGACTAGGGCTTAGCCGTTCCGGTCAGGTTGCCAGCCAGGGAGGTCAGAGCGTCCATGACTTGAGCTTGGTCAGGCTGGGCAGCGCTCAGGGCTTCGTTGACCTTGGTGACGCCTTGCTCGATGGCGGCATGGGCTTGGGGGGAAGCGGTCTTGATGCTTTCGCCAGTGGTGGCCCAGGCTTCGCCGAACTTAGCGAATTCGGTTTGAGCCTTGGCGAAGTCACCGGCTTCAACGGCAGCCTTGGTGTCGGTGACAACGGTCATCAGACCTGAAGCGCCATCGGTCAGGGCAGCCATGCCAGAGGTGGCAGCATCCTTAGCAGCATCGACAGCGGTACCCGCAGCGCCAGCAGCACCTGCAGCGGCATCCTGAGCAGCGCCAGCAGCACCCGCAGCAGCATCCGTAGCGGCACCCGTAGCATCGGTTGCAGCTTGTTGAGCGGAGTCAACCACGGAGGAAGGGCTTTGGGCTTGATCGGCAGGGGCGGTGCAGCCCACCAGGGACAGCAGACCAACAGCACCCAGAGCCAGGAAAGAATTGCGACGAATCATGTGCGTACTCCTCAAAAAAATGTAGGGGGAACAGTCATGCTCTGCCAAGCAAATTTTGCAGGGCGAATCACCCAAAAGCCTTGACGTATCAAGGTTTTGAGCTAGTGATTGACCCGGCAAAGTTCGCTTGGTGAGTGACTAGTTACACGATACTGATTCGGCGTGAAGTTTTTATGAAGGGGAGAGATTAATTTGGGCTTCCGGGAGAATTAGCATGGCATCGCCGAAGGAATAGAAGCGGTATTGGTCGGCGATCGCCACTCTATACATCTCTAGCAGCCGCTCCCGGCCAATCAGGGCACTGACCAACATCATCAAACTCGACTTGGGCAAATGGAAATTGGTAATCAGCCCTTCCACCATTCGCCACTGATAGCCGGGATAGATATAGAGTTCGGTTTTGCCGCAGTAGGGACGGAGTTGATCCACTTGATAAGCATCGCTGGCCTTTGCGGCTCCTTCTAAGGCTCTCACCGAAGTGGTGCCTACCGCAATGATGCGACCGCCTTGGGCTTTGGTCTGCTGAATTTTGTCCACAGTTTCCTGAGAAACTTCTAGCCATTCTCCATGCATTTGATGTTGGGTAATGTCGCTGGCCTCCACCGGGCGAAAGGTGCCGACTCCCACATGCAGGGTGACAAAGGTTTGCTGAATGCCCTTGTCCTGGAGGCGGGTGAGGAGTTCGGGGGTGAAGTGCAAGCCTGCGGTGGGGGCGGCAGCGGAACCGGGGCGATCGCCATACACGGTCTGATATTGCTCCGGGTCAGCCTGTGAGTCCTGAATGTAGGGCGGCAACGGCACCTCTCCCAGCATCGGCAAGACCGACAGGAGCGGCTGATGGTCAGGTGTTTCAAACTGCAATACCCGGCCTCCCGTAGGTGCATCGATGCCCACGACCTCAGCTTGCAGTCGTAGAGATTCTGAGCCAAACTCAATGCGGTTGCCCAGTTTGATACGCTTACCCGGTCTGACCAAGGCCAACCACTGCTGAGGCTGAAGTTCCTCCAGCAGCAAAACCTCGATTTTGGCTCCTTCGGTGCTTTGACCTTCAGTGCGATCGCTCCTCAGCTTGTGCCCATACAGCCGCGCCGGAATCACCCGAGTATTGTTCATCACCAGCAAATCATGGGGTCTGAGCAAATCGGCCAAATCACGAAAGTGATGATGGGCATACTGGGGCGCTTCCCGAATCACCAGCAGCTTTGAGCTATCCCTTGGAACTACTGGGTTCTGGGCAATGCGATCGGGCGGCAGGGTGTAATCGTAAGACTCTAATAATAAGTCTGGGTTGGAGTTGGGGGTGGGGGAACTGGACACGGTTTTTAGAGGCGAAAGGCGAAAGGGAAAAGGCGAAAGGGGAAGGGGGAAGGGGAAGGGGAAGGGGGGCTTCTCTATGGATAGTGTGTTTCTGGGATGGGTGGGATGGGGATAGAAATTAAGGGAGGACAGTCGAGGGAATCATGAAGGAGTCAATGGTTTCCTCATCGTTTACTCTCTGTATCCCCTTTCCCCTTTTCCCTTTCCCCTTTCCCCTTCTTCGCCTTTCCCCTTTTTTCCCCGCTGCCTTATATTTTTCAAGGAACTGGGCAGCATAAATGCAGTCTGAACTATCATATAGGTTTTGAGTGAAGGCTTTAATGGGTGAACCCTATGAGTAACGTGCAACGATCGCCTGGACACCGCCATTTGGCTCGCTATTCTGACGCTGCGCCCCTGGTACGGTCGGAGGTACAGACGGTGGCCTATCCGGTCGATTGGCTGAAGTCAGGTCGCAATTTGGATTTTTGTTTGCTGGCAGTCTGCTCTTGCGTCCTGTCGCTGCTCTGCCACCAAGCCCCGCTCCACCTGACTACTGCCAACCCCACGGCACCCACCTCAGCCCCTTCCCCGACCTTCTCGGCGATCGACTACGCCCTGAAAACTGGCTTGTTCACCTCAAAAGCCATCAAGGACACTGCTGACGCGACCAACGAGTAATCCCATCCACCCATCCACCCTGTCACCCATCCACTCCCTACTCCCCACTCCCCACTCCCCACTCCCCACTCCCTCTCTTCCCTACTCTGTTAACTTTCAGACCAAACTTTTGCGTCGTTTGAACCATCATGGGAGAATCGTCGGGGCGAATTTTGGCCTTTTGACCTTTTAACCTTTGAAGCAGCAGCAGACCAAGAGCAATCATGTATATCCACAGCTTGATTTATATCCTGGCGGTGCTAGGAGCGAACTACACGACGACACCTGAGTGGTTTATTCCGCTGCCGATCTATGGACAGGTGGCTCTAGGAACCTTTATTTT
Organism: Oculatellaceae cyanobacterium Prado106; assembly: GCA_025454315.1. Classification (GTDB taxonomy): domain Bacteria; phylum Cyanobacteriota; class Cyanobacteriia; order Elainellales; family Elainellaceae; genus Prado106. The sequence continues at coordinate 12,899 of JALOOP010000033.1, forward strand.
TGGCATTACTTTTACCCAGCGCGATCGCCTTCATCAGTACGGCAGACCAGCGGTGTATGGGACGATTGCGATCGCAGCCTTCGCCAATGTTCTAATGAGTGGGCTGCTGGCGGTGCCGATTCGGATTATTATTGCCTCGTTTACGGCCATCATTATTTCAGAGACGGCGGATACGGAGGTTTATCAACGGCTGCTGGAGCGCTCCTGGTTGGTGCGGGTGGCAGGGAGTAATGCGGTTTCGGTGCCGTTGGATACGGTTATTTTTTGGGTGATTGCCTTTTTGGGGGAGTTGCCGCCAATGCAGATGGTTTCGCTGATTATTGGGGAAATTATCATCAAATATGCGATCGGGGCGGTGACCGCGTTGTATCGAGGGCAGTCGAAGGCGTTGGCGGAGTAGCGATCGCCAGATTTCGTAGAGCAGAACGCCTGAAGATTTCCCATGATAGGATGGGGGCAAGGTCAGGACTCTCGATCGAAAAACAGACCATCAAAAAATAGACCATCAAAAAGCGGCTCATCGACCCAGTAGGTTGATAAGCCGCTCTTTTGATCAATGAATGCTGAGTGGTCGAGAACCTAGCTAGCGGAGGAAGCTGCTGACCAGCCAGAGGACAAACAGGGTGACCCCTGTTACAAAAACGTCAATTGAAAGGGGAATGGAGGCCAGTTGGGAGGTGATTAAGCCACCGATTTGGAATCCTAAAAAGCTGCCTGCGACTAAACCTGCGATGGTTAGGAGGAAGGCACGGATAAATTTGTGATCTTTTCGATTGAGGAAATAGAGGCTGAAACCTACACCAACCGCTAGGGGGATGGTGGGCGTGGCGATGACCAGAGCCATGGCCCCCATGACCAGGAACAGGGCACCGGGGATCAGGATATCGGAACGGTTGGGGCGATCGATAAATCGCTGGATGCCGTTGTCCGACTTGCTGGAGGGAGCCGGGGTGAAATCGGGGGGTGGCTCGACCATGCGTTCGGGAAAGCGGATGCGTTCAGGGACTTTGATTTTCCCTTCTTGGCGTAGGCGCAGGCGATCCATCAAGATAGCGTCGTAGGCCGCCTCGACGGCCTCGGTCTGTTGGCGATCGCCACTTTTATCTTTGAGTAGGCGAGTGCGGGCTTCTTGAATCTCATCGAAGGATGAGTCTTCACCAACGCCCAACACTTCATAGTGACTTTTACCGCTCATTCACAACCTCCAGGAAACTCCCCCAAATACAACTCGTTTCATATATTGTCGATAAGACCTATTGATGGGACTTATCGGTGAGATAACTTATCAATGATATAAGTTATCGGTGAGATATTTATCGGTGAGCTATGGCCGATGAGAAAATCCAGGGATATCACCTAGGAATCCTAGTATCCCTGATCTTGCTCTCAGATGCTAGTCGTCAAGGGCTTAAGTTTCTCTATAATTTTGGATGTCATACAGTTTGCACTTAAAATCCAGCCTTGTAGAATGAATTTTTGTCAAGAACAGCCCGTAATATTGCGGAACCCGGCCTAACGATGAATAAACTCTGAGAAGGTGGGATTTTCAAGGCTTTGAGTAACGTTGAACAAAGCATCAAGCAAAACAGTCTGCCAAAATCCGGCTCAATGCCCACCAAACCCGTGTGGAAATGGAATTTAGCGGCTATGATTAGCCATTAGTGTAACCACCGAACGAGTTTTCCGAAATAGAGTCAATATAAAGATTACTTTCTATTCTAAGTCCTCAACTCTGACATTCATCCCCCGATCGGCTCACTCAATTGGACAATAGGGTTGGACAATAGGGGGCGATCGCGCTCAAATTGCCGTCTTGAATTCTCGATTGTTTCTGTTCGCAGGGCAAATGGCAAGTATATATTTATTGTGAATTGCTCTCAGGCGAGAAGGATGAATCGGGTCTAAGTTTTCATGGAGTCTTCAAGACTTGCTGACATTTTCACCCTTGACACCTGCCCCACCCAGATTTGATGCCAGATTTGATGCCAGATTTAATTTTGGTTTGACGTTAATCTGACTTTTCTCTAGCTCACCGATTTTACGTAAAGGTTATGGCCATGGCTCAAGCCAAAAAGATTCTTGTCGTTGATGATGACCCCGCGATTCGCACCCTGATTCATCGCTTCCTCTCCAAACAGGACTATCAACTCGAAGCCGCTGAAGACGGCAAATCAGCCCTGGCAGTCTTTGAACAGTTCAACCCCGATCTGGTGATTCTCGATATCAACCTGCCGGACTCCACCGGGTTTGCCCTCTGCCAGGAAATGCAAAGCCGTACAGGGGTCTTTGTCCTGATGCTGACCAGCCGCAGCGACGAAGCCGACAAAATTCGTGGCTTTGACCAGGGAGCCGATGACTACCTCACCAAGCCCTTTAGTTTGGGTGAGCTAGAGCGTCGAGTCAGAACGGTTCTGAAGCGGGTACGTGCCGTAACCACTGCCGAACAACAGTGCCTCTCCTTCAACGGTCTGGTCATTGACCCCGTGCGACGAGAAGTCACCCTGAATAACGATATTGTTGCCCTGACCGCCCTAGAGTTTGACCTGCTCCACTTCCTCGCCAGCCACCCCGGACGAGTCTGGCGACGGGCTGAACTCATCCAAAAAGTCTGGGACTACGAATATGTCGGCGATCAGCGCGTCGTCGATGTCCATATCGGCCAAATCCGCAAAAAAATCGAAATCGACACCTCCCAACCCGCTCTGATCCAAACGGTGCGTGGCGTGGGCTATAAGTTTGAGTCTCCGGGGCAGGGGGAGTCGGCTTCTTAGGGGAAGTGGGGGAAAGGGAAAAGGGGAAAGGGGAACCTTGGGTGAGTTCGTCGAATCGATTTCACTGGATTGACTCCTTCATGCCATCAGTGAACGGAGCCAAAAAGGTAAAACTGAGAAAATCTCTACGGCTGCTCCAAAGTTCGATTCAATGCCCACCCTTTCGCCTTTTCCCTTTCCCCCTTCCCCTCTTCAGAACATGCCCTCAAACGGCAACCCCAACCCTAGCCTCATGCGGACAAACATCATCAGCAGGAGGATGCCGACTAGGTAGCTGGTGACTTGGGCATCTTGGCGGAGGCAGCCTAGACCTTCGCGGTGGAGGCCGAAGCTGACGGAGATGTAATAGAAGAAATCGTTGAGGGAGACGGCGACGATCGCTCCCGGTACCTGGAAGAAGTAGAAGCCGATGGAGATGCCGACGGTGGTGGAGATCAGACGGCAGAAATTGGCGAAGGTGGTGTACTGCATTTTGCCGATCGCATACAGGGACGCTTCGATGGTGGCGCAGAGTAGACGGGGCCACATTCCCAAGGCCAGAATGGGGAGCATCCAGGCGGCAGCGGCATAGCGTTCGTCATAGAGAAAATTGACGATTAGATCGCCGCCGCCAGCGAGGATCAGAATCCCGAGCATGAGCAGCAGCAGCAGTTTTAGGCGATGGGGCAGAATTTTTCGGCGAAGCTCGGCGCGAGGTAGATCGACGAGCTTGGAAGCGGCAGGCAGGATCACCCGATGACCGAGCGCCATTGCAATTTGGCGCGGTACATCGCCCATCATCAGGGCAATGCCGTAGATCCCCAGGAGTTCGAGGCTGAGTAATCGACCGAGGAGCAGACGATCGGCCTGTTCGGCGAGAAAGGTGAGGGCAGTGGAGAGAAAAACCCAGCGACCGATCGCAAAGATTTCAGAGGCAGCCGTTTTGTCCCACTTGAAGTAGTTGCGATAGCCGGGGATGAGGCGGTAGGTTAGCACCATACGGACAATGCCGGACACCCAGCCGCCAACGACGATCGCCAAAATTGTGGGACTGAGATAAGCCCAGACGATCATGACGATGAGATGAATCATCTGGGTCGTAAGTTCCAGGAACATCAGCTTGCTGAGATCCAAGCGCCGCTCCAACTGAAACGGAGCCATGGCGCTAAACCCATCCAGGATGGTACTCACCCCGACCATGGGCAGCAGCCAGAGCAACTGGGCATTGTCGTAGAGGAGTGAGATGGGATAGGCAATCAGCAGGCACAGACCCCAGAGCAAAAATCCTCGAATGACTTGAATGGTCCAAGCGGTATTGACAAAGGCGGGTTCTTCGCCCCGTTTATTTTGAACAATACTGAGGCCAATGCCCACATCTGAAAAGAGCTTTAAGCCGATGACAAAGATATTGACCAGAGCCATCAGGCCGAAAAATTCTGGATAGAGCAGGCGAGTCAGCAATAAATTGCCGCCAAAGCGAAGAATTTGACTCGTGCCATAGTTGGCAACTGTCCAGAACGCGCCCCGGACAGCCAGTTTTTTAAGTGTAAGCGTACTCATACATCAACAGGTAGTAGAAGACCCTTCCGCAGCTTGATCGTGAAAAGCTGGACATGGAAAAGCTGGATCGTGAAAAGCTCGATATAAAAAGCTTGATATGAAAAGCGATCGGGGTTACGGGATGCAGAAGACCGAATGCAGGGATAGAGTTATCCCGAGTGGTTTTCTGAGATTCAGTAACGCCCTACCATAAAGCTCCTTAGTATTCTTGCAGAAAATTTAAGGCCGTCTAGACTTTCGTCCAAATGCTTATGATGCGTTATTTTTGCATCTGATTTTTTGCAAGTTTCTACACCCTGATGAATGAATCGAGATAGATAAAAACGATTGGACGGATTGGCGATCGGTGCGCGTGCCTGATGAGCTTGACCGATGATTATGACCGCTAACTGGGGTCGATGATTGTGATTCACGATCGCCAACCATGAAAGGGATCAGTGATTGAAACCCATGAGATCATGACCCATGACCATGACCATAACCATGACCGATGCCTGCTGAAGGACAATCCGAACAGAGAGGCTATTTTTTCGCCTTAGAAGCATATCATGATTTGACAAAATCTAGGATTTGGTGAGCCATGAGCAGCTTTGAGCAGGGTGCGATCGCCACTTTCTTTCCCTGTTTGTCCAAGACAATAGCCTGGTTCTGCTCACTGCCGAATCCACTGTTAGGTAGATCGACGGGATTGGCGACGATCGCATCCAAGCCCTTTCGCTGCATTTTTTCCAGTGCGGGGGCAACGATATCTCCCGTTTGGGCGGCGAAGCCAATGAGTCGTTGATGGGGTTGTTTGCGTTGTCCTAGATCGGCGACGATATCTGGAACCGAGGCGAGCGGGAGTTGGGTGGGGAGCGATCGCTTGGGCAGTTTCTCGCTGCTGTAGGTGGCTGGACTGACATCTGCGACAGCAGCCGCCATGATCGTCCAGTCGGCAAGGGGAAAGTGAGAGAGCATCGCCCGTTGCATTTCAGCGGCACTTGTCACTGGGACACGGCGAACTTCAGGGATCAGCGCCAGGAGATGATCTTCGATGGGGGCATGAACCAGCGTCACGGTTGCGCCTCGGTGCTGGGCAGCTTGGGCTAGGGCGATTCCCATTTTTCCGGTGGAAGGGTTACCGATGAAGCGCACCGGGTCTAGGTATTCGCGGGTGCCTCCGGCGCTGAGGAGGATGGTTTTGCCCTGGAGATCGCGTTGGGGTTGGTAGAGGAGGGATTGGAGGTGGGCGATGATTTCGGGGGGTTCGGCCATGCGACCTTTGCCGATGCGATCGCAGGCCAAAATTCCCGCTCCGGGGTTGAGGCTGTGGTAGCGGGAGTCGGTGAGGAGTTGCTGCCAGTTGCGCTGGACGGCGACCTGCTCCCACATATCGGTGTTCATGGCGGGGGCTAGGAGAACTGGACAGGTAGAGGCCAGGACAGTGTTGGTGAGCAGATTATCGGCTAGGCCGTGGGCGAGTTTTCCCAGAGTATTGGCGGTGAGAGGAGCAATGAGAAAGACTTCGGCCCATTCGCCCAGTTCGATGTGGCGGGGGCGACCCTGCTGGGGATTCCAAAACGTATCGTCGGTGTCGGCGGGATGGCGGCTGAGGGTGGCGAAGGTGAGGGGGCTGACAAATTGTTGGGCGCTGTGGGTGAGTAAGACGCGCACTTCTGCCCCCGTTTTAGCCAGGGTGGAGACGACTTCACAGACCTTGTAGGCGGCAATGCCGCCGCCGATGCCGACTAGAATGCGTCGATGTTTGACCATATTTTGAATTTAAACCGCAGAGACGCAGAGACGCAGAGATGTAAAGGAGTTTGTCTTCTCAGCTTATTTTAGGTTTGATCTTCAATGTCCAAAAATGCTCAAACGAAGACCGTCCAACCTTTGATTAGACCTAGAGCCTGACGACCTAGATTCTAATGGATCAAGTTGAACGGTCTTGCCAAAGATTCCGCCAAAGATACGAAAACAGGAGGTTAGATTAAGCCTCGTCGTAGGCTTCCATGTCTAGTAGATAGAGATAGGGTTCGACTAGTTCGGGGCGCTGGAAGGCGATCGCTCTTAGCAAATGCCAGTCTTGTAGACCCTCAAAGGGGCTGGTATAGTCATCTTGTTCGAGGCGCTTGGCTAGTTCAGCGACCTCAACCACGGTCATTTTTGCGACTTCTTGTTCAGTGATATGTAAGGTTGTCATCATTTATCCCCCCTCATGACGAAACAACGCGACGGCCTCTACTAAAGCTTGGGTGCTGGAGTGAGAGTGCGATCGCAACCTATACATTATCCTACCGCTGTTCTATCTGACAGCCGCAGGGGGTTGGTGATTTGTTACAAGAAGGGAGTGGGGAGTGGGGAGTAGGGAGTAGGGAGTAGGGAGTAGGGAGTAGGGAGTAGGGATTTCAGTGAAAGATTCCTATAAACATTTCAAAGGCTTCTTTTTGCCTTTTCCCCTCTCTGCGTCTCTGCGTCTCTGCGGTTATAAGGTTTTGTCTTTCTAGGATGTGAAGTAGTCCAGAACTGCTTGGGTGATCGCCAAATTGCCATCTTTTGAGACTTTTTGCTGAGTCCGGGGTGGTTGTAGGGGGTGTTCGAGGAATTCCCAGTTGCTGTGGAAGAAATCTGGGGGGGAGAGGACTTGGTGGGGCATGTGGTCTTGGATGCCGCTGAGGAGGATGGGGGATTCGGCGAAGTCGTCGCGGGTGATGCTGATGATGGGGGTGTCCATGCGGCAGGCTTCGGCGAAGGTGCTGTAGCCCGGTTTGGAGACGACGCGGCTACAGAGGGGCATGAAATCGACGGGGCGATAGTAGGGATCGGTGATTTTCAGGAGGTTGGGGAGGTCGGGGGCTTGGCGATCGAAGGTGATGAACTGCCAGTCGGTGAAGCGTTGCAGGGTTGGGTAGGGGATTTGATCGAGTCCTAGGCCGCCGAAGGTGAGGAGGATGGTTTGTTCGGGGGGTGCGGTGATCTGGAATTTTTCGCGGAGGGTGGTGATGTCGGTGTGGGGGGTGCCGCCTGTGAGTCCGACATCGGTGATGTGGGGGAAGGCGCTCATGGGTTCGTGGAAGGGGAGACGGAAGAGGCGATCGCAGCGAGAAAAACACTCGGCGATCCAATCGGCCATTTCTACAAACGCACCGCCCCAGGGACGGTAAATGAAGTCCCAGCCAAAATTGCTGATCATCCAGCAGGGGAGGTGGGCGGCTTGGGCGATCGCCGTGGCCAGGGGAGGAATGTCGGCCAGTACCAGATCGACGCGATTTTGCTGGAGGAAGGTGGCTTCTCGGGCAATCATGCTGAACTGCTCGGTGCGGATTTGCTGGAGCTTGGCCAGGGTGGCCGCTTTGTCCATGGTGACACTGTCGCTTTGGATGATGCCGATGTCAAAGGCGGCATGACGATGGATAAAGTCTCCCGGCAGGTAGGATTCCAGCAGCCAGCGGGGTGCGGTGGTGGCCAGAATCACCAGCAGATCGGGGAGTTGTTTTTGAATTTCAGCGACGACCGAGGCGGTGCGAGTGGCATGGCCAAAGCCGTGGTTGGTGATGGCGACGTAGAGCGTGGGCATTAGTGCAAATCCCCTTCCCAGACGGCCATGTAGATGCGGTCTTGGTCGTTGCGCTGAATGATGCCTTTGAGGGAGCGCACCTGGAAGGAATATTGGTCGGTTTGGCGATCGCGCACTGCCGACAACCCCTGTTCGATCTCCTGGGTCAATCCACCGCCCAACATGCCGTTGAGGGTGACTCGCATCGTTAGAGTGTCTACTGATTGGGCAAAACTGGCTTCTGTTTGGCGGAGACGGTTGCTGTCCTGGTCGAAGATGTAGCCCACGTCTACTTGATCGGGGACGACCTCATAGCGAGTCGAGTAGGTGTTAGGCCAGTAGGCGCTGTCGTTGATTTCGTTAGGTTCGCCCAGCATGGCGACGACATCAGCTTCGGAGGTGCCTGTGGTGATGCCGGGAACGCCTCGACGGGAGGAATTGCCTCGGGAGGGTTTGTTGGCGCGATCGGAATTGCGGCGGTTGTTTTGGGGAGGGGCGACTCGAATGGGGTCGGGGAGAACTTCCTCGGGGGCGACCTCGACGGGATCGGGGAGGGGAACTGGATCGGGCGAAGGACTGACGGCCAACGGCGACTCGGTGGGAGTGGGGGAGGCTTCGAGGGTAGGGGAAGGGGAAACTTCGGGATCAGGGATCGGCGACTCGATGGGCAGCAGGGGTGGATTGTTGGCGTACTGCTGGGATTGGTACCAGATGGCTCCGACGGCAGCGGTGACAATGCTGGCGATCGCCACCACACCCAAGAAGGTAAAGCCCCAGCCTTCCGATCGCCGTTTGGTTGGAGTGGCGGCCACCGGGGCTGGGTGCATGACGGTGGGCATTGTCGTGGGGGCGTAGCTGGAAGGGTGATTGGGAGCGGGGTAGGGGGATGGGGGGGTGGGGGGATAGGGAGGGGGGGAGATGGGCGGGGTGACGGGCGGGTATTGGGAGGAGGGGATGTAGCGGGGGCTGACGGCTAGGGTGGGTTCGGTCGGGGGTGGGGTGACGGCTAGGAGACTGGGGGGTTGGGTGATGGGTTCGCCGGCCATGGGTTCGTAGCTGGGCAGCATGGCTAACCAATCGGCGACCGTGGCGGGACGGTAGTGGACATCGATCGCCATGCCTCGCATGACCGCTTGGTTGACGGCGGTGCTGAGGTAGGGCTGGAGGTCGGCAGGGGCAGGCATGGACTGGCGATCGCGCAAGATAGAAGCGACCGGAACCTGAGCCGTCAGCAGAGCATAGAGAGTGGCGGCGAGGCCATAGACATCGCTGGCGGGGGTTCGCTTTTGCTGGACAATATATTGTTCGACGGGAGCATAGCCCTCGGAGATCATGCTGGTGTGGGTCTGGGTGACGCCGGGGGTGAACTCGCGGGAGATGCCAAAGTCAATCAAGACGACTTGCTGGGTACCTTGGCGCAGAATAATGTTTTGCGGTTTGATATCGCGGTGGAGGAGGCCGCTTTGGTGGACGACTTCCAGGGCTGCGCCGATGTGCCGGATGTAGTGAATGGCGATCGCTTCGGGCAGGGGATGGTCGGGAAAGACGAGTTCTTCGAGGGTTTGGCCAGGGATGTAGTCCATCACCAGGTAGGGGACTTCGTCTTCGATGAAGAAGTCATTGACGCGCACAATGTTGGGGTGAACACAGAGCGCCAGCCGTCGGCCTTCGTCTTTGAACTGTTGCTCCAGTTTGGCAAACTGCGGATGGTTCTGATTCATCGGGTTGAGGGTTTTGATCACCACCGTTTGCCCCAGGTAGTGATGGGTGGCTTTGTAGGTGATGCCAAATCCGCCCTGTCCCAGCAGGTGGTCGAGGGTGTATTTGCCTCCCTGTAAGGTCTGACCCGTTCCCGTTTGATTCATATGGCCTCTTGTCGGCTGGATAATGCTCGGTTGGATGACGCGCTATGGGCTGTTGGCTTTTTGCTCAGCCCGAATGACTGGTAAACGAAGGTATCCGATCGGCATCTGCACACTCGTAGTCCATCATGCCATAGGATATCCCCGAAGGCTGCCGATCCCGGTGTGAATTTTGGTGGGGTTACCCGGTGAGCCATAATAATGAACTGTTCTGATGACAGACTACAGCATCAATCGTTTACAGATAAATGAACGGTTGAAGAGGAAATCTCCCAGTTTTCTTTCTTATTTCTTTCTTATTTCTTTCTCATTAACACAAGGCTGGAGATGGGCTTGAGGGGCTAGGTGTGGGAGACGCGCTCCGATCGCATTGGGATGAATCGGAGAGTTATAGGGATTTGATATTGAATTGTGAGCGATTGCACCAATTGGTTCGAGAATTGGTTTGAGAATTGCTTTGGGATAGGTTTCAGTAAAGTCAGCAAAAGTTGCCAAAAGTTGTCAAAAGTTGGCGGTGGGCGATCGCTCCACTCCTGCTCCAATTCACCGCTTTAATCAGGATTTTGGGTATTATTTCATACTTACGGTCGTTTTTTCTGAAGTTTGGTACGGAAAGCAGAAAGAGCCGGATTGGCACAGTTCTCATTGGCTCGGCGTAGGAATTTCTATCACTTTAGCGCAAGCGATTTGGGCAGTTCTGTTGGCTGGATTGCAGCGGTGAGGGAAGGGATTGAATGAGTGCGATCGCCAAAATCGTGTTGCAGCAAGGGATTTCCTTGTCACAACACGATCCTGATGAATTCAATGAAGCAAAATCACTGGGCGCACCCGTTCATGCGATCGAGCGGGCTATGTAGCTTCAGGGACTTCTCGAATCACCCAGCCTTTAGCTTCTAATTCGGCAATTTCCTGTAGGCGATCGCCCCAAAAACGGTTCTCAGCCTCAATTTGTAGGGGGAAAAGCTGTCGGACTTCTTCGGATGGTAGATGATATTCAAACACGATTGCCCCTAGTCTTTCCAAGCGCTTCGTCACTGGTTTTCCGTAGGCTGGAGTCAGTGTCACATCATAAATTGGCGGCAACTGCGGAAAGTCTTTGCGATCGCGCACTTCCCCGGTTTGAGCATCCATTAAAAAGGCCGAAAGATTGGTCAACTGAGCCGTGAGATTTTGGTGGCTTTTGAGTTGAACGATCAAACTGGCTGGGCTGGATGAATTCGCCCCCACCCGATAGGTCACGGTTAAATCAATGTCGGCTCCCTTTTCTCGCTTGGTGGCCAGGTTTCCGGTTGGGTCAATGATGCGATCGTAGCCTTCTCCCTGCCACACGCCTCGCCATTGGTACTGATTGGGGGAAATCGCATTGGCAATCACATCCGACAGGTGCAACCGGGTCAAATAGGGATGCCGGGTACCGTCAATGACGACGGGATCGGCGTTGATCACGAGTTGCTGATCGTCGGGGGCGATATAGGCGGTCACACCCTCGGACACTTCGACCGCTTGCCAGTTTTGGGGAGGGGCGATCGCAGTCCGGTTAGGGGAAACAGGATGAGTGGAGGGGGAAGTAGACATGGAATTTCAACCGTTATTCAAGAGGGTTCTGATCTGCTACAAGAATCTGCTACAAGAAATAGCTAAGGGAAATGGAAAACTTCGATCGCCCAATTCAAGTGCTGACCTGAACTTAGAGTACGAAAATCCCGCTGCTTCGGAGAATTACCCCATCGGGTAATTTATCCCCAACCCCCAACTTTGGGAGAACCGAAACTTTTGGAAGCTTGAGCTGTTTTTAACGATTCCCTGAACCTTCAAAGACTCAAAGTCCCCCAGAATTGGAGGATTTAGAGGGCGGTTCGCCAGGGGTTTTAGCTTATTTCAGTGACATTTTTAAGTGACATGATTTTGGTAATCTTCCTCTCTAATTGCCGAAAGAATCCACGAGCAATTTTTCACCTCTGGGGAACCGAATTTTTACTTACTTTTTAGGGGAGTAGGGGCGATCGCTCCCTCGGCA
>JALOOP010000381.1 GCA_025454315.1 Oculatellaceae cyanobacterium Prado106
TGGCAAGGGCGAAATCAGAAGAGTTCAAAATGGGGATCGAGCCTTTACCCTCTGGGAGAATCTTAAGAAAGTCTGAAAGTTGGCAGGCGTAAGGATTATCGTCTTGTGCGATCGCCCCCCATCCCCCTCAATTCAGCCAATCTCTCCGCCAAAACCGCTCTACCAGAGGCATCTGAAGAGTCATTTGAAGGCGACGCAGATCACACCAGAGTCTATTCACTGAACACAAACAATTGGGGGAGGGGTAGTGCCCCTCCCCGAAGTTTTTTAGAAAATTGGGTGAAATTCAGTTGGAATTGTCGTGGATTTGAAGTTTGGCGATCGCTCGTTGCGTCATTGGCGATCGCCCTTTCCCTCAAACCGAACCCTTAAACCTTCAGCGATTGCAACTGCTCCCGAATGGCTTCCACCCGTTTGCGGTTGACCCCCAGATCAGACTTCCCGAGACGAGACGCCGATCGAACATGGATAACCTTTTGATTTTCATCCAGGTAAAACTCTACGTCATCGACATAGCCCATCAGCGCACTGGTGAATTCGGCATAGAGGTAATTGCCGGATTCTTCGATAATTTCCGAGCGCTCCATGCCCTGAATCACGGACTTAAGGCTGGTCATGGCTTCACTGGGAGAAGTAGTGTAGGCGATCGCGGCGATCGCATGTTCGGCATCGGTGGCCGGGGCTTGGCTACTGACACAGTTGGGCGAACCCGGACAGACTGCCAGTTTGCCATCTTTGATGCCCAAATCGGTGGGACGCTTGCCGGAAAAAGAAAAGAGAGATTTGCTGGCCATATCGATAGGTGCAGTTTCTAAAGGGAGTGCAGTGGGTTGGGCTGCGATCGGGGTAGCTTGTCCGAACCAGCAGAGCGCGGTCAACAGAAAAACCAATAAGTACGCCAGTCCTGACTTCAGCATAAAAAATCGCCGCATTTTACAATTACGTTACCTAGAGTAGTATTGCTTAATATTTGACACTTTTGGGAAGTGGGTTGAACGGGGAAAGGGGAAAGGGGAAAGGGAAAAGGGAATCTCTTGGTTCAGGTCAAAGATTGAACTCACTGCAATTCAAAGACTCATCAATGTTTTGATTTGAACAGTCTCCCGAATTATTTCGACATCTACCCCACGATCCACCCTTTCCCCTTTCCCCTTTCGCCTTTCCCCTTTCGCCTTTCCCCTTTCGCCTTTCGCCTTTCCCCTTTCCCCTTTCCCCTTTCCCCTTTCCCCTTTCCCCTTTCCCCTTTCGCCTTTCCCCATTCCCCTTTCCCCTTTCGCCCTCCCTAATTCGGTTGAAAAAAAATCAACCGATTCCCCAGGGGATCGTAGGCGTAGATTTCGCGACCGTGGGGGGCTTGGATGATTTCGCCGGGGGGCGGGTGGCCGAGGGTGGTGAGGTGGGCGATCGCAGTTTCTAAAGAATCCACCGGGATGCAGAGGCTCATGCCGCTATGATGGGAGTTAGAGAACTCGACTTGGTGAGTTTGCTTGGGTTTGAAGATGCCAAGTTTGAGGCCAGGGAGGTGGAACTCGGCATAGACCTGGGGGATGATTTGGGCGGGTGGCTGGTTGAACAATTGGGTATAGAAATGGGTCAGGGTTTGGCCGTCGGGATCGGCCAAAGTGACAAAAACTTGCTGGGTATGCAGGATCATCATGCGTTACATGCAATTTGGAGATGTAAAAAACCGCTACTTTGGCGTGGTTCCACCGCAAGGATTCGCTAATCTTAGGAGAAGGATGCGTATGCTGGACTACAGCGACGCTTCGGACTATGTTGGGTAATCATTATTGCAAGCAAGAACCATGAAACTGGCAGCACGGGTGGCTCAGGTAACGCCCTCCTTAACCCTGGTAATCGACGCCAAAGCCAAAGCGATGAAACGAGATGGCATCGATGTTTTGAGCTTTAGTGTGGGTGAACCAGACTTTGACACACCGTCCCATATTCGGGCGGCAGCAGCGGCAGCCTTGGAGGAGGGCAAGACGCGCTACGGCCCTGCTGCGGGTGAACCTAAACTGAGACAGGCGATCGCCCAAAAGCTGCAACGCGACAACAACCTGCCCTACGAAGCAGCCAATATTGTCGTCACCAACGGCGGCAAACACTCGCTCTATAACATTATGATGGCGCTGATTGAACCGGGGGATGAGGTAATCATTCCTGCGCCCTACTGGGTCAGCTACCCGGAAATGGTGAAGCTGGCGGAAGGTACCCCAGTCATCATCAACACAACCCTGGAAGCCGGGTTCCGCATGACCCCAGAGCAACTCCAGCAGGCGATCACACCCAAGACCAAACTGGTGATTCTCAATTCGCCTTCTAACCCCACCGGGATGGTGTATACCCCGGATGAGATTCGAGCGATCGCCAAAGTCATCGTCGAGCATGATCTCTGGGTCGTTTCCGATGAAATCTACGAAAAAATTCTCTACGACGATGCCCAACATCTTAGCATTGGTGCCGTCAGTCCTGCATCCTTCGAGCGCACCATCATCAGCAGTGGCTTTGCCAAAACCTATGCCATGACGGGCTGGCGGATTGGCTTTGTGGCGGCTCCTTTGCCCTTGATTAAGGCGATCGAAACCATCCAAAGCCACAGCACATCCAATGTCTGTACCTTTGCCCAGTATGGTGCGATCGCCGCCTACGAAAACTCCCAAGACTGTGTCACTGAAATGGTGCGCGCCTTCGCCGAACGTCGCCAAATCATGCTAGATGCCCTCAACACTATTCCTGGCTTCATCTGCCCTGCCCCCACGGGCGCTTTCTATCTGTTCCCCAACATCAGCAAACTCGGGGTCAACTCCCTCAACTTCTGCGATGGTCTGTTAGAAACCCAGCAGGTGGCAGCGGTTCCAGGCATTGCATTTGGTGCCGATGACTGTATTCGCCTGTCCTACGCTACCAATGTTGAAAACATTAAGGCAGGCATGGATCGCTTGGCGAATTATGTGCGATCGATTACCTCATAACGCCTCATAGCGATCGCTCACCTTGTAGCGATCGGTCAAAATTCAGTGGATGTTAATGGATGGGAATGGCTCCCGTGATGAAACCAGAGATCACCTTGTGAACCGCTGATTTCATCACGGGTTATCATTAAAACGACATAAGTCGTGTGTTTTTAGTACAAATGAATTAAGCTGAAATCGATACCGCCTGAAACACTTCTAACCCCTCCTATAACCCCTCCTAAAACGAGGATTCAGGCGATTTCTAGCCAGACCATAAGACAAGACCATGACCCAGCAAGACCCCACTCGACTCGATCGCCTAGAAGCCCTCGCTGCTGCCCTCCTGCAGAGCGACCAACAGCAGCGCGAAGACAATCAACGACTACGCCAAGAAACCCAGGAAGAGAACCAGCGTCAGCGCCGGGAGTTCCAGGAAGAAAATCGGCGGTGGTACCAGCAATTCCAGGAAGAAAGCCAGCGACTGCGTCAGGAATTCCAGGAAGAAAACCAGCGGCAGCGCCAGGAATTTCAAGAAGAAAACCAGCGGCAGCGCCAGGAATTTCAAGAAGACCAGCGTCAAATTAATCAGCAAATTCAGGCGCTGATGCAGGGTGCCCAACAGCAGCGCGAGGAAACTCAGCGACTACGCCAGGACTCCCAGGAAGAACACCGTCAACTGCGTCAAGAACTCCAAACCCTTGCCCAGCAGCAAAGCGAGATGGCTCAGCAACTGCGCCAAGAAGCCCAAGAGGAAAGCCGTCGGCTGCGCCAAGAATCTCAGGAAGAACACCGTCAACTGCACCAAGAACTTCAAACCCTTGCCCAACAGCAGCGTGAGGAAACTCAGCAACTGCGTCAAGAGATGCGAAGCAGCATTGCCGATACGGTCAGCATGATTACCGATTTGGGGGAACGCATTGAGGAAGTCAATCAGCGTTCAGCCTATGAGATGGCCGACTTTCGACTGCAAATGGCGGCCTTCCAGGGGCAGATGGCCGCATTTCAGCATCAGGCGGAACAAGACCGCAACCAGGCATCGATCGATCGCGCCGAGTTCCGTTCCACCGTCCAACAGCTACTGGAAGTCCTCACCCAAAGGTTCACCAGCAACGGCAACTGAGAAGCTTCTGAATATCAAAATCTATGTGAAGCCGCTTGAATCGGTGAGCCGACAATGAGTTATGCTACGCTAACGCATCTTACTAGTAGGACAGAGCCAAAGGAGTACAATAGAACATCTGGGTTCAAGCCCATTAGAATGCATCGTGAAAGCATTCTAAACCCTTGTTTTAGCGATGTTTTACCACTACAGATCTATGGTACAGCTTTACATCGATTTGGGATTACCCCAGTAGCAGCGAGATGTTTTTGGTGACGTAATGTTTTGCGGGGGCTAGCGATCGCCCCAACTCCCCCACTTTTTCGAGTTCCTGCCGTAAACGAGCGCTGTCTGGAATGCGATCGCCCAGTTTCTTCAGGATGGGTCGAACAATACGTCGTCGCTGTTCCCCTTCTAGTGACGTTTCCGTATCTGGGATCGTCATCAACGCATGAGTCGCAATCAGTTCGCTTCCCTGAATCGTTTGGGTTTGAATGATTTGAATCAGTTCTTCATAGAATTGTTCGATCAAACGGTGAAGGGTATAGCTGAGAAAAACGGGAGAGAGCAAATAGCAGTCTAAATCTGCATTGAGTTCCACCAGCGATCGCCCCTCAATTAAAAAATAAAGCGCATTCATCAGTTCATTCGTAGATACGGCAGGCGCGATATCCTGCATCAATTGTTCAAAGGTGGCGGTATTCCAGCGAATTGCCAGCCAGTACAGGATATTCTGCTCCAGGGGAGAAAGCTGGGGGTAATAGTTGTGGAAATAGTCGGCGATCGCATCGTTGAATAAAATCGTCGTGCCTGCGATCGCCTGGGCAATGTTGCCGCCCAAAACGCTACGAATTTGACGAGCCGCCAACTCTAGAATCAGAGGATTATTGCTGTACAGATGGCTGAACCGGGTTAGTTCTGTGTCCGTTCCAGTTAAACCTGTCGCACGCATCATGGCGATCGCCGCAGAATCGGGCAAGCCCTTGAGCTTCAGCCGTTGCGTCAGGGGCTGGGAGAGGCGATCGAACTCTGCGGGTTTCTCGCAACTGAGGACAAAGACACAGCTTGAATGTTTTTCCTTACCTAAACTCAGAAGGAGATTGCGATAGGCCGCTGACTGGTCTAACTGCGGATCAGCCAAAGTTCCCTCCTCCATCATGCCCTTGTCCATGACGACTTCCCAATCATCTAGAACCACCAGACAGCGATGGGTTTTGAGCGCTTGCAGAAAGGCATTTTGCAACGGCAGCAGATTGCCCGTTGAGGAGCGATCGGACGCATCATCCAGCACATCGCCAGCCGCCCGATCGAGGACAGGGGTTGTGGTTTGGGTTTGGGACAGGAAAGAGGTCAGGTCAAACAGCAGCGCTTCGCAGGTCGAGGTGGTTTTGAGCGATCGCCAAATAATAAATTCAAACTGTCCTTTGATCGGTTCAATGGCTTCCCGCAGCAGCGTCGATTTGCCAATGCCGCCCATGCCGTCAATCTCGATGAGATGAGAGGTGCCGCCTTTGACCCAGCGCTCTAGCTGTTGCAGTTCTTCGGTGCGACCATAGAGCGATCGCCCCGAGATGGCCAGCAGTTCCGGCGCATCTTGCCAATCATGCTGCGATCGCCCCTGAATCATCTCCTGCCAGGGCAACCCCAACACTTGACAAAAAGCTTGAAAGGTTTCGCTGCGAATCGGGCGTTTGCCCAACAGAAACCGCCGCCAGGTTTCATGGCCAATCGCAAAAAAATAGGTTTCGGCATCCCAATCCCGGTCAGGCTGCAAAATCTTGCTAGCTTCCCGGAGCCAACGCGGATCGTCCACCTTCCAGCCTTTTTGCCGCCTTGCCTGCTGGACGCGCTGCTTTCCCGATGCGGAGAGTTGTGTGGAATTCATGTCATGCCTCTACTTGCCAATCTGTCCTGTTCCAGTCCTGTTTCAATCAATATCCCGTTCTCAGCGATATTTCTAAGAGATATGGAGAGATATAGTCCAATCCGGTGCTGCGTTATGCAATTTCGACCTGATTGTATCTGATTTTTACTGGCGGATTTTGGGGCGATCGCAAGTGACCCAGGAAGTGGTGGGGAAGTGACATGGGGAGTGACACGGGAGATGGGGCGAAAGGGGAAAGGGGAAAGGGGAAGGGGGAAAGGCGAAAGGGGAAAGGGGAAAGGCGAAATTATTGAATGAATTATTAAGAATGTCAGGAAGAGATCAAGGTAAATACCCTGGTACACGCTAATACATTGACTTACAGAAACCGTTTCTCAGAAGCAACGATAAGAAAGCCAAAGTTCCCCCCTTTCGCCTTTCCCCTTTTCCCTTTCCCCTTCTTCCTCCACTCCCCACTCCCTCATGCGAAAAGCCAGATTGAGCGATCGCACAACAGCGATCGCTCAATCTGGCTGATATTGAAGTGAACGTAAATGAGAACGGGGGTGGTTATTGATGTTTTTCGTGGGCGGGATCGCCGTCGAAGGGTTGAACCCCGGTTGCGGGGTAATTGTCATCACTCGGACTGAAGATGCGAATAACAGGAGAGAGCAAGAACTGCATGATTTTCTGGGGAGCAGACGCGATCGCCTCAGCCGATTGCTTGAAGGTCGTCATAATATAATCCTCCGTTGCAGGGATGTAGCAAAAGTGGGAATCGAAGCGCTAGGAATCTTGCTGGGATACCAAAAATAACTAACTCAATCACCAAATTCAACGTTGAACTGTCCGTCCTGTGATCACACCATCATTCTATGCAGAAACACTCGGTGGAATCGCTCGGTGTAATGAATTGCAATGATCCCGTGTTTGGGGTGTTTGGGGTGGAAGAGTGGATGGGTGGAAGGGTAGATGGGTGGAAGGGTGGAAGGGTGGATGAGTGGATGGGTGGATGGGAAGGGCAATTCTCTTTGTTTCGCCCTTTCACCTTCTCCTACTTGCCTATCCTCTTTGCGAAACAGCTTTTCTTAAATCAACACTCGCTTTAGCAACTGCCTTGAGGGTTGAAGTTATGGGGGTGAGGAGTGGAATTCTGGATAACGACAGATTACCCATCACAGTGTTACTCTTAATGATGTCTGTGCCTTTTGACGTATGCCGCTGGGTAGACTTGGGTGTGGATCAAGTGCGATCGCCCTCTGTTCGTAACCATTCAGGGGGGGTACGAAGTTAATAGGGTTTGAGGCACTTTTCAGCCCAGAAAACTGAGCAAATGAGGCTAAATTAGCCTGTTCAAGTGGCTCTGTTCTTTGCCATGTACACGCCAGTATAGAGAGCTTCACTGTCGGGTTTTTGCCCCCTGCCCCCAATTTCGGGGGAGCAGAGCTTCGAGGAGTCTCTAGGAATCTTCAGAGGAGTCTTCAAAGAAGCAATCCTAAAGGATTAATCGAAGATTCATCGAACTCAAAGTCCCCCAGATTTGGGGAATTTAGGGGGCGAAAACCCTGAAGCAAAGCCGATCGAGACTTGTGTACACACAGTAGCCCTTTTGGAAGACTTCCACGATTCGATATGAGACGCTTTTTTAAGTTCCGCTCTTCCATGAAAGCGCGATCGCTCCTCGCCAATCCTTCCTTAGCGGCAATAATGGGGCTGCTGAGTGGAATGGGCGTGTCGTTGAGTTTGTCCTCTGCGGCACATGCGCCGTCGGTATTAGCGCAGGCAAATCTGGCTTCTGGGGTGATGCCGCAAGCTGGGTCTGTTGCTCAGGCGACCCTTGCTAGTGTGGAATCTCTGTCTCTGTCAGCGGCGGATCAGCAGGTGTTTCAGCAGGTGATGCCGGGGGCGATCGCACAGAGACAGTCGGGGCGATCGCTCGGTCAAATTCTACAAACCTTGGCAGAACAGTTCTTAGGTGCGCCCTATGTGGCTGGATTGTTGGATCAATCAACCTCTGAAAAACTGGTTTTGTCTTTGCAAGATTTTGACTGTGTGCTGTTTGTTGAGTCGATTTTAGGATTAGCGAAAACGGCAATGGCTGCCGATCCAACGCCTCAAACTTTTGCTCAACAGGTGCAAAATTTACGCTATCGTCACGGTGAAGTGAACGGTTATTGTAGTCGTTTGCATTACTTCTCGGATTGGATTGTGGACAATCAGCGGAAAGGATTGGTGATGGATCTATCAGCCCAACTTGGCAGCATTCCCCTCAACAAGACGCTGAATTTTATGAGCAGTCACCGCCAGAGCTATCCTCAGTTGATGGCCAGCGATCGCGACTATCAATGCATCGTGGAAACTGAATCCAAGCTCAATCAGGAAACCCTCTACTACATTCCCACAGAGCAAATTGCTGGAATCTATAGCCAGTTGCAACCCGGAGATATTGTGGCGATCGCCACTGCTGTCCCCGGACTTGATGTCACCCATACTGGATTGGTCTACCCAATGCCCGACGGCAACATCGGGCTAATTCATGCGGCTCCCAATCGGGGCGTGATCATTGCTGGGGATTTGCAGAGTTACGTGTCTCGGGTAGAAGAAGCGATCGGGATTATGGTGGCGCGCCCATTGGACAATTAATACAGCCGATGTTCACAGCATACACGCTTAGAAATTTCACTAAGTATTCCAAAGAATCTCTCCGTGATGTCGGATGTGATCTTCAATGAAGGTTGAGATGAAGTAATATCCATGATCATATCCCTCTTGCATTCTGAGTTTTAACGATTGTCCTACTTCATTGCAAGCCTGTTCAAAGATCTGTGGCATTAGCTGTGTTTCTAGGAAGGAATCCGCTGTTCCTTGGTCAATGAGAATCAGGCGATCGCCACCCTGGTTTTTTTTAGACTGCGATCGCACCAATTCACTGGCATCATAGGCTTTCCAGGTTTCTAAATCATTGCCCAAATAATGACTAAACGCCTTTTGTCCCCAAGGACAGCGCATCGGTGCCGCAATGGGCGCAAAAGCCGAAACAGACTGGTACTGAGTGGGATTTCGCAGCGCACAAACCAGCGCTCCATGACCGCCCATCGAGTGACCCATGATGCCTTGGCGATCGCCCTTGACCGGGAAGTGATCGAGGATTAGCCGGGGTAACTCGCGGACGACATAGCTGTAGAGTTGATAGTGCGATCGCCAAGGCAGTTCTGTTGCATCCACATAGAATCCAGCGCCCAATCCCAGATCCCAGCTATCTGCTTCTCCCGGCGTTCCCGTGTTGCGAGGACTGGTATCCGGTGCCACCAACATC
>JALOOP010000382.1 GCA_025454315.1 Oculatellaceae cyanobacterium Prado106
GACAAAACCCATTAAAATGGGTTGAAAAGCCTGTCCAGATAGACATCCAGCCTCCGCAGTCCATTTTAATGGACTTTGACGAATAGCCCGTGATTCATCTACGGGCGGGCTGGAAACGAAGCCGTCCCAAGCCTTTGAGATTCACCATCAGCAGCGGATTCTTGCAACGGGTGCAAGATCTGAGCTACCTCTCTAGCCCTTCAGCACATTCAAAGTCATGATTATGGAATCTGCCTCTGCCCAATTCGGCATTGTCTTGGTCACTGCTGCCTCCGCCGCTGAGGCCGAGGCGATCGCCCGCACCCTCGTCCAAGAAAAACTGGCCGCCTGTGTCAACCTCATGCCCATCCGCTCCATCTACACTTGGCAGAACGAAGTCCACCACGAGGAAGAATGGCAGTTGGTGATCAAAACCGATCTGAGCCAATTTTCTAGGCTGGAAGAGAGAGTGCGATCGCTCCATTCCTACGAGGTTCCCGAGATCATCGCCTTGCCCATTCTGGCGGGTTCTCCGGCTTATTTGGCGTGGATGGCGGAGCAGACGGGGGGAGTGGGGAGTGGGGAGTAGGGAGTGAGGAGATGGGGATGTCTTTGGTTGGTTGAGGGGATGGGGCGGTAAGGGGAACGGGAAAATTCTTTGGCTTTCTTCTGTGTTTCTTTTAGGACATCTCTTGAGCTGTTCTAGGACTTCCCCAGAATTCTCCAGGAGACTTCTCCAGGACTTCTCTTGAGCTTTTCTAGGACTTCTCCAGGATTCTCCAGGAGACTTCTCCAGGACTTCTCTAGGATTTGTTCCAGAATTCACTCAATGATCCCCCTTTCCCCTTTCCCCTTTCGCCTTTCCCTTTTCCCCTTCAATAAAGATTCCATATAACCCTAACCGGGACTATTCAACCCGAAGGACTTTCCTTTAGGATGGGGAGAATGTTTTTCGGCGAGATGTTATGGAACGGCAAGGATTTGTACTCTGGCTGACGGGTCTCTGTGGCTCTGGGAAAACGACGATCGCCCAAGGGGTAGAGCAGGCGCTGAAAAAGCGGAGTTGTCTGGTGGAAGTGCTGGATGGGGATGCGATTCGCACTAATCTTTCCAAGGGGCTGGGCTATAGCCGGGAAGATCGGGCGACCAATCTGCGGCGGATTGGCTTTGTGTCCAAACTGCTGAGCCGCAATGGGGTGGTGGCGATCGTGGCGGCTATCAGTCCCTATGCGGACACCCGTGACGAAATCCGCAAAGACACTGGCAATCTCATTGAGGTCTATGTGAATGCGCCGCTGGAGGTTTGTGAATCCAGAGATGTGAAAGGACTCTATGCGATGGCACGGGCGGGAGAACTGCTGGCCTTTACGGGAATTGATGATCCCTACGAGCCGCCGAGTCAACCGGATGTTGTGTGCTATACCGATCGGGAAACGCCTGCTGAAAGTATTGCAAAAGTTCTGGCTGAATTGGAACAACGAGAGTTAATTCCTGAAAAGCCCCGAGTTGAGTTTTTTATCTAGGAGAAGGGACTAGCTCAATTTGTTACTATCAAGAACAACGATAGCGATTTGCCATTTGCGAGGTAGGGTTCGATGACACTCTCTTTAGAAAAATCCTATTCATCTCCCAACATTCTGCAACAACGAGGGGCAACCTGGCAGGACTATGTGGCAGTGCGCGATCGCCCCAACCTAAACTGGCGCAAAATTGCTTTTTATCAAAGTTGGCTTTGGGTTGATATGGGAAAAGAAGGGCCAGAACACTCTCGTTTCAGTGATTTGATGACGATAATTTTTGGATTCTGGGCGTTTTTGCATCCTGAAATCGTCATGGAATCTTTTGGTCGCTGTCTCATTGAAAACCCTGAAACTCAAGCTTGTGCGCCAGATTTAGTCCTTTACAAAGGGGAGAACATCCCACACTGGCAACCTGACCAGCCTCGAAAAATTGATCTGAGGCGGCATCGGTTACCGGATTTGGTGGGAGAGATTGGCGATACAACGTTGAGTTTGGATTTAGATGAGCAGAAGCAACTGTATGCAAGTTTAGGGGTGCCAGAATACTGGGTGATTGATGTCAAAGGACTGCGCCTGTTTGCGTTTGGTTTAAGCCAAGATGGATTGTATGAGCCGATCGCCACTTCTCAGGTTTTGGACGGATTGGCGATCGCACTCCTCGAAAAAACCTTAGAACGTCTCACCACCGAAACCAACACGGCTGCGGCCAATTGGCTGATGCAACAATTACAAGTCAAGACGAATACAAGTCAAGACGAATCCTTAAGGGATTAATTCGCCTCAATCTGGCTAACCACTGTTAATGCAGAATAGCTTACCCCAGCCGTTCCTTCTCCAGGGTGGGTGGAATCGCCAACCAGCCAGAGGCCAGAAATCGGAGTGCGATTGGCGAACCCGAAGGGGCCAAAGGTGGGAATGCGTTGACCAATGCCGCCGACCATGCCGCGATCGCGCCCCGTATATCGCTCAAAGGTTCTAGGCGTGGCCGCTTCGAGGTGGATAATGTTTTCAGCGGTGAGGTGGAAATATTGGGAGAGACGGGCGATCGCTTCATCGGTATAGGCTTGTTTGCGCTGTTCGTAGTCCTGACATTGCCACCACAGGGTTGGATCAGTGAAGGTGGACGCAATGATGGTGGCATGGCCTGCGGGGGCGCGTCCGTCGCCGGGGTGGCTGACGGAGACAAACAGGGAATTGTTTTCGGCGATCGGCCCTTCAGGATCGTAGAGAAACTGGAGATGCGGTGGACATTGTTCTGGGATGGCGTCTTGGCGAACACCCAGGTAGATGACAAAGGCTCCCGAAGCCGAGGGCAGTTTATCCACTCGCTGTTGATAACCCCGTGGCGCTTTGTCTCCCAAAAGCTTCACCAGATTTTGTACCGTGACGTTCGCAACGATGTGGTCGGCAGGTTCTTTCCAGGTTTCCCCCGTTTTTTGATTGCGGATGGTGATGGAGAGTTTATCTCCAGTGTGAATCTGTTCAACCTGATGGCGCATTCGCAGTTCTCCCCCGTCGCGCTGGAGGGCAGTGACGAGGCGATCGCTCAACACCTGCATACTCCCCTGCAAGTGAAACAACCCTTGAGGAGCCTGGGAAACGCCTAGGGCAGTTGCGGCGTAGAGCAATGCGGTTTCATCGGCATCGACCTGGGAATAGAGTTTGAGTTGCAAATCCAGGAAGGTTTTGAGACGGCGATCGCCCCCCAGTCCATAGCGTCGTAAGGTTTGTCCCACGGTTGAGAAAGTATGCGGTACCGTCAGCAAGGTATCCGGGCGCAACGCCTGCACCAACTGCCACAAATCCCAGGCATCGCGAGGCGGCAGGACGGGATCGCGCGACTGGAACGCCCAGCTATAGCGAAACAGATTGGCCAAAAGCTGCCAGAAGGGTTCGCTGCCGGGGAACTGTCGCTGCCGTTCGGCCTGCCAGCGCTGAGGATCGCGCCAGACGGAAATAGGTTCGGTTTCGCCGGGGAGAAAGACCGCACAGGCAGGATCGCAGTGGGTAGCCTCGGGTAGGTCGATGCCCAATTCGCTAAAGATGCGATGGTGAATGCCGCCCGGTTCCAGACCCGCGACCTGGGTTGCGCCCACGTCAAAGGTGAAGCCGCGCCGCTGGAAGGTGGAGGCACAGCCGCCTGGGACGATCGCCTGATCCAACACTAGAACTGAATATCCCCGATGGGCAAGCAGGGCCGCCGCCGTTAAGCCGCCAATGCCCGCCCCAATGACTACAACTTGCTGACGCATGATAACTCTTTACGTTTCTTAATACTTCTATTCTAATCATTTGGGGCAATCCTGGTAAGCGACGGTGTTCCATCGGTTTTGGAATCGATCGAATTCTTTGGATCTGGCTTCCCAAATTTGGATTAGGAAAAGGCTTAAGGGAAAAGGCCGTAGATGCCATCTTCAAAAAGCTGGGTTTATGAGTATTTCACTAAAATTATTCTAAGAAATCAACCTGTTCTGTCTAAACGAGAACTGCCAAACTTGAGGTCTACACCTGGGGAAGATTGCAATTCAAGGAATTCAGATGGATTAAACCTATGATTCTTTAGAGCGGATGCGCGGGGTGAGAGTTGGGGCGATCGCCATTTCCAAAATAAGACTTGCCTATTTTTGGTGTTTATAACTATAATTAACCCAAGGCAGCCTGAATCCCTCTCCCCTAAACTTATGGAAGACTCCACTTTACTGATTCGTCCTGAAGATTACAGTCTGCTCACGGATCTCTACCAACTCACGATGACGGCTTGCTACGTCGGAGAAGGCATTGATCAGCGCACCGCCAGCTTTGAACTCTTTGTCCGCCGACTGCCGCCCGACTTTGGCTATCTCGTCGCCATGGGATTGACCCAGGCATTAGACTATCTGCAAAATTTGCGCTTTAGCCCCGCCCAAATTCAAGCGTTGCAAGCCACCGGAATCTTTGACCATGCGCCAGCGGCCTTTTGGGATCTGCTCCAGCAAGCCTGCTTCACGGGCGATGTTTGGGCGGTTCCCGAAGGCACCGTTGTCTTTCCCAACGAGCCTTTGCTGCGAATTGAAGCCCCCCTCTGGCAAGCCCAACTGGTGGAAACCTACCTGCTCAACACCCTCAACTACCAAACCCTAATCGCCACCCGTGCCGCCCGCCTGCGCGATGTCGCCGGAGAATCCGCCCAGCTTCTAGAATTTGGCACCCGCCGCGCCTTCAGCCCCCAAGCCGCTCTCTGGGCAGCCCGTGCCGCCCTCGCAGGCGGACTCGATGCCACCTCCAATGTCCTGGCTGCGCTGCAACTGGGACAGAAACCCAGCGGCACGATGGCTCATGCCTTGGTGATGGCCTTTTCTGCCCTGGAAGGCAATGAAGACGAAGCCTTTGCCGCGTTCCATCGCTAT
Organism: Oculatellaceae cyanobacterium Prado106; assembly: GCA_025454315.1. Lineage (GTDB taxonomy): Bacteria > Cyanobacteriota > Cyanobacteriia > Elainellales > Elainellaceae > Prado106. Next base: position 4,886 of record JALOOP010000382.1, read on the forward strand.
TTTCCCGGTGCGGCTTTGCTGATTGATACTTACGATGCGATCGCCGCTGCCCAACGACTCGCCATCCAGTGCCAATCCGGCCAACTGCACCTCAACGCCATTCGCCTCGACTCCGGCGATCTGGTCAGCCAATCGCAAAAGATCAAGCAACTCCTGCCCGAAGTCTTTATCTTTGCCAGCGGTGACCTCGACGAAGCCGAAATCCTCCGCCTCAAAGCCGCCGGAGCCCAAATCGACGGCTACGGCCTCGGCACCAAACTCGTCACCGGAACCCCCGTCAACGGTGTGTACAAACTGGTGGACATCGACGGCATCCCCGTCATGAAACAATCCAGCGGTAAATCCACCTACCCCGGACGCAAACAAATCTTCCGCCAACTCCAAAACGGCCAATTCCACCAAGACCGCCTCGGCCTCACCACCGAATCCCCCCACCCCACCGAACAACCCCTCCTGCAGCTTATGATGCAGCAAGGCCACCCCACCCATTCGCTAGAATCCCTAACAACGATCGCCCACCGCACCCGCCAAGCGATCGCCACCCTCCCCCCCGCTCTCCGCCAAATCCAGTCCCCGACCCCGGCTGCGATCGAGTATTCAGCAGCATTGGTTGACCTGACGGAGAAAACCCGGCTGAAAACCTAGGGGAAAGGGGATAACCCAGACAGAATCCTAGAATTCCCACAGAAGAATTCCCAAAGAATCTACCCTGGGAAACCACACAAGATTCACTGTCTTTCACCTCCCCATCCCCCCACCTCCCCATCCCCCCACCTCCCCATCTCCCCACCTCCCCATCTCCCTATCCCACCACCTCCCCATCTCTTCCAACCATCCCCCCTTTCCCCTTTCCCCTTTCCCCTTTCCCCCTTCCTCACCACCCATGCCCACCCTCGCCCTCTTCGGCACCAGCGCCGACCCACCCACCGCAGGCCACCTGGCCATTCTTTCCTGGCTTTCGCGTCACTTTGACGAAGTGGCGGTTTGGGCTTCGGACAATCCCTTTAAGCTGCACCAGACCCCGCTGGAGCATCGGCAGCGGATGCTGCAACTGTTGATTGAAGAGATCCATGACCTGCTGCTGCACCAGGGACAACCGCCGAATGTTCAGCTTTATCCCGAGTTGAGCTATCCTCGGGCCTTTATGACCGTGGAGCGCGCCCGGTTGCGCTGGCCAGACGGGGAATTTACCCTGGTGATTGGCTCAGACCTGGTTTCGCAATTGCCCCAGTGGTATAAGGTAGAAGACTTGCTCCAGGCGGTGAAACTGCTGGTGGTACCCCGGCCAGGGTATCCGATCGCCGAGTGGGATTTGCGATCGCTCCGGCATCTGGGAGCAGAAGTGGCGATCGCCGATCTCTCTGCGCCTGCCGTGTCCTCCAGCACCTACCGAGAGCAAGGCGATTCCGAGATTATTCCGCCGCCTGTGGAGGCTTATATCACGCAAGAGCGGCTGTATCATCCGCCTTCCCAAGCCTATTACTCGGCTCATGGATAGGAGGTTCTTCTCTAACTGATTTCATGCCTTCTCCGTTTAATCCTGGATTAATTCTTTCATTCTTTCTCCATCCACTCTAAAGTTCATTCTTCCGTTCATTCTCTAGTTCATCCTCACGCTCATCCTTCATCCGACACCCATGCCAGGACGCACGCCAAAAAGCACACCGAAAAGTACCCCGAAAAAGCCCGATGACTCAGCGGTTCTGGCTGATTTTAAGGTGGGGGTGGATAACGTCATTTTTTCAGTCGATACGGCGCAGAATCGGCTGCTGGTGCTGCTGGTGATGCGACAGGAAACGCCCTTTTTGGGGCAGTGGAGCTTGCCAGGAACCCTGGTACGGCAAGGGGAATCCCTGGAAGGAGCGGCTTACCGGATGCTATCTGAAAAAATTCGGGTGGAGAATCTATACCTGGAGCAGTTGTACACCTTTGGGGGGCCGTATCGTGATCCTCGGGAAGAAAAAAATAGTTTTGGGGTACGTTATCTGTCGGTCAGCTACTTTGCCCTGGTGCGCTTTGCCGAGGCGGAACTGATCGCCGATGGGGTGAGTGGCATTGCCTGGTATCCTTTGAAACAGGTGCCTTCGCTGGCTTTCGACCATAATGAAATCCTGGAGTATGGCTATCGACGACTGCGAAACAAGCTGGAATATAGCCCGGTGGCCTTCGATGTGCTGCCGGAGTTGTTTACCCTGAGTGATCTCTATCAGCTTTACACCACGGTTTTGGGCGAAGACTTCTCCGATTACTCCAATTTCCGCGCCCGCTTGTTAAAACTCGGGTTTCTTTGTGACACTGGAGTAAAGGTGACCCGAGGTGCCGGACGGCCTGCCAGCCTGTACCGCTTTGATGCCGAAGCGTTTGCCCCGTTCAAAGATAAACCCCTCGTGTTTATCTATCTCCCCCTGTATCTCTCAATGTATCCCTAACCCTGTCTCCAAAGGTAACTTCCGATGATGTCTAGTGAGGTGCAATCGCGATCGGAACGATTAGCCGTCTTAATTGACGCGGACAATACGAGCGCCGATCTGATTGAACCCCTGCTGAAGGAAATTGCCAAATACGGCACTGCCCATGTCAAGCGCATCTACGGCGACTGGACAAAAACCCAGCTCAATAAATGGAAACTACGGCTCAATGAGTTTGCCATTCAGCCAATTCAGCAATTTGAATACACCACCGGAAAAAACTCCACCGACAGCGCTCTCATCATTGATGCCATGGATCTGCTCTATTCCCAGCGCTTCGATGGCTTTTGCATTGTCTCCAGCGACAGCGACTTCACCCGTCTAGCCAGCCGCATTCGCGAGTCCGGCCTGATTGTCTACGGCTTTGGTGAAAAGCAAAAAACGCCCCTAGCCTTCATTCGAGCCTGCGATCGCTTCATCTACACCGAGATTCTTAAGCAAGCCCCCGAACCCACCGACGAAGCCCCCACCAACGGCCATTCCACCACCAAAGGCGCTGCATCTGCCGGAACTTCCACCCCCAGCGCCGCCAAAGCCTCCCAAAAACTCAAAACCAATCAAAAACTGATCAACCTCCTCAAAGATGCCTACGAAGCCCTCACCGAAGGCGAAGAAAATGAATGGATTCACCTGGGGCCGATGGGTTCTCAGTTGACCAAGCTCTCTCCTTCCTTTGATCCCAGAAACTACGACTGCAAAAAGCTGAGTGACCTGGTGGAAGCGGTCGGCATCTTTGAAATTGAGAAAACCCGCAAAATGATTCAAATCAAATTGAAGTAGTCCCTGGTCATGAATCGTGGCTTCATCCGAGTGATTTACCATTCATTCCCCCGACCGATGACGAATCCTTCATTTGTCAATTCTCAGAACTGATTCCAAGAACCTGAAAATTAGAACCTATGAAAATCGCGATCGCCCAACTCAACCCCACCATCGGCGACCTGATCGGCAACGCCCAACAGATCTTGAACGCTGCCCAGTCTGCTGCCCAACAGGGGGCAAATTTGATGATTACCCCTGAACTGGCGCTCTGTGGCTATCCACCCCGTGATCTGTTAATGCAGCCCGCCTTTGTTGATGCGATGGCCGATCGCCTCGCCAAACTGGCTCAGGAATTACCTCCAGGAGTAACAGTCCTCGTGGGGACAGTGGAACGCAATGAGCGATCGCCCCAAACTGGAGAAAAAGCCCTGTTCAATAGCTGTGCATTACTGGCAAAAGGCAAAATTCAGCAATACTTTCGCAAACGGCTGCTGCCCACCTACGATGTCTTTGACGAAGACCGCTACTTCGCATCGGCCACCAGCAGCAATTCCTTTCTGCTGCACCATCAGGACATGAGCCTGCGGATTGGGGTGACCATCTGCGAAGATATCTGGAACGACGAAGGCTTCTGGGGTAAACGCAGCTATGCCGCTGACCCGATCGCCGATCTCGTTGAACAGGATGTGGACTTGACCGTGAACCTGTCTGCTTCACCCTACAGCATGGGCAAACAAAAACTCCGGGAAGCCATGCTGCAACATGCCGCCGTGCGCTACCAGCAGCCCATTCTCTACGCCAACCAAGTCGGCGGCAATGATGACCTGGTATTCGACGGCAACAGCGTCGGCTTCAACCGCAAAGGCGTGATCATCTGCCGGGGCAAAGCCTTCGAGTCCGATCTGATTTTGGTGGAGTATGATCCAACGACAGAGCAGTTTGTCCCCGCTTCTCCCCAACCCCATGAGTCGTCGATCGCCCCCCAACCCGAAAACCGCGATGCCGAAG
>JALOOP010000034.1 GCA_025454315.1 Oculatellaceae cyanobacterium Prado106
TTTTAATGACCTCTCCCTGGGGCTGCAATCGTCCCAGCGCTACGACCTGATTGCCGACCACCGTCGGCGATGGCGAAGGGGTGGGAGACTGCGCCAACAGCGAACCCCCGCAGGCCGTACACAAACCCAACGAACCCCAGCAAATCATGGGCAAAAGGCGATCGCGCAACCCTAATAATCGAGGCAAAAACAGCAGCATGGTCAAGAATCATGGAGAAGTCCGAGCGACTCTAGTTTAAGGGAGGGGCGATCGGGGGGCATCGGTCGATCGGTTGTTTTGGGAGTAGGGGAGTAAGGGAGTGGGGAAGGGGGAGTGGGGAGTGGGGAGTGGGGAGATGGGGAGTGGGGAGGTGGGGAGATGACTAAAAATCCACCCTTTCCCCCTTCCCCCTTCCCCCTTCCCCTTCTTCCCCTCAGCGTCTCTGCGTCTCTGCGCTTTAAAAGGCTCGAACAGAACAGACTTGTTTCGCAAAATCTACATCGAATTATTGCCCTACAGAAGCTGCACAGGTTGAGCTTTGCACGAAAGAGCTTCCGCTGTTGGCGATCGCAATTCGACCCGCATCCCCCTCTGCCCCCGAAGAAGTAGCGACTAGTTCCACTTGACCTTGAGCATTATGCTGAAAGCCGATCGCCTCCACCCAAACATCAGTCGGTTGTGAGGCAGTAGAGGTTACAGGTTGTTCAGTCTGAGCTGTGGTGAAGGCGGAAAGATCGCGGAAATCTTGCCAGGGACGCTCACTTCTGGATTCCGAGGGACTGGCCGGAACGCCGCCTCGACCTGTGATGATGAACTGATTGGTTGGGGCACTGCCACAGCGATCGGCAATTTGTTGACTGGAGTCGATGACATCGTTAGGCAACGCTACGAGTCCGGTGTTGGCATCAATGTTGGGCGTACTGATTTGCACAGTGCCGTTGAGGCCGAGTTGGGAACTGGCGTTGATGTCATTGCCGGGAGTGAGTTCTAGTCGAGGCTGCAATCCGAGAACACTTTGAGCCGCGATCGCAATATTCCCTCCTCGTCCCTGCTGTGCCCGAGCAATCACATCACTATTTTCTAACCCCACGAGAAATTGAGCGTTCACGTTAATATCTCCACCGCTGGCCGTTTCCGTTGCTGTGGTGGTGATGCGGCTGTTGTTTCTGAGGAAGACAGTATTGGATTGAATATTGATATTACCGCGATCGCCACTCCTTGCTTCTGCTGTTAACTGACCTTGGTCATTGAGCGTAATTCGATTGGCTCGAAGCCGTAAATTTCCGGCTCCCCCTGCGCCTCTCCCGCTGACGGACAACAACGCCGTATCAGACAGGTCTAGCTGTGGGGTGCTGACTGTGAGATTGCCGCCTCTACCTGTGGCCTGAGTGGCAGTATCGGCATAGAACCCACTTGAGGCTCCTCCAAAACGACTAAATTCGCCAGCTCGTCTGGCTCTTGCTTCGTAGGCATCGTCTTGACCGGAAAGGGAAATGCGATCGCGGGCATTCACCCAAATATTGCCTGCATTGCCCCCCCGCTGACTGGTGGTGGACACCTGTCCTCCAGTCTGGGCTTCCAAGGAGTTCACTTGTAAGCGGATATTGCCGCCGTTGCCTTGTCCCAAAACTCGTCCGGTGATGCCCCCTCCATGACTTAATCGCAGAAAGGGAGTCGTGATGGAAATATTCCCCCCATTCCCTCGCCCGTCGTCCTCTAAGCTGCTAGAGATTAAGCTGGCAATGCCCGCTCTCCCCGGCGTTGCTCCATCCACTAAAATACTGCCCGATGCGCGGATCTGGACATTCCCGCCATTGCCCTGAGCCGCAGTACTCGCGCTGATTTGCCCCCCTCGCACCACGGATAAGTTTTCCGTGTTGATGCGAACATTGCCTGCATTGCCGATCGCAGTCTCAAAGTTATAGCTATAAATTCCGGTGGCGGCTCCCTCCCGCAGACGACTACCAATGCCGTCTACTCTGATGTTCTGGGCGTTAATATTGACATTGCCCACACGCCCTTGCCCTGAACTACTGGTGGCGAGTCGCCCCCCGCCAGTCACGACAAGATTGGGGGTTTCCACGGTCACATCGCCAATGTTACCATTGCCGCCCTCTACCACGGCTGCAAAGACATTGCCTGAGTCTAAGAAGAGGCGATCGCTCGCTCGAATTTCTACCCCACCGTAACTCAACCCCGCTGGCATGAAATTCAAAATCCCGCTCCCTATGACGCTGTTGTCTGCGATCGTTACTCGATTCCCAACAACCAGAAATCCCGGAGTCGGACTCAGTGCATTGCTAAACAAATAGCTGCCATTTTTGATCGAGATATTGGCGCGCGCTCCTGCTGATGGCATTTGCAGTAGAAATGAGTTGTCCGTCTGCTCCAAACCAACAGTCCCGGCTCCTGCTAATCCTGCCAGAATCGTCTGGCCATTGAGAAGCGAGATGCGTCCCCCATTGGTAACAATGTTGCCTCCAATCAGGGCAAGGGTTTGACCCGTCTGTAGCTGTAAACCCAATCGAGTCAAATCAGGAACCCCGCTGACCGTCGGTTGGTTATTGATTCGGATGGTTCCAGGGTTCGCTTCTAACCTCAGTCCTGTTGGTGTACTAACGGTCAACAAAGCGGTTTCTCTGGTTGAAAACTCTACATCATCGGCAAAACGAACAGCGGAAGCAGTCGAACCGATGAAGGAGCCGCCAATGTTGAGACGGGCATTCTCGCCAAAGACAATGCCGTTGGGGTTGAGCAGATACAGATTGGCGCTGCCATTGGCACGAATAATGCCGTCAATGTTGGACACTGAATTTCCAGTGACTCGGGTAATAATGTTGCGAACATCAGCCGCATTGCTGAAGAATGCTGACCCGCGTGTGGGCACCGAAAATTCTTGCAAACTATGGAACAGGTTGGCACCCGCGCGATCGCCCCCCCCAATCACAAAGCTACGTCCATCCGCTGAAGTGACAGTGGTGGATAGCGTCCCATCCGGCACCACTTGAGCCTCAGCCGCCAGGGATAACCATCCCAGCGCACAACATAAGCTAGCCATCCAGAGACGAACCATCCAGAGCGCGGGGCGAGGGGTCAGCATAATGCAGAGGGAGGAAACATCGCTGCATAGCATTCCCGTTTTGAATGGGCGATCGTACCCCTGAATGAAAGCGATTGACCTGAGCCTATTAACGATCGCATCAGAGAGCGCATCAGAGGATTCTAGGCGCTGCTTAATCTAGGGATAAATTGGGGTGTGCCCCATCAATAACCAACCCCGATTCTGAATAGGGGGAAGGAAAGTTTCAATCGCTCTAACCTCTCTCGCCCCACAAAATGAACGAGCAATGCGACTCCTGAATCAACTGACTAGTGATGTTACTGACCTCCAACCCGGCGGCGGTACGATGGCGAACGGTGTGCAGCACCATCAGATCGAAGCCTTGCGATTCTTGGACGATCGCCGTTGCAATTTGATCATCTACAACAACTTTGACCTGACAGGTGCTGGCCGGGTAGCACTGGGTCATAAAGCTGGAAAGATGTTGTTCAAATCGTTCGATCTGGGCGATCGCCGCATGATGAGGCAGGATATGCAGAATCGTCACCTCAGCCTGGTTGGTTTTGGCAAACACCTGAGCAAATTGAATCGTCCGAATGGAGGGTTGGGTCAACCCATCAATGGGAACCAGGACGCGACGCAGGGTTGAGGGAGGGCTTAACAGCCGCGCCACCGCGACGGGACAGTGAGCCGACCAGAAGACACTATCGACGATGGTGCCAAAGAGCCGTGCCCGAAAGCCTGCCCGAAAACCCATCGTCGGACTCCAGCCCATGATGATTAGATTGGCCTGTTCTTCGCGGCTGGCGCGACTAATCCCTAGGGCGATCGCTTCATCAATGCGGATCTTGGGCTGTACGGGCACGTCGTATTCCTTGCCGATCGTCTCTGCCTCCAGCAATAACTCCTGGCTATGGGCTAACGAAAGCTCTAGCTCGGGCGCATCCATATGGACATGGGCAGGGGCGATCGCCAGCGGGACAATCTGGCCAGAGAAATGACGGGCGAGCAGAGCAGCCATTTCTAGCAGATTGCGCTGGGTTTGGGGGTTGTAGATGGGGACGATCGCCGTGAAGGGACGATGGGGATGCTCCAGGGGGTTGCAGTTTTGTCCTTCCCACCAGAGCATCGCGGTTTCGTCCGGGGTATCGGCATCGGGGAGAGAGAGGTTGGGCAAGGGGAGCTGGCTGGCAAAGCGAGTGGTCAGAATCGGCCCCAGGATAGAGGTGACAAGCATCAGGACAATGACGCTGTTGAGGACGGTTTCGGGGATCAGGCGTTCTCCGGCGGGGTTAAAGGACTGGTAGGCGACCAGGGTAGCAGCCAGGGTAGCGGCAACCTGCGGCATGGAGAGCGACCACATGGTTAGCGATTCGTTGAGGCTGTAGCGGTAGAATACTTTGGCCAGGAGAGCGGCCAGGAGCTTGCTGCCAATCAGACCCATGACGATCGCCGCTGTTAACCCAAAGGAACTCAGTGTCCTAACAAACGCTGGAATGTCGATCAGCAACCCCATGTCAATGAAGAAACAGGGAATAAACAGCACACTGCCGACAAACTCAATTTTCTCCCGAGTCGGACTATGCCCCAGGACATTGTTGACCGCTAACCCGGCCAGAAACGCCCCCACAATCCGCTCAACGCCCACCACCTCTGCCCCCACCGAGGCCACAAACAGCGCCACCAAAATGAACAAAAACTGGTTGCCCTCGTTATCCCCAGAGCGGCGGAAAAAGCTGTGACCCGCCCAGTTGAGGCCAAACAATAGTACGGCAGCATAAATGGCCAGACCCAACAGCAGAGTCAATAAACTAATGGCGTTAAATCCGCCGCCATGAATCCCCACACAAACCGCCAGAACCAGTAGAGCCAAGGTGTCGGTGAAGATGGTAGCCCCGATCGTGACGGTGACGGCTTCATTGTTGACAACGCCCAGGCGGCTGACGATGGGGTAGGCCAACAGGGTGTGGGACGCTAGCAGTGAGCCAATCAGTACTGAGGCATTCCAGCCAAAGCCAAAGAGTTGCCCCACGCCAATTCCGGCCAGCATGGGTACCAGGAAGGTGAGGCTGCCAAAGCCAATGGATCGATTTTTGGTCTTGCGAAATTGGGTCAGGTCGATTTCTAGCCCTGCCACAAACATCAAATACAGTTTGCCAATTTCAGAGAGCAGCCTGACCGTATCGGTTTCGGGGTTGAGGATTTTGAGGCCACTCTGTCCCAGGACAACGCCTGCCAGCAGTAGCCCCACCAGCCCCGGCAGCCGCAACCGCTCAAACAGCGGCGGAACCACCAGAATAGCGGCCAACAGAACCGTGAAGGCAACAATCGGATTACTGAGGGGGATCTCGTTCGGAAGGGCGATCAGCATGTATCAGGGCCGGGGATGAGGCGATGTACAAAAAAACACCCGAGGGAGTTCCCTACTGGGAGGACGGACAGTATTCAGCTTACAGTATCCTCTAATGCTACCGGGCTGAACAAAAATTTTGCTTTTACTTGAGGCATAGGTTAAGACATACAGCCCCTTGCAGGGCTATGAAATACATGATGCGCCTTCAACTGCACCAGAGCGCTAGAGCTTTTTTGCAGAATGCTGCGGCGACTCGAGGCCGAGCGCATTGCTGGGACGGCTGGCCGAACGAACTCTGTCCTAAATCGCAGCATCTGCCTCTGTCGCTATCGAGGCGACAGGCACACCCACGGCTGTAGCCTTCACCTAGACATCCTTTTGTCAGCGACATATTGTGGGGCGGCGGCCATGCCTTTTCCAGAAATCCCTAGAAATCCCTAGAAATCCCTAGATAAGGATAAAGGGCTAATAGTCTAACCCTTAGATAGATTACTCCCTCATCAGTCTTTACTTTAATGAATTAGGATCATCTCGTTGACGGCAAGTTAACGAGGACTGAAACTGTAGCATTAAAGAAAATCAGGATTAGAATCATGATGAATTTAATTTTTAGCATGGGCGATCGCATCCTTGCAAAACTCCAAAAGCTTCAGATTCAAAAGCTGTTATTGACCTTGATGCTGAGCGTTTTGTTGTTCAGTAATTATGCTGTACTAGGGCTTCATAATGGATCGGATAATAGATCTGCTAATGGATCTGCCAATGAATCTTTGAATCAATTCTCGAGAGATTTAGCCCACCAGGGTGAAGAATCCGATCGCCCCAAAACTATGGGTGAGTGGCAACAGGAAGCACGGGAACTGGAAGGTAAACCGGGGGAAAAGCTGAAACGAATTGGGGAAGAATCGGGGGAAGCCTTTAAGGAATTCGGTGAACAATATGTGGAGGGCATCCAGGAAACGGCTGAGGAGATCCGTGAAGGAGTGTCTGGACATTAACCAAAAGAAAACGAAAGCCGGATTGAAGTCCTTCTCCCAAAGGAGAGGGATTTAGGGTGAGGGCAAATATTCTAAGCCATCGACCCGGCTAATCACCCAGACACTAACCCAGAAATAGTCGATAAGCGGGATTCTGATTCTCATCCCAGTATTGATACCCCAGCGTATCCAAGAACGCTTGCCACTCCATCATTTCATGGGGTGGCACTTGCATTCCTACGACAATACGACCATAGTCGGCTCCATGATTGCGATAGTGGAACAGGCTGATATTCCAGTTGGGACTCATGGAAGACACGAATTTCATCAAGGCTCCCGGACGTTCAGGGAACTCAAAGCGGTAGAGCAGCTCGTTTTCTGCTAGCGTGGAGCGACCGCCGACCATGTGCCGCAGGTGGAGTTTGGTGAGTTCATCATCGGTTAAGTCTAAGGTTTTGAAGCCTTTGGCTTCAAATTGTGTGGCCATACGGGCGGCATCGGCCCGGTTTTGGATTTGGAAGCCAACGAAGATATGAGCTTCCTGGTCGCTGGCAATCCGGTAATTGAATTCAGTTAGGTTGCGATCGCCAATACATTCACAAAAGCGTCGCAAACTGCCGCGCTTCTCAGGGATCGTAACCGCAAAAATCGCTTCTCGACGTTCCCCAAATTCGGCGCGTTCGGCCACAAATCGGAGGCGATCGAAGTTCATGTTCGCACCACAGGCGATCGCCACCAAATTCTGCCCGGTAATCTGCTCCCGTTCCACATAGGCTTTGGCTGCTGCGATCGCCAATGCCCCCGCTGGTTCCAGAATCGAGCGAGTATCTTCAAACACATCCTTAATGGCCGCACAGGTATCGTCCGTATCCACCAGCAGAATCTCATCGACATACTGCTGACACAACCGGAAGGTTTCTTCCCCTACTTCTCGCACCGCCACCCCATCAGCAAACAACCCTACCTGCGGCAACCGTACCCGATGACCTGCTTGGAGCGATCGCGCCATACTATCCGCGTCCACCGGTTCCACCCCAATGATGCGAATCTCAGGCCGCAGTCGCTTAACATAAGCGGCGATTCCTGCGATCAAACCACCGCCCCCGATCGCCACAAAAATTGCATGAATCGGCTGCTGACATTGACGGAGAACTTCCATACCGATCGTCCCCTGTCCAGCAATCACGTCCGGATCATCAAACGGATGAATAAAGGTCAGTCCTTTCTCAACTTCTAGCTGACGCGCATAGGTATAGGCATCATCAAAGGCGTTGCCATGCAGCACTACTTCGCCACCGCGCGCCTTAACCGCATCCACTTTTACCTGGGGCGTGGTGACGGGCATGACAATGATTGCCCTTGTGCCCAATCGTTTGGCGCTGAGAGCAACTCCCTGAGCATGATTCCCGGCTGAGGCTGCGATCACGCCCTGCGCCAGCAGTTCAGGTGGCAACTGCGCCATTTTGTTATACGCGCCCCGCAATTTAAACGAAAACACCGATTGCATATCCTCCCGCTTCAACAGCAGCCGATTATTCAGCCGTGCCGAAAGATTGGACGCATATTCCAACGGTGTCTCCTGGGCAACATCGTAGACGCGGGCGGTTAGGATTCTTTCGAGGTAGTCGGAGGGCATAGGGGGGAGTAGGGAGTGGGGAGTGGGAGGGATGGGGAGTGGGGGGGATGGGGAGATGGGAGATTGATCGATAAATGGCTGTTCCCTACTCCCTACTCCCCACTCCCCACTCCCCTTCCTATTGTCATCTTCACACAGATTGGAGCGTTGAGATTGGGTGTCCTGTACTGTGTGTTGAATCATATCGATTGGGCTTAATCTAGGACACATGACCTAAATTAGGAAACAAATTGGGGCAAATCGGGAGGCAAACGAATGCTTTATTTCTACTCGTAGCCAGTTCTCCCCACCTCCCCATCCCCCCATCTCCCCACTTCTCCCCTCCCGAATCATCCTTTCTGCTACTTGTTTTTCTCTGGGATATCTGAGATCCTGATTAATTGATGGATTGTGATGCGCGATCGCCATTTTCCCTGGGTTGGGGTGAAGAATGAAGTGAAAGAGAGCGATCGCCAATCAAACACCCAGTTCCACAGGAGCGAACCGAATGATGGAAACCTACGCCTACCTTCATCAATCCCTAGACTACGAATCTCTAGACTACGAACCTTTGGACGACGAACTGGCCACCGAGCTTAACACTCAGAGGCAACGGGGGGGGACGTTGAAACGGTTGGCTCTGAGCGCGATCGCCCTCACTACCAGTTTAGTCACCTGGGGTTTTGCAGGGCCTGCCTGGTCACTTCAGTTGGGCGACGAGGGGGCAGCGGTCGGAGATTTGCAAAGCCGTCTGGCCAGTCTCAACTATTACCAGTACGAAGTAACGGGCATTTACGGTGAAATTACCGCTGAAGCCGTTAGTCAATTCCAAGCCGACAACAATCTTTTAGTCGATGGCATCGCCGGACGGGAAACCCTGGCCGTCCTGCGGGAACGGGAAGGTAGCACCCCCGTGGCCACAGCGCCCACCAATCCCGTGGCCGTCAACCCTGTTGTGGTGCGAGTCAATGAACCGGTGATCAATGTCAGAAGAGTTGAGCCTGTAACCCCGGTTCGAGTGATTACCCAACCCGATGTGGTGATTTCGACCCAACCCGCGACCACTCAGCCTCCCACCACCGCCCGAGATACGGTGGATTCCACCACCCGAGAAACTCTGGTCACCAGTGCCTTTAATATTGTGTCTTGTGGGCGAGCGAGCTGCGATTTCTAGAGTCTTCCTATTAACCTGGCAACAAGGATGATAACGCGATCGGTGGCAAAGCAGAAGTCGAAAATGTTGACACCATTGAAACTAAAATGGCTGCATTACCGTTCAGTAAACCTTTTCATCTCTCTTCTATTGCCTTGGCAAATAAAGTAAAGGCGTGTTGGGAACGAGAAGCACCTCCCACCACGCCTTTTCTTTAGGTAATGTTCCTTCGGCTGTAACCCAACTAGACGACCTAATTCCTGTTCCTGCTCAAACAAAGCAACTGTCGGCACACTGCTCACATCTAGGTCGATCGCCGATCTGCAAGCGTCATCGGAGTAGCAGTCGCCCGTGTTCGCAGACAATGCCCCAATTGGATCTTTCACTCTTTCCCAGGTAGACAAAGGAACAGACAATTTCCGTATCCCTCGACACAGTTGCAGAATGCGAATTAATAGAAAAGTGGGGAAGAATTCCTAACCGAATTCTCATGTTTCCTCATGCCAGTATTTCAGAATTCTGGCACAGGTTGCTGCCATGGGAATCCAGACCATTCCTGAATGGAGCCGCAATCCTCGCTGCTGGTTCTTCACCTTCCATCCGCAATGGTGTCCTATGGCAATCCCTTCGAGTTTTAGAATCGTCAAAGACAGACGTGATTATAATACCTGGGTCGCAGCAGAAACCCTGGAAGACTACGCTTTGAGGTTTGCACCCCGTTCCTTTCGGAAGTGGTCCGAATTACGGGTGGCGAATACAGCCATAGGTGGACTTTCGTTTCTGGCGCTAGAGGCCATTGGCGGTTCACTCTCCATCAACTATGGATTTGCCAATTCCTTTTGGGCCATTGTCGTAGTCGGGGTGATCATTTTTTTGACCGGCTTACCCATTGCCTATTACGCCGCCAAATACAACATTGATATGGATCTGCTGACACGCGGAGCCGGGTTTGGCTACATTGGCTCAACCATTACTTCTTTAATTTACGCCTGTTTCACGTTTATCTTTTTTGCCCTGGAAGCGGTGATCATGGCGCAAGCCTTGGAACTTTACTTTCACCTGCCGTTACCGTTGGGGTACATCATTTGTTCACTGGTGATTATCCCCTTCGTTTTCTTTGGCGTGACGCTGATTAATCAACTGCATCTCTGGACACAGCCTCTTTGGATTACGCTGCTGGTGCTGCCCTATCTTTGTATCCTGTGGAAGGAGCCGGATGCGTTGAGTCATTGGCTGCATTTTGCGGGTCAATCGAGCAGTGGTGCCGGGTTTGATCCACTGCTGTTTGGAACGGCGGCAACGGTGTCTTTTTCGCTGATCGTGCAGATTGGGGAACAGGTGGATTACTTGCGATTTTTGCCGGATAAGCAGGCCAGCAATCGACGCAAGTGGTGGCTGGTTGTGATTCTGGCGGGGCCGGGGTGGATCATTTTGGGATGCATGAAGCAACTGGGCGGCGCTTTTTTGGCAGCGCTGGCGATCGCCCATGGCCTCAGCTTTGCCAAAGCGGCTCAGCCTACCCAGATGTATTTAGTTGGGTTCACCTCTGTTTTTTCCGATCCGGATGTGATTCTGGCGGTGACGATTTTCTTTGTGGTGCTTTCCCAGGTCAAGATCAATGTGACGAATGCCTATGCGGGGTCGCTGGCCTGGTCGAACTTCTTTTCTCGGTTGACCCATAACCATCCGGGTCGTGTGGTCTGGCTGGTGTTCAATGTGGCGATCGCGCTCTTGCTCATGGAACTCGGGGTATTTTCGACCCTGGAGGCGGTGCTGGGGTTATATTCCAATGTGGCGATCGCCTGGATTGGGGCGCTGGTAGCCGATCTGGTAATCAACAAGCCGCTGAAGCTGAGTCCCTCGTATATTGAATTTAAACGGGCGCATCTCTATAATTTTAATCCGGTTGGGTGCGGTGCCGTTTTGATTGCCTCATTGGTGTCCATGACTGCCTTTGTGGGGGTATTTGGGGCAGTGGCCAAGGCTTTTGCCTCCTTTATTGCGCTTGGGTTAGCGCTAGTTTTGGCTCCGGCGATCGCTCTGCTCACCCAGGGTAAATACTACATTGCCCGTGAAGATATCTATAGCACTCCCAATATTCCCCCTATCTTAGATCCCGCCTTAGATCCCGTCGCCTTAGATCTGGTCTTAGACAACGCCTTGGATAATGCCTTAGATAATACCTTGGGTAGAGCCTCAGAGACTGCCATTCACAACGCGCCGCCTCAGACTGCTATTCAATGCTGTATCTGTGAGCAGTGCTATGAACCGCAGGATATGTCCTATTGTCCGATGTATCAAGACCCGATTTGCTCGCTCTGCTGTAGCCTGGATATGCGCTGTCACGATGCCTGCAAATGCCCTCAATCTAGCCCTCAATCTAGCCCCGTTCAGCTTGCTGCCATGCCTTCAGAGACAACCCGTGAACCTCTCATGAGGAAGGTTCTGCAAGACAAACTTTCACCCCAGCTTGGCACCAGATTGCTGAAATATCTGGCTGTTTCTCTGTCGCTGTCCCTGCTGGTGGGCATGATTCTGGGACTGGTTTACTATCAACAGGTGATGAGCCTTCCTGATTTGCCTACCGTTAGCGTTCAGCCCCTGACTGACACTTTAATTGAAGTTTCGGGGGTTTTGTTTGTTCTCATTGGCATCGGTTCCTGGTGGTTGGTGCTGACCCAGGAAAGTCGGCAACTGGCTCAGGAGGAACTGGACAAACAGAACCTACAGCTTCAGGAAAAAGCCCAGCAGCTTGAGCAAACGCTCCACAATTTGCAGCAGGCCGAAGCTCAGTTGATTCAAACGGAAAAAATGGCGGCACTGGGCGGATTAGTAGCTGGAGTCGCCCATGAAATCAACACCCCGATCGGCATTGGCATTACCGCGACCTCTCTACTCATGGAAAAATCCACGGCCTTTGCCGAACAGTTCAAAGCGAGCACCATGAAACGCTCTGACTTAGAAAAGTTCCTAGATATTGCCCAGCAAAGTAGCCGGATGACCCTGAGCAATCTCAATCGAGCCGCCCGGTTAATCCAAAGCTTTAAGCAGGTGGCGGTCGATCAATCCAGCGAATCCAAACGGGTGTTTAATCTACAAGCCTATTTAGAAGAGATTCTGTTGCAGTTGAGTCCCTTGTTAAAGGCAATGCCCCACCAGATTCAAGTCAAGGGTGATGCAACGCTGACCCTCAACAGCTATCCAGGTGCCTTTTCTCAAATTGTTACCAATCTCCTGATGAACTCCCTGATTCATGCCTATCCCCCGGATGATCAAGAGCAGGTCAAGCCGGGGTGTATTGCGATCGCCTTTCAAACCATTGAAGGACAGATCATTTTTGAGTATGCTGATGACGGAGTGGGGATTGCGCCCGAACACTTAGGAAAAATCTTTGAACCTTTCTTTACCACCAAGCGAGGCCAGGGAGGCAGTGGACTGGGGTTGCACATTGTTTATAATCTGGTGACTCAAAAGTTGGATGGCACCATCCAGTGCGAAAGCCGACCGCTAGCAGGCACTCGATTTATCATCAAGCTGCCCAGGACTTAAGCACCTAGAATCGCTGATGAGCGAGATAAATTTGTGGAGAATAACTGTGTTGTCGCGTATTTATCCTCAAACTAGGCTAAATCCCTTATCCTTCAGCTACGATCCAGGAATTGCCCCGTAGGATTGTCCATGTCAAACCCCGATATCGACCCCCAGGCGACCGATCAGCCCGATGCGCTCTTGTTTTCCCAGGACGCATCTAAGAAAACATTCCAGGAAATATCTCAGGAAATATCTCAGGCCGTATCTCAGGGAGCATCCCAGGAAGTAACCCAGGAAGTAACCCAAGACGCATCTCAGGAAGTAACCCAGGAAGTATCTCAGGACACAAATCAGGAAGACGACGACGAGATCCAGTTTGCGGAAGAAACAGAAACCGCTGCACCGCTGCAAAGCTGGAAAATTCTGATTGTTGACGATGATCCTGAAGTCCATGAGGTGACCCGACTGGCGCTCAGCGATTTTACCTTTGAAGGCAAACACCTGGCATTTATCAGCGCTTTCTCTGCCCAGGAAGCCAAACAAATGCTTCAGCATCACCCGGATATTGCCGTCATTTTTCTGGACGTGGTGATGGAAACCGAGAACGCCGGGTTACAGGTCGTTCAATATGTGCGACAGGAATTAGAGAATCTCCCGGTGAGAATTATTCTACGCACTGGACAGCCCGGACAGGCTCCTGAAGCCGTTATTGCGGCGGATTATGGCATTGATGACTACAAAACTAAAACCGAGCTAACCGCGAAGAAGCTCTTTATCAGCGTCATCACAGCCCTCAGAACCTACTCCATCCTGATGCAAATGCAGGAACTGGGTCGCAGTCTCAAAGCGGAACTGCTCAAGTCCCAACACCAAGAGGCAACCCTGCGGCTACAGGAACGACAGGAGCAAGCGCAAACGGAACAATGGGAGCGATCGCTCACTAGCCTCTACCCCCATTCTCCCCAACCCGCCACCCCCGAGACACCGGAACATTTTGCCGCCTTGAGCCACCTAGTCAGCGAGATGAGCCAGGATCGTCATGCCTCTGGAGGCGGAACCTGGCCAACCCTGTCCCTGATCACCCGCATGGCTCGCACCGTCCTCAAAATGACCGATGAACAGTCGGCCAAACTCGGGCTATCGCAAAGCAAGCTCTCTATTCTGATGTATCTGCAAGACGAACCAGAATTATGCGCTAGCCCCTCGGCTCTGGCGAAGCACTGTGGCGTTTCACGGGCGGCCATGACCGGATTGTTAGACGGTCTAGAACAGGAAGAATATGTCGAGCGCGATAGCCATCCTTCCGATCGCCGTGCCCTCATGGTCAAACTCACGGAGAAGGGCAAAGCCTTCCTGGACTGGATGCCGCTCCAAAACCAGTATCAAATCACCCAACTCCTCGAAACGCTAGACGAAACCAACCGCCAGGAGTTTATCGAACTGGCCACCAAGGTACTGAGAGTCCTGGAAAACCAATAAATCAAGTTCAGATCAATCAAGTTCAGAAAGATAGTTAAGAAGTTAACTATTAATCGTAAAACTAGATACAATTCATACCAACCATGTTCTTTATGATGCAGAGGTATCATGAACACCCAAGGTGAACATGATGGTTAATACATCTGAGGGTTATGGCTCATGAGCTAGCTCTGATCAGGAGATAGTTGAGTGAGTACGTTGGCGGTATCCATTTTGCGATCGCCCTCACCCTACCGCTCATCTCAAGAATATGACCAATAGTGACAGTGCTATGCGCTGCCGCTATCCCTGATATTCTTGTGACTGATTCAAGGGAAGTCTGTTGGGGCGATCGCAGAACAAAATCAGACGGTCAAAATCCTCGATGCTGCTGCATTCATCGACGAAATTGATCCATCTGATTCCAGGTTGGTTCTTTACGGAGCCAAGTTTTTCACGTCCGATTTTCTCACTTCCCGTTTGTATTTTTTCACGTCTAGATTTTTCACGTCTAGATTTCTAGTGTCTAAACTTTCACGTCTAAATTTTTCATAGAATCTGGATACTGCACAACGACGCGAAGCAACTCATAGGAGGCTTTGTGGAATAGTCTTTCGTATTCTCCAGAGCTTTACCGAGTGATCTGTCCAGGTGATCCGCCCATTGGATATTGTCGGGGGATCGGAGATGGTGATTGTGCGATCGCAGTTTATTGCAAACTGAAACAAAGGTTGATCACTAGGTTTAGTACTCCTTGTGGATTAAGCATCTTGCCTATCTACGTTTTAGAACAGGCAGAGAAGCTATACCATGATGTCCTAATCTTTGTTCAACCTCCCTTTCACTGCTGACCAGGTTCTCATCATTGAACCGTATTTTGCACAGAGAAAATACAGGAGAATAAAATGGCATATCACGGCGATATTTCTTCTAGCGATGATGCCGTTGGCGTTGCGGTTGTCAACTACAAGATGCCGCGTCTGCACACCAAAGCAGAAGTCATCGACAACTGCAAAAAGATTGCAACGATGATGGATGGGATGAAGCTTGGGTTACCCGGAATGGATCTGGTGATTTTTCCAGAGTATTCGACCCATGGCATTATGTATGATGCCAAAGAGATGATGGAAACCGCAGCGGCCATTCCCGGTGAAGAAACCCAGATTTTTGCCCAAGCCTGCATCAAAAACAAAGTCTGGGGCGTGTTTTCCCTGACGGGCGAACGGCATGAAGATCATCCCAACAAGGTGCCCTACAACACTCTGATTTTGATGAACGACCAGGGCGAAATTGTCCAGAAATATCGCAAGATCATGCCCTGGACTCCGATCGAAGGATGGTATCCCGGCAACTGCACCTATGTTTCGGATGGCCCTAAAGGGTTGAAGATTAGCCTGATCATTTGCGACGATGGCAACTACCCTGAAATCTGGCGAGATTGCGTCATGCGGGGTGCCGAACTCGTGATTCGCTGCCAGGGATATATGTACCCTGCCAAAGATCAGCAGATTCTCGTCTCTAAGGCTATGGCCTGGATGAATAATACCTATGTGGCAGTCGCCAATGCCGCCGGATTTGACGGGGTTTACAGCTACTTTGGCCATTCTGCGGTGATTGGCTTTGACGGTCGCACCTTGGGGGAATGCGGCGAGGAAGAAAACGGCATCCAATACGCGGCGCTCTCCAAGTTTGCCATTCGGGATTTCCGTAAGAACGCCCAGTCGCAGAACCACCTCTTCAAATTGCTCCACCGAGGCTACACCGGAATGCTCAACTCGGGCGATGGCTCGGACGGGATGGCAGAATGCCCCTACGAGTTTTACCGCGAGTGGATTCTCGATCCCAAGAAAGCCAAGGAAAAGGTGGAAGCGCTCACCCGTTCTACGGTGGGTACGCCAGAATGCCCGATCGAAGGGTTGCCCAATCAGAAGGTTCCTATGCCTGCTGAGAAATCACCCGCTGAAAAGGTTACGGTTTCGGTCAATAGTTAATCGCATTGGTTATTACTTTGGCCATTCAGGATGTCCCTTTTTGTCCAGCAAACGGTTCTTCATGCTGATCGGGTGAAATTGTGTCATCTTTTAATCGCCAGGTTAATAGGTTCTCGCGTCAGTTAAACGCTAATGTCAGTTCGGCGATCGCACTCTCAGATTCCATCTCTGTCATTCCTTTTTGGCAAAGACGATGCAGCCATCTTTGCCAGAAGGATACAGATTTGGCTATTCATTCAGCGATTAAAGGGATCGCATCCTTGTAGGACAAACAATGCCCTAAAAAATCATCCCAAAAGGGTTACATCAGGCGTTGGAATTTCTCAACTATTGTTTCTAGTTCTGAAAACATTGCTTTGAAATTGACCTGAAACAGTATGGCTAAATACAAAAAAATGTGAGTTACATCCCTAGAATCACGGAAGTTGGAACTATTGAATAAATGAGCAAATAGGCAAAGATAAAGGTTTAATCGCGTTCATGTCCTGGTTTTACTGATTATTTCTCTGATTTCTTGCCTTCTCTCTATTATTTTCGCTCTCATTCTTTCCTGGTACTTCGAGATTTCAACCCATCTTGGCTACTGCAATTTGCAGCACTCAAATTAAGGATCTAGATCCAGGGTTTTGTTTAGAGTGTTTGAAAAGCTTACACCGCGCTCAATTATGAACCCTTTTGGTGTTTCTTGATCAAGCAACGCATTATCAAGCTGTGAATTATCAAGCTGTGAATTGGTATGCAGTGGCTACACTGCCATACATCAATTCGTTTCACTCATAATTCCATTCACCATCATCCCACTCATCATTAACTTCAGATTTCTATCCGTTGAAGGCTAAACTAGCGACGAGGAAAATGACATGCCTAAAACACTGTTTAAAGTTGATCTGACCAAGTCCATGGATCAACAGGAAATGCCGGGGCATAATCGCTGGCATCCCGACATTCCCGCCATTGTCTCAGTCAATCCCGGCGATGTGTTTCGGATTGAATGCAAGGACTGGACGGATGGACAAATCAAAAATAACGATAGTTCGGACGATATTCGCGATGTAGACTTGTCTGTGGTGCATGTGTTGAGCGGCCCTATTTGGGTGAATGGGGCAGAGCCAGGGGATATCCTGGTGGTTGATCTGGTTGATATTGGGGCTTTGCAAGGTGACGAGTGGGGCTTCACAGGAATTTTTGACCAGAAGAATGGCGGTGGTTTTCTCACGGATCACTATCCCAATGCCGCAAAAGCAATTTGGGATTTTCAAGGCATCTATACTTCTTCGCGCCATATTCCAGGCGTTAAGTTTGCAGGCATCACCCACCCCGGACTGATTGGCTGTGCGCCCTCCCATGAGCTTCTCGCCAAGTGGAACAAGCGGGAAAGGGAATTGATGATGACCCAGCCCGATCGCCGCACCTACGGCGCAGGCATCAACATGGATGGCGTTCCCGTACTGGCCGCCTTGCCCAACCCCACCAATGCTATTCTAGGAACCTTGCCCCAGTCGGAGTATGACCGGGTGGCCACAGAAGCAGCGCGCACCGTGCCACCACGGGAGCATGGAGGCAACTGTGACATCAAAAACCTGTCCCGAGGTACGCGAATTTACTTCCCGGTGTATGTGGAAGGGGCAAAGCTGTCGATGGGCGATATTCACTTCTCGCAGGGGGATGGGGAAATTTCGTTCTGCGGTGCGATCGAGATGTCTGGCTTCATCGATCTGCATGTGGATTTGATCAAGGGTGGCGTGAGCAAGTATGGCATGGTGAATCCCATCTTCAAACCTGGTCCTGTTGAACCCCATTATTCAGAGTATCTGGTGTTTGAAGGGATCTCCGTAGATGAGTTTACGGGCAAACAGTATTTCATGGATGTGCATATTGCCTATAGACAAGCTTGCTTAAATGCGATCGAATACCTCACCAAGTTTGGCTTCACCGGGGAACAGGCTTACTTGCTATTAAGCTGTGCGCCAGTAGAGGGGAGGGTGAGCGGCATTGTGGATGTTCCAAATGCTTGCTGTACTTTGGCCATTCCAACGGCCATCTTCGATCAAAACATTCTTCCCGTCTAAGTTTCTTTCTGTCTAATGAATCTGGGAAATTCATTTGGCTTGATTCCGTTAGTTTCGAGGTATCTACTTTCGTTTGTCATTTCACTCGTAAAGGTTTTGTTCGTAAAGGTTTTGTTCGTAAAGGTGAATTCAGCTATGCCGCTTTATGAGTTTCGCTGTCAGGACTGCGGTATTTTTGATGTGTGGCGATCGTTTATCGAATCCAGTAATCCCGCCTATTGCCCAGACTGCAATGCGCCGGGACGTCGAGTTTATTCACCGCCTGCGGTTCTATCGGGCAGCCTCCGATTGAAACAAACCAACCCAGAACCTCAGTTGGTGAAGCGCGATCGCGAACTCACCCCGCCACGGCTGCAAACCGACTCCTGCAACCGTCCCTGGATGATTGGTCATTAATCATGGGTTATTAAGGTTTCGCATGGGGTATCTGTCATAGATCGTTCGTTTTTGATATGCAGCTCAAGCGAATGTTTTAGGACAGATTCCCTTTTTCTCCATTTAGTTTTAGGGGTTAAGCAGTATCTATTTTTGTTGATTCACAAACTCGTTCACCTTCGTATTCAAAAAAAAGGAGCATTTTCATTCATGAAGTCACGGATTACTCGTCTTGTTTCAGGTGGCTTGACCCGTCGTCGTTTTCTCCAATATAGTTCTCTGGCCGTAGGAAGTTCGGTGCTGGCCGCTTGCACGAGCGGCTCTCAAAATGCAGGTGCTCCACCGCCTACCGCAGATGGCATCAAAGTGGGCGTTCTTTACTCCACCACAGGGACGATCGCCATTGTGGAAAAATCCCTGCAAGATGCCACGTTTCTAGCCGTTGAGCAGATTAACCAGGGAACAGGTCCCTGGTCTGGCAAGAAGGGCATCGCTGGCAAGAACATTGACATGGTGGTGGTCAATCCCGACTCCAACTGGGATTTGTACAACCAGATGTCCAAACGGCTGATTGATGAGGACAAGGTGGTTTGTGTTTTGGGCTGCTACACTTCAGCCAGTCGTAAATCCGTGCTGCCCGTGTTTGAAGAGAAAGATAAGCTGCTCTACTACCCGGTCTACTATGAAGGCAACGAGTGTAGTTCCAACGTGTTTTACACGGGTGCTGCACCGAATCAGCAGATCACCGATTCGATTCCCTACTGCATCAAAAACTTTGGCCCCAAAGGCTTTTTCATCGGCTCTGACTACATCTATCCCAAGGAAAGCAACCGGATTGCGAAGGCAGAACTGGAGAAGGGCGGCGGTCAGGTTGTAGGCGATGAATATGCAGCCCTCGGCACCACCGAATTTATCACCATCATCAACAAAATCAAGCAAGCCCAACCAGACTTCATTCTCAGCAACCTGGTCGGCGACAGTATTCCCGCTTTCTACAAGCAGCTTAAGGATGCTGGAATCAATGCTAGCGATGTTCCCATTATGGCCTTTCCCACCACTGAAGAGGAAATCCAGGCGATGGGGCCGGAGTTTGCGGAAGGTCACTACAGCAGCTTCAACTATTTCCAGTCGGTGGATACGCCCGAGAACAAAGCCTTTGTGGAGCAGTTTAAGGCAAAATTTGGGGGCGATCGCGTCACCAACGGCGTGATGGAAGCGGCCTATTTCCAAACCTTCTTCATGGCACAGGCTATGGAAAAATTAGCGGCAGAGGGCAAGGAATTTACCACGGCCAATATCCGAGAGGCAACACGCGGACAGGTGTTCAAAGCACCCCAAGGAACGGTCAAGATAGACCCCGAAAATTACCATACCTTCCTCTATTCTCGCATCGGCAAATGGAACGCAGAAGGACAGGCCGAGATTGTGTTCTCAACCCAAGCTGCCGTCAAACCAATTCCTTGGAGTCAGGCGCTCTACAAGGGGCGCATCTGTGTTCATAAGACACCAGACGATCGCACTGATCCAACCGTGGAAACCAACAAGGAGCTTCCCGTAGAGTTTCTCAAGATATAGTCTGTTGTCATTGACTATTTCCTGAATTTTGGTGAGGTGATGCGTTACGCTCCGCTAACGCATCCTACGGTTCTCTACTACGGGTTTGTAAGGACTGAAGTCCTTACTACGAGCCTGTTTGTAGTGAGGACTTTAGTCCTCATTTCTGTCGGTAGTGTTGAGGTGGAACTTGGGAAAACTTGGCGATTTCAGGAAGTCGTTTTAAGGTGATGGCCTGACAAGGTATGGAATTTGTTGACATCTAGATTTCACATCTGGAGTTCACAATGGCGTTCACGGTTGGCACCCTGGAGGGATATGAGCGTTTGTGCATTGCAAATCGGTTCTTCGTTGGTTTCCTCGCTAATAGATCTAGCTCAAACTGCGCCTGCTGAACCCAAAGCGGCGTTTAGCATGATTGCTTTTGCAAACCAGCTTTTGAATGGAGTGGGCATTGTTGGCATTTTGTTGCTGACTGGATTGGGATTGGCGATTACGTTTGGTGTCATGCGAATCATTAATCTGGCGCATGGTGAATTTATTATGCTGGGCGCGTATGTCAGCTTTGTCTTGCAGAGTGCATTCAAGATGGATTTATTATTGACGATTCCGTTTGCATTTCTGTTTACCGCACTGGTTGGCGCAGTGGTGGAGTTGACGATTATTCGACGATTGTATGGGCGGCCTCTGGAAACCCTATTGGCCACCTGGGGATTGAGTATCGTCATGCAGGGGATTGTCAAACTCATCTTTACTGCCCAATTGAAATACGTTAAGGCACCGCCCTACATCCGGGGAAATCTGACCGTATTTGGTTCGGGAGAACAGGCCGTAGAAATCTCCTATTATCGCTTATTCATCGTGGTCGTGGCGCTGTTGCTATTGGCGCTCACCGCTTTTCTGCTGTACAAAACCTCATTAGGTCGGGAAGTCCGAGCCGTTACCCAAAGCCGTGAGATGGCAAAGTGTTTGGGCGTTAACACCAGTCTGATTGACATGGCGACCTTTGCCTATGGCTGTGGGCTGGCGGGGATTGCGGGATCGGTCATTTCTTCCCTCAAAAGCGTGGCTCCGCCGATGGGACAGGACTATCTAGTGGATGCCTGGATGACGGTTGTGGCTGGGGGTGTTGACAAACTGGTGGGCGTATTGGCAGGAGCGGCGCTGATTGGGGAGTCGAAGGCGGCGATCGCATTCCTCCTGGACGATCCGGCGGCACGAGTGATTGTTCTGGCGGCGCTGATTATTTTGATTCGCTACCGTCCGGAAGGCTTATTCACGATTCAGAAGCGGGCTTAATTGGAGAATTTCTATGACAGAAGTTGTTGGTCGCATTCGACCTGCTAGTAACGTTCCCACTCGCTTGCTGCTGTTTGGTGGAATTGCGCTGTTGATTTTTTGCATTTTTCCCTTTGTAGCGGGCGAGTTTCAAACCAATCTGATGGCGAAGTTGCTGCTGTTTGGAGCCTTGGGAGTCTCGCTGGATTTGGTTTGGGGCTTCACGGGAATTTTGAGCTTTGCCCACGGAGTCTTTTTCACCCTGGGCGGCTATGTGGCCGCTTATTATCTGAAGCTCAATCTATC
Source organism: Oculatellaceae cyanobacterium Prado106 (assembly GCA_025454315.1). GTDB lineage: Bacteria > Cyanobacteriota > Cyanobacteriia > Elainellales > Elainellaceae > Prado106. The sequence goes on from JALOOP010000034.1 coordinate 21,702, forward strand.
GGCTTCTGCCAATAACTACGGCGGCACGTTGCCCGATTTTATGGTGTGGAATGGCCTGACGGAGTTGCCCTGGTTTATTGCGCCTTTGCAGTTTTTCCCCGTTGCAGCGATCGCCATGCTGCTCATTCCCGCTGGGTTTGCCTATGTGATTGGTTGGTTCATTTTCCGTTCTAAAGTCAGCGGCGTTTATATTACAATCATCACCTTGGCTATTTCTTCGGCATTGACCACGTTCTTCATCAGCCAGCAAGCCTACACAGGTGGGACTAACGGGATCACGGATGTTTCTAAGCTGAGTTTACTGGGGATTGTCATTCCCCCGATCGGGCTGTATTTCATTATTCTGTTTTTCACCGCAGCGTTGATTGCAGGCGGTTGGTGGCTGACGCAATCCAATTTTGGGTTGATTCTGCGATCGATTAAAGAAAATGAAAAGCGGATCTCTTATCTGGGCTATGATGTGGCCGGATTCAAGATTTTCATTTGGACACTCTCAGCGGCGATCGCAGGCATTGCAGGCGGTCTGTTCGTCCCCCTTAACCGTTTCATCTCGCCCGTGTATCTAGCGGTCGCCTTTGGCACCCAGGTGGTCATTTGGGTGGCGGTGGGCGGTCGAGGTACCCTGTTTGGGCCGTTGATTGCAGCGATTCTGCTGGGTCAGGTGCAAAACTCAGTCGATCGCATTACCCAGGATTGGCAGCTTATTGTCGGATTCATTCTCCTCCTTGTGGTGCTATTTCTCCCCGATGGATTGATGAGTCTGTTGCCCAAACCCTTGCGATTTACGGAAAATAACCAGGTGACGGGCTATCTTCCTCCTGCACCTAAAAAGCGTTAGTCATGCTTCCTATTCGTTTTTTTAAGGAACTCATTCCATGCAAACAGTCTCGTCTACTGCTGACCTCGACGCGATCGATTCTATGGAAACTGTTTTGGCCGTCCGGGACTTGAAAGTGGTGTTCTCCGGCTTCCAGGCACTCAAGGGTGTCAATCTGGACGTGGGCGATCAGGAAATTGTCACGATTATTGGCCCCAATGGCGCAGGCAAAAGTACGCTCTTGGATGCGATCGTGGGTAAATCGCCCGTGGCCTCGGGGCAGGTGATTTATCACGGTCAAGACATCACCAACAAAAACTCCCATGAGATTGCCCGGATGGGCATTGGCCGGAAATTTCAAAATCCCAATGTCTACAATGATCTGTCTGTGTTTGAGAACATTCTGCTGGCGCTCAAAGGCAATCACACGGTGTTCTCATCGATTCGATCGAAAATGACTCGGTTAAAAAAAGAGAAAATTGAGCTAGTTCTTGATCAAATTGGGCTACTCGACAAGGGCTACACCAAGGTTGCGTCACTATCCCACGGGCAAAAGCAATGGGTGGAAATTGGCATGGTAATCGCCCAAGACCCAACTGTGGTACTGCTAGATGAACCCACTGCGGGCATGACGGCTGATGAGACCCATTTAACTGGGGAGATCATTAAGGCGATCGCCCAAAGTCACTCGGTTGTAGTCATTGAACATGATATGGAGTTTGTCAAACAAATTGCCCAGCGGATTGTGGTACTTCACCAGGGAGAGAAACTAGCGGAAGGTTCGGTCGGAGAAATTCAGTCCAATCCCAGAGTCATTGAGGTATATTTAGGCCGTGAACAAATCGACAGCGCTGCTTGAAGTTAAAGACATTACCGTTTCCTACGGGCAAACCCCCGTTCTGTTCAATGTGGACATGGCCGTTCAGCCGGGAGAAATTGTCTGTTTGCTGGGGCGTAACGGGGTTGGTAAAACCACCCTGCTCCGCAGTGTCATTGGCTTGAACCGAGTCGTCTCCGGCAAGATTGTGTTTAAGGCAGATGAAATCACCCATGCGCCCACCTTCAAGCGGGCGCGGTCAGGCATCGCCTACATTCCGCAGGGACGGGAAATTGTTCCCTATTTGTCTGTCTTGGATAACCTGATGTTGGGCATGTCTGCGGGCAAGAAGAAATACCGCAAAGTCCCCGACGAAATTTTTGAGTTTTTTCCCATGTTGAGACAGCATTTGAACCGTCAGGGTGGTTTGTTGAGCGGGGGGCAGCAGCAACAGTTGGCGATCGCCCGTGGTCTGATGAGTAACCCGCAAATGATGCTCCTCGACGAACCGACCGAAGGGATTCAGCCCTCGATTGTGCAAGAAATTGAGGCGACGCTGAGACGGATCAACCAGGAAAAAGGGATTACTGTCGTAGTGGTGGAACAAAAAATTGACTTTGCGCGACAGCTTGCAGAACGGTTTTTTATCATGCAAAAGGGAGCCATGGTGGCTAGTGGGGCGACATCCGAACTGACTGATACATTGGTGCATCGGTATCTGGCCGTCTAACAAAACACACCCTCAAAGTTTGAAACGATCACGGAAGCTTTAGTCCATCTCTAGCCAGTGCTGATGACATCAAGCACAAGTTAGGGGTGGACTTTTCTTTCGACATTTAACTTTCATGCCATGAATGACAAATCCACTTTTAATAGACACCAGCTAATATTGCCTTGGCAAATAAATTGAATGCAGGGTGTAGGGTGCTTCGTACCCCACACCCTGCATTCAATTATGGGAGGACGAGACTAAAAGAGAGGCATTAGACTCAACTTTAGGACTCGGAGGAGACGGGTGACGACTCTGCATCGGGCGACATTCGATGTCTATAACAATATTGCCGCACCCGCCTTCTACCCCTTGTCTTCGCCGGACGAATCCTACGTGCTTCGCACACGCTGCGCGAACAGGGCTTAATTCCAATTTTGCCATAATGCCTTCGCAAGAAGTCAAGGA
>JALOOP010000383.1 GCA_025454315.1 Oculatellaceae cyanobacterium Prado106
GGTTGCAGGTGGTTAAATTGCAGCCGCGACTCCATGACCACCCCATCTAACCCTTCGTAGGCGAGGGTCAGTTCCCCGGTATCCAGGGCTAAGGCGGTGAAATCTTTAAGGTCTTCTTCCGTTTCAGAACCCTCCACCACTTGGCGCAGCAAGCGTCCGGTTTGTTCACGGGCGAATCCGCGAATATGAAACAGATCGGCGAAGTCAGCATCAAAACTCAGGCTCAGTTCAAACTGGAGCGGGGTGCGACTATAGTTGGTAATCGTTAATTCTTCAAATAAAGCGCCGTTGAGGACGAACTCTCGCTGGATGCCAATGACCTCGGCAGGGAGGCAGTTGTCCACATGAGGGTTGGCACATAGCACCGAGAGGGCAAACCCTTTTTGGGCGGTGCTGCTGAGCAATACGGGCGATCGCCCCTCAATTTGCAGTTCCAGTCGGCTGAGAAACCGCGTATCCCGACAAAACAGCCCTAAGCTAGCGTTGCCATCGTCCCCCATATCTCCCGCAATGTTCCCAAGCGTATCGGTAATGATAAACAGATCATCATCCTTTAGCGTTAGGGTGGGTTGCAACCGCTGTGTTGTCACGCCTGACCACTCCGGGATTGATAGATGTTCTGCGGGGACAAAGGTTCTGCCATCTAATTCAAGAATTTCAGCCATAATTTCAAACTCCGTTCCTCGTCACAATGGGCGGCGCACTTTTTCTACTCTAGCCATTCATTGTGAACAACGGAAGGTGTTTAAACTCCAGAGAGAGATCCAGCTTTCACCCTGTTTTTAGATTTTGCACAAGCGGACGGCTGTGATCCATGCCTGTGGTGTTTGGGGGAGCGGGTCAAAAGTCTGGAAATCTTGACATTTGTCAAAAAAACAGGGACAGAGCTTTCACCCTGTCCCTGCCCATTCGTCACTAACCTGCGAGAATGGCGGTTTTCTTCAGGTGGCCATTCTTAGCGAAGCGTCCTTCTAGCAACCGTTGATAGACGGCTTCATAGCCTTCGACCATGCGATCGTGGCTGAAGTTGTTGACTACATGCTCGCGGCAGGTGCGGCGATCGATTTGGTCGATGCGGCTGACGGCTTGGACACACTCCTCCATATCGCGGCATAGGAAGCCGGTTTCGCCGTCTTTGATTAGCTCGGGGGCTGCACCTCGGGCGATCGCAATCACTGGAGTCCCGCAGACCATGGATTCGGTCATCACCAGACCGAAGGGTTCTTCCCAGGTGAGCATACAGAGGGTGGCATGGGCACGACCCATGATTTCACTCTTTTGGCTGTGGTTGGCTTCACCCAGGTAGACAATTTGTTCGCCGTCGATCAGCGGCTCAACTTCCTGCTCATAAAATTCGCGGTCTTTGGGATCGACCTTTCCGGCCATTTTCAGGTGCCAGCCTGTGCGCTTGGCTAGTTCGATCGCCAGTTGGGGACCTTTTTCGGGAGACATCCGTCCGAAGAATGCCAGATACGGGGGGTCGGCAGGTTCGGCGTGAAACTCGTAGGTGTCGGGGTTGATGCCGTTGTACACGGTGCCGACATAGTTGAGATTCAAATCGTTACGGCGCTGAGAATTGGAAATACTCACATAATTCTGGTTGCCGTGCTGTTTAAACAACGGGGCTGTTAGTGAGGGAATGATGCCGTGAATCGTATGCACCAAGGGAGTTTTGATGAAGTTGCCATAGGGCAGGGCAAAGGTATCCACATGGGCATGAATGACATCAAACTCGTCAGCCCGTTCAAATAAAGGAGTCAGGCGCAAGGCTTCATAGAACGGATAGTCCGCTACGGTAACCCCTGCTTGTCGCAGCGGAACCTCTGAACCTGCATCCAATTTTGCCAATGTAATTGAGTCTCCGGTCGCAAACAGAGTGACCTCATGACCGAGCTTTACTAAACCATCTGTCAACAAACTTACGACTAACTCAGTCCCACCATAAGCGGGAGGGGGAACCCGTTCCCACAATGGTGCAATTTGAGCAATCCGCATATAAATCTCCTTGTTGTATGTGCCCGATAGAACTTGTGACAAGTCGTTGGACTTCGGTGAGCGCTACCGAGCAAGAAAAGCAAACTCTACTGAGAGGACCTTTCAATTATCTTTAATATCACAAAATGAAGTTTTGATAAAGCTGCAACTTTGGTTTTACGGAAATTTCTACCTCAAGTCGGGTAGATACCCCCATTGCTATCTCTAAAATGAGGGTGAACACCTGTCTTCAGGCTCTCTCAAACTATCTCCCTGGCGATAGGTCAACCATCATTCTAGTGACCCGAGATCTCTCCTCAGTCTTTGCTCCAGGGTTTTCACAACCGTGGTATTATTGTTGTCACTGACGCTAAAACATGGAGGTGCTCTGCAATTTTGTGCTGCAATTCCAGGGTGAAGTTCAAACGGTAAAAGTGGTTTTTGTGGGTTTCAACTAATGTGAATGCGCGTGATTTCGCGTTTTCCTTTTTCTGTAAATTGAGGTGTTCTGAGACAATTTAGAACTGTGTTTTAGTTGGATTTCATGCATTAAATTGCCGTTTTCACCCCTGTCTCATTTAATACACCGCTGATTATAGAATGGTAGAATCACCAGTATACAGGCACTTCCCACTTCGTCAATGTCACGGCTAGGAGCCTCGGGAAGGGAGAGGGGGAGCGAGAGATGGCCGGGAGATCTGGAGAAGGCTGACTTGGCGCTAAGGTTTTGCTGAGACATTTTGCTGAGATCTGATACCAAATCAACTAATTGTTGCAACACTTCAGGCTCCCAAACCCTCAATTCTGGGGGCTTTGAATCACGCTTTCTCCCCCAAAATTAGGAGCCGGGGGCGGTTCGGCAAGATCTGTTGCATTTATTTTTCGATTTGGTATGAGACATTTTGCTGGGACCTGTGGATTGGGCTGGCTGCAAAATGCATGTTTTTATGGACTGAAGTGAAGTGATAAGTCCTTTGGTGGTCAGGGTTTGGGCAGAATTTGTCTGCTAATCCGGTGACAAATGGCCAGCGTCTATTGTCGGTTTGCTAGAGAAAAGGATGGAATAATTTGGGCGATAACCCTTGTGAGCAGCCGATATGGACTTCTCAGAAAGACATGCAGTGGATCAATTTCTGAGTGGGGGGAGGGCGATCGCACATCATCATTCCCTGACATTTCCCAATCCAAAAACGGGGGCTTCTGATTTATCTTTAATCTCACCGTAAATGCAGTCCAATCAATCAATGCAGATCAACCAACCCGATATTCTGGCAGAAGTGCAAGCCGCCTTTGACCGCTATGAAACCGCCCTCGTCCAAAACGATGTGGCGGTTTTAGACGAGTTATTCTGGCGCAGCCCCCATACGATTCGCTACGGAGCAACCGAAAATCTCTACGGCTATGAAGCGATCGCCCAATTCCGCAGCACCCGCCCCTCCGTCGGCTTAGCCCGCACCTTAAAAAACACCACCATCACCACCTACGGCTCCGATTTCGCCACCGCCAACACCGAATTCGAGCGCAACGGTCGCCAAGGTCGCCAAAGCCAAACCTGGCTCAGAACCCCCGAGGGATGGCGGGTGGTGAGCGCGCATGTTTCTTTGCTTTAAAGGGGAAGGGGAAAGGGGAAGGGGGAAAGGGGATTCCTGGATTGCATCCTGAAAGAAGTTGCAGTGATTTCTCTTTGAAGGTCTAAAGGAGAATCGTTGAAGGCATCTTGGAAGGAGTCGAAGCCGTTTCCCTATGTCTCTTCATCAAGCACTTCTACGAATCAATCCATGAATCTAGTCCAAGATATCCCCTTCCCCTTTCCCCCTTCCCCTTTCCCCCTCCCTCCCCCACTCCCTACTCCCTACTCCCTCTAACCTTCAATTGCTGCAAATACTGCAATCTTGCTTCAACATTTTCCGAGGGGGAGAGGAATTCGATGAACTTGGCGGGGGGCACGGTTGCATCCAGGTAGATTGTGGCCTCTTCGGCGGGGGTAATCAGCGGTTTGCCCTGGGCACCGTGAATGGCGCTGTAGACCATACCGCGAATCAGGGCGGGTTTTTCGGGGTCTTTGAGGAGTGCCCAGCAGGCTAAATCCCGCGCCACAATGTTGGTGGAACCGGGGAGAAATTCATCGAGTTGGAAGACGGCTTTCCAACCTTCGGCGGAAATCATTTGTTGAATTTTCATAGTCGAAACATCGAGTTAGTGGTTTGCTGAAGTTCGTGGGGCGATCGCAGTTCGATCGCAACCCCATGAAACTCCACCCTAGAAAACTCGATTTTGATTGTCAGTCTGAGAATGTCGGGGAATGTCAGGCAAGTTGATCAGGAGAACTGCGATCGCCCTCTCTCCAGGCCGCCTCAAAGAAATCCACTTCACACTGCATCGCATAACGGTAGGTCGATCGCACCATCGCATCAAACTGGGCATATTGCTCAGCCAGCTTGGCTAGCTGATCGGCCAAAGGCTCAAACTCAGCACTACTGTAAGTCTTAATCCAATCGGTGTAGTCATGCTGGGGAATCCCGTTGACCGCCAGTTGTTGTCCCAGAAAAGAATAGAGTTTCATGCAGGGCAGCATCGCCGCTGCCGTCACGCCGACGGGTTGACTCCAGGCGGTGGCAATGAGGAAATCAGTGTAGCGACGGGTGGCCGCTCCGGGTTCGACCGCTTGCAGATCCACGCCCCAGGTTTGGGCATAGCCTTGGTGAAGCTGAAGTTCTTGCAGGACACCGCCTGCTAGATCGTAAAAAGTCTTGAACCCTGGCCAGTCGGGGGCTTTGGCAGCGGCAATGCTGTAGGCACGGGCGAAGGCTTCCAGGAAAAAAGCGTCTTGTCCAACATAGTAAGCGAATCGGGCTTTGGAGAGGGTGCCGTCGCCGATGCCCTGGACGAAGGGAGTGTGGAGGGATGCGATCGCCAAATCCTGATTTTCCTGCCAAAGCGTTGCTGCAATTGTCATCGTGATCTTAAAAAATGCGGTCAAGGGATGAAAGGAGGACACTCCTTCCAGTACAGTAGCGCCTTTGCATACCCTGTGTAAAATCACGGATTAGGGTGGACAAACGCCAGGGAGCAATGTACTATCAAATCCTTCACTTCTGATCAGACTAGAGTAGTCTACAAGCGAAGTGATGCTCAACAAGAAATCCCTTTAAAAAGGGAACCGCCCAAACCCAAAGGTTCAGGCGGAGTGTGGTGTGAGGAGTGAACGGAAACATGCGTCTCCGCTCCTTTCATTGTAAGCGACTGCTAAAAGTTTGCGTATGGCTTCTATGTCAAGCCTGTATAAACTTTGTAAAGAATCTTGACGATCGCACAGCTTCCACAACAGAAATAAGTCACTCCTGACCAAGCTTTGAGCCTGTCCTCCTACACTGGCAGGACGGTGATTCTTAATGCTGAGTTTATATTCATTCGGGTGTCGTCCTAATTTCTCAGGAACCCTACCCTAGTCGTTACAAAAAATAGGCTTTCACAGAAACAAGCCTTAGCCCAATCAGCTTTCACAGCAATCAGCTTTCTTAGAAATAAGCTTTCAAAAAATACTTTCACAAAATAAACTTCCACAAAAAATAAGGGATGCTGCACTATTTGCGGCATCCCTTATTTCTATTAGTCACCAACAGGAACATGGATTCATGGACGAACTTGCAGCCGTGTTCCGATCGCTACTTGCCCATCCCCAACTGCTGCGCTTTCTGGTAAACCTTGCCTTCCGTCAGCAGCGAAGGCGCAATCACCACCTCAACCTGCTGCATTTCCCGAATGTCCTTCGCTCCCAAGGTGCCCATGCTGGTTTGTATGGCTCCTAGGAAATTATGGGTGCCGTCATCCAGTTGGGCGGGGCCTCGGAGGATTTGTTCGAGGGTGCCTGTGGTGCCCACTCGGATGCGGGTGCCTCGGGGCAGGACGGGGCTAGGGGTGGCCATGCCCCAGTGGTAGCCACGACCAGGGGCTTCCTGAGCGCGGGCAAAGGGCGAACCAATCATCACCCCATCGGCACCGCAGGCAATACACTTGCAAATGTCGCCGCCCGTGATTAGACCCCCATCCGCAATGACGGGGACATACTTGCCCGTTTCCCGGAAGAAGTCTTCCCGTGCCGCCGCACAGTCCGCCACTGCTGTCGCTTGGGGAACCCCAACGCCCAACACACCCCGAGAAGTACAAGCGGCTCCAGGGCCAATCCCCACGAGAATGGCAGCGGCTCCGGCCTTCATCAGGTTCAGGGTGACTTCGTAGGAGACACAGTTGCCCAGAATCACGGGCATGGGCATCTCCTGACAAAAGCGCGCCAGATCCAGCGGCGTGACCGACTCGGGGGAGAGGTGCGCGGTTGAAACCACAGTGGCCTGAATGAAGAAGAGATCGGCTCCTGCTTCGGCGACGGCGGCTCCGTATTTGGCGGCTCCGGCGGGGGTGGCACTGACTGCGGCAATGCCGCCTTGCTGCTTGATTTCTTGGATGCGACGTTGAATCAGTTCGGGCTTGACGGGTTCTGCGTAAAGCTCTTGCATCAACGGTACAAATTCGGTTTTATCGACGGCGGCAATGCGATCGAGAATCGGCTCTGGATCGACATAGCGCGTTTGAATTCCCTCTAGATTGAGGACGCCCAATGCCCCTAGTTCGGTTAAGCGGACGGCCATTTTGACATCTACGACACCATCCATTGCGCTGGCAATAATGGGGATTTGTCGCTCAATGCCCCCGATCTGCCAACGGGTATCGGCCAGGGAAGGATCCAAAGTCCGTTGTCCGGGGACAAGCGCAATTTCGTCAATCCCATATGCCCTACGGGCTGTTTTGCCTTTGCCTATTTGAATATCCACGCTGTTCACCCTTTCTGAGACTGAATAAAGCTAGAGTATCAAATCTATGGAACGGCGTGGGAGAGGAATGCAGATTCTTGTAAATTTTGATGCAGAAGTGGGGAGTGGGGAGTGGGGAGTAAGGGAGTGGGGAGTGGGGAGTGGGGAGTAGGGGGGAAGGGGGAAGGGGGAAAGGGGGAACATAGATGAACGCGGATGAACGCGGATGAACAAACTGCAGAGACGCAGAGACGCAGAGGGGGGGAAGGACAAAGGGAAGAGGGGAAGGGGGAGTGTGCACCAGGCCGAAGGCCCGGGCTGCAGCCAGCGCCGCCCAGGCCGGATAAAGGTGAAATGCACATCCTGCGAGGATTGTTGGGGGGGTTGCGCTCGCGTACTGCTGCAGTGGCGCATGGCGCGGCGGTGCACGGCT
>JALOOP010000384.1 GCA_025454315.1 Oculatellaceae cyanobacterium Prado106
GCTACACCGCCCTTCTTTTTATTGAACCCATTCAGTGAGAATCTAGATGGCTATCGCAGGACACTGGTGCGGCTGCGGTAGGCTGCGGAGTCCATGCCACCGCCGCTGTTTTGGCTGGATTCATCGACTAAGGCTTGGAGGCGTTCGATGCGATCATTGGTGGCGGGGTGAGTGCTGAGGAAAGTTGGCACGGAGCCTTGATTGAGCAGTTTTTCCAGGAAGGCGACGGAAGCGCTAGGGGCATAGCCGACCCGGACAATATTGGTGAGTCCCAGTTCGTCAGCTTCGTATTCGTCGGAGCGGCTGTTGGGGCGGTTGAGGGTGAGTTCTACGGCGATGTTGGCCAGGGTGCTGCGATCGAGTCCGGCAGCGGAGAGGAGGCCACCCCGGACGGTGCGCTCCCGGAGTTGTTCAACAGAGTGACGGGCGACGATGTGGCCAATTTCATGCCCCATGACGCTGGCTAGCTGGGCTTCGTTGTCAGCGGCTCTCATTAAGCCCGTGGTGACATAGACGAAACCGCCCATGGTGGCAAAGGCGTTGATGTTGCTGTCTTCGACGACCTGGAAGGTGTAGGGGATTCCTGGGCGATCGCTCTCTTGTGCCAACCGTTGGCCAATTTCATTGATATACTGCTGAATGCCACGATTGCCGTAGATTTTGACTTCCTGGCTGGTTAACTGGTCGTTGATTTGTTTGCCCAGTTCCACTTCCTGCTCATCGGAAATGTTGGAAAGCTGGATGACCTGGACACCGCGCAGGATCAGTTCTCCCCAAGGAATGGCGGGAGAAGGTTGGGGGGTGCTGACCACTAGCCCAAAGGCGACCAGGAGGGAAAGCAACCCGTAAACCAGACGGCGACGAAACTTTTGACGGATGCCAGAAAAAAAACTAGACATAGGTGAAGAGGGAAAGAAGGTTCAGATGACACGAAAGCAAGCGGATGACTCGATGAAATCGCCTGAATTAAATCGCCGGATCAACTAGCCGGATCAAATAGCCTGACACCGATCGCATAAATTCGCCCCAACCTGAATAACGGAACTTCTCAATAACCTATGAGCGAGAGGCGGGAGATTTAGCCTGGGAACACATCTATGGGAACACATTTAACAGACAAACGCCGAAAACTCACTGATAGTAAGCCCCTAAAAGGGTAGGACGAGGGGCGATCGCAGTTTGTTTCCCAAAAAACATGGAAATCAAAAATTTAGGGGGAGTTATGTCCGATTTTGGCGAGGGGCGATCGATGGCGACTATTGACAACGAGGGAGGGGGCTGGACTGCTTGATACGGAACCGCTTGAAGCTGGACTGGTTCTAGACTCGTTGACGTTGGATGCCTTGAAGCGGGACTCCTTTCAGCAAAACTGCTTCAAACTATGAAGCATCTGATCTGATCATAGAAGATCTACGATTCAATGGGGGCAGGGCTTGGGTGGTCGTTGGGTTTGATATTGCACCCCTTCAGCCTCACTCGGTGGGATGACTCATGATACCCTTACAAGGGGTTGCCGCCCCAGCCTCATATCCCTGCCTTATAAAAGGGACTGGCTCACCGGCTTAGACCTTGGCTAGCTCACCCCAACGACTGGCTGACAAGCTTACAAAATGACTTGACTCGCGCAAAAGGGAACTTGGTTGCAATGGCTATTGTGGATTCTAAAGGACGTTTGTTTGGCAAACTCAGCCTGCTGGATATTGGGGCAGGGCTAATTATTCTGATGGCGGTGGTGGGGCTGCTGTTTGGCAACTCAGCGGCTCAAGTGGTCACCAATACTAAACCGATCGAAGTCGATGTGATTGTGCGGGGGCTGACCGTGCGGCAACCGCAGGAACTCGTCAAATCCCTATCCGACCAGAAAAAAACCAAAATCATCATCCGCAACCAACCCTACGGCGAAGTGGATGTGCTGAACGTGCTGAACCTGCCCCGCACCGTCGCCGTTCCCCAACCGGACGGCAGCGTGAAACCCCTGCCTGACCCCCGCCCCGAGTTGCAGTACACCGTTGACATGCTGATTACCCTAGGCGGCAATGCTGAGATTGCCGAAGACGGCCCCGTTCTAGGCAATTCCAAAGTCAAGGTGGGCACCCCGATGGAGCTAGAGGGCTTGACCTATCGGTTTAATGCGCCTGTGGTTGGGGTGAGAATCTTGGAACCCAAGCAATAGGCGGGAAATGTTGGATTTTGGAGGGTAGCTGGCAAAACCCTATCCTTCAAGATTTCAACCCAAATTTCAAACGCTCAACGCCAAAATCATCTTGTGAGGACTCCAATGGAGATCGCCGAACGAGTCCAGTGGTTGCAGCAACAAACGCCACTGGGGATGCTATCGCAGTCGGTGTTGGAGGCGATCGCCCCCCAACTCCAAACCGAACAGGTGCAAGCCAACCGCCGCCTGGTCTTGGAAGACACAGCGCCGTCCGCCCTCTACATTCTCAAGTCAGGACGACTGGAAGCCTACCACACCAGTCCCGATAGTCTGGCGCGGGTGATTAGCCTGCTGCCCGGAACCGTGCTGCATCTCAAGGAACTGCTGCTGGATCAAGGGGCAGAGCAAACGGTCAATACCCTGACCGATGTGGAACTCTGGACGATGCCTCGGGAAATGTTTGAGGCGATCGCCCAGCAATACCCCGAAATCAGCCGCCGATTTTCGCAGCAGTTGGCCGCAGAATTGTCCCAGGTATCGTCCCAGTTGGCCTTTGAGCAGGAGCGACAGACGGCTCTGCGTCCCTACCTGGTGCCCAAGGTACGTCAAGGGATTGTTGGGGCTAGTCGGTATGCTGTGCGGCTGCGACAGGACATCAAAAAAGCAGCGGGCGATCGCACCCCCGTCCTCATCTTTGGGGAACCGGGCTTAGCCAAAGACAATATCGCGGCGCTGATTCACTTTAGCGGGGGCGATCGCAAAGAACCCTTAATCAAAGTCAACTGCGACACCCTGCAACCCTCCGGCGCAGAACTCTTTGGCCGAGTCGGCGGCAAACCGGGCTTACTGGAGTGGATTGGCCGGGGCACCATCATGCTCAACAATGTCCAGGACTTGCCCAAAGGTCTAGAACGACAATTGCCCTGCCTGCTGGAATCGGGAGAATATACGCCCGTCAGCCGTGAGGGAGAACCCTTGCCAGCAAAACGGCGATCGCCCGCCCGCATCGTCATGACCGCAGAGCGATCGCTGCCCGACTGCCAAAAACGGGTGCAGCATTCCATCAAAGTGCCGCCCGTGCGCGTCGCCAAAGCCGACATCGAAGCCCATGTCAAGTACTACATCAGCCTTTACTGTCGCGCCAAAGGACTGCCCCAACCGCAGTTGTCCCCCGAAGCCCTGCGCCGTCTCCAGGGCTACGACTTCCCCGGCAACCTGGCCGAACTCGAAGGCATGACCGACCGCGCCATCATCCAATCCAACGGCGCGCCCGTGCTGATGGAAGAAGTCTTTTGGGTCACGGATACCAAAGGCAAACGGTTTCGGATCAATTTGCTGAACGCCTATCCCCGTCTCCGCCAATTTCTCAGAAGCCCCTGGTATCCCGATCGCATCAACTACGGCTTTACCCTGGTAGCCTTTGCGGCCATTGTGGCGATCGGCTTGTTTGGCCCTCAAAGTCGCGATCGCAACATCGCCCTCAATCTGTTCTGGGCCTGGTGGTGGCCAGTGATTCTCATCGGGTTTCCCTTTGTCGGGCGGCTCTGGTGCTCTATGTGCCCCTTCATGATCTACGGCGAACTGACCCAGAAACTATCGCTCAAGCTCTTTCCCCGCAAGCTGCTCCCCTGGGCCAGACAACCCGCCGAACGCTGGGGCGGCTGGTTTCTCTTTGGCCTGTTTACCCTGATTTTGCTCTGGGAAGAACTCTGGAATCTGGAGAACACTGCCTACCTTTCCGCCTGTCTGCTGCTCCTCATTACGGCTGGAGCGGTAATCTTTTCGCTGCTGTTTGAACGGCGCTTCTGGTGTCGCTATCTCTGCCCCATTGGCGGCATGAACGGCCTGTTCGCCAAACTCGCCATGATTGAACTACGCGCTCAGCAGGGCATCTGTGCCGCCACCTGCACCACCTACCAATGCTACAAAGGCGGGCCACAGCTCGGCGAAGGACAGGAAACGGGAGGCTGTCCGGTCTACTCCCACCCTGCCCAATTGCAGGACAACCGCGATTGCGTCCTCTGCATGACCTGTCTCAAAGCCTGCCCCCACCGATCGGTCGAACTCAACCTGCGGCCTCCCGGCATCGAACTTTGGACGACCCATACCGCAGCCTACTCGGAAGTCGCGCTGCTGTTTTTGCTTCTGGGGGCGGTCTTTCTGCATCGTCTCCCCGCCCTGCTCGATTCGCTCAACTGGCCGATCGCCCTCAATCATTTCGGAACTCATGCAGGGCTGTCGATGCTGGCGCTGATCTTGCCGGGGGCGATCGCACTCCTCACCCATAGCTTAATGCGCGATCGCCGTCTCAAACCCCGCCCCTTCGTCGAACTCGCCTACGGTTACCTCCCCCTCGTCCTAGGCGCAAACCTAGCCCACTATCTCTATCTAGGATTAACGGAAGCCGGACAAGTCGTCCCCGTCACCCTGGCCACCTTTGGCTACGCAACCACCTCCGCCCCCGCCATCAGCGCCGATCCTGCCGTAATCGCCTTCCTCCAGGGTGTCACCCTCCTAGCCACCGCCTTCCTCAGCATTGGCCTCACCCAAAAAATCGCCCGCCAGCCCATTCTCAATCTCCTGCCCCAACACGCAACCATCCTAGGCATCACCGTTTGGCTCTGGCAGCTAATTCTCTAACCTCCCCTCCCAACCGCCAGAAATCCCAGTCAAGCCCAGGATTAGCCTTCAACATCCCTCTTCCTACCGCATCCAGAAAAAAGAAAAGTCCTCTCTGCGTCTCTGCGTCTCTGCGGTTTAATTTTCTTTCCTATCCCTTGGCGATCGCAACCCACTCTCCAAAATCGAAAAAGCCCAGAGATCAGCTTGCAAACCCTGCAACCCATTCCCTAAGCTTTTCAAACCTCTCAATAAACGTCAGACCTGTCCTTCTGCTAAGAATCTCACTGCTAAAAATCTCACAGTCTAAAATCCAAAAACGGATTAGTCCACCACCTTCAGCAGCCCCATCCGCAAGCGTTCAAACAGCTTAGAAACCTGATCCATCAAATCCGGACTAAGAGGCGTTTCCCCAATAGCCGCCTTGAGGAGACAGTCGCGATCGGCGGTTGTAATTTTGCCTGAAGCGAAAATCCGACGAATCACCTGTTCGGGCGGCAGTAGGCAGTGGGCACCTCTGTTCACATTTTTCATAAGACTTACCTCTAGAGAGAGAAACAACATCAGCAAGACCGACTCGACAAACCCGATTAGAACTATCTATTCCATAGGGAAAAAGTGAGCATAGTCCGCCTAAAAAATCGGTTTGAGCGAAAAAGTCCAACCTTCTATTTTTTTGAGGTTCTTGAGGGAAAAGTTCCTTCTAGAGCCATCAACAGCACACAAATCAAAGACTCCGGACAGTACAGCGGGATTAACCGGGTCTTTACGAAAATGGGCGACTTTTTATCAAAACGATACGATCGCCCCCCTTCGCCAAGCCGCCTAGGCCAAGAATTTGCTCAGGTACATCTTCCGGAAGGAAGAGATTTGTCCAGTTTTATTGGGCAAAAAAACCGCAAAATCTGCCTCTAGAGCAGCTATCCAAGGTATCCTTCTGATAATGCCAGTGTTCCCGAAGCTTCATCAAAACCCGAGAGATTATAAAATCTTTACAAAGCTTTTGCGCTCTCCACCCCCCTGACCTCCGTATGTTTGCGCCCCCCCGATTCCACAACCGCGCACTGCTAGAGACTGCCCTGACCCATCGTTCCTACATCAACGAACATCCGGAAGTCAAAGAACACAACGAACGTCTAGAGTTCTTAGGAGACGCGCTGCTCAATTTTTTGTGCGGAGAATTTCTCTACAAGCGTTACCCCGACATGCCCGAGGGCGACCTCACCTCCCTCCGTGCCGCCCTCGTCGAAGAACAACAGCTTGCCAAATTTGCCCAAGAACTCCTCCTCGGCAAGCTCCTCCGTCTCGGCAAAGGAGCCGAGCTAGAAGGAGGCCGCCAAAACGCAAATCTACTGAGCAGCGCCTTTGAAGCCCTCATTGGAGCCTATTTTCTCGATAAAAACTCGGACATTGGCGTTGTCCGTGAGTACATAGATCCTTTTTTTGACGCTGTCGTTGATGCCCTGATCATTTCCGCCCCCTCCGACAACTTCAAAAGCCGCTTCCAGGAATGGGCTTTGGCCAATTGCAAAGAAAATCCCCGCTACACGATCGCCAAACAATCTGGCCCCGACCACAACCGCGAATGGGAGGCCGAAGTCTGGATCAAATTCGACAAGTACGGCGACGGCAAGGGTCGCCGCAAGCAAGACGCAGAGAAGGATGCGGCGAGGAATGCTTTGAGGGGGTTAGGGCTTTTGTAGGGAGTTGAGGGGATTGGAGTGGGCGAAGGGGGAAAGGGAAAAGGCGAAGGGGGAAGGGCGAAGGGCGAAAGGATGACATTGAATTAAGCCTGGGAATTAATCCTGGAAAAAGGGCACGGAGAATTGTACTGGATTCCCTCATTGCCCACTTCCATGAAGCTCATTTCCATGAATCAGCCCAAGACTCCCCTTTTGCCTTTCCCCTTCCCCTTTTCCCTTTCCCCTTCTTTCCTACCGCAAAGCCTGAACAGTCTTACAGGTCACCTCAATAACCTGATCGATGTCCGATTCAGTGGTGAAGCGTCCCAGGCCGAAGCGAAGAGAGGCATAGGCTAGGTCGTCAGGGATACCGAGTGCTTGGAGGACGTGGGACGGCTCGATTTTGGCGGAGGTGCAGGCGGAACCGGAGGAGACAGCGACGGTGGGTTGGAGTCCTAGGAGGAGGGCTTGACCATCGACTCCTGCGACGCTGATATTGAGATTGCCAGCGAGTCGTTTTTGGGGATGGCCGTTGAGAGAGACACCGCCCAAGGGTTGCAGTCCCTGCCAGAGGCGATCGCACAATCCCCCCACTCGCGCCTGCTCCTCAGCCATCTCCACCACACCCACCGCCACCGCCTGCCCAAAGCCCACAATCTGCGGCGTATACAAAGTGCCCGATCGCATTCCCCGCTCATGACCACCGCCATGAAGCTGAGCTGCC
>JALOOP010000035.1 GCA_025454315.1 Oculatellaceae cyanobacterium Prado106
TCGACTCCTGAATCAAGGAGAATTGGAGATTCAGTGGAAGCGAAAAGTGAAGAATAAAGGAAATGAGCTACTTGCAAGTTAAATGTTGAGTAGCTTAGCTAATTGGTCACAGCTAATTGGTCACAGCAGTCGCAGCGGCGATCGCACGCTGAACTCTCGCCGTCAGTTTTTCGCTGCGGGGCACAACTCGACAAGCATGGGCAGGAATCGCCAAACTCATCTGCTCCCCAATCCGATGACGCACCTGGGGCGGAGTGACAACGCTTAAAATAATATCACTCTGGTCAAGACGCACCTGATATTCCCGAAATTCGCCATAATAGTCGTGATGTTCCACCCAGGCCGTGAAGCAGTTGGCATTGGGATGGCTGGAGGGACAGTCGATCGGGTCCATAATAATCGAGTGGGGACGCACACTCAGAGCAACCTCATGACCTGCACTCACGCCAACCGCCCAATCCTCCGCCGCAATCAACACACCGCCCACATCCACCCGCCCCGAAGGCAACAGAGTTTCGGGCAGCACATTACAGCGGCCAATGAACCTCGCCACAAACTCAGTCGCAGGACTTTCGTAAATCTCCTCCGGTGTGCCCACCTGCTGAATTGTGCCATCGTACATCACCACAATTTTGTCCGCTAGCACCAACGCCTCTCCCTGATCATGCGTCACATAAACGGTCGTCAACCCCAACTGGTCATGCAGGGTTCGCACCTCGTTCCGCATTTCGTCCCGCAGACTGGCATCCAGGTTGGACAAAGGTTCATCCAACAGCAAAATTTGCGGTTCCACCACGATCGCCCTAGCCAACGCCACCCGCTGCTGCTGTCCCCCCGACAGTTCCGAGGGATAGCGATTGGCGAGTTTCCCTAAATGGACAATTTCCAGGGCACGGGTGACCCGCGATCGCATCTGACTTTTAGACACATGGCGAAGTTCTAGCCCAAAGGCAACATTTTCATACACCGTTTTGTGCGGCCAAATCGCATAGCTTTGAAAGATCATGGACATATTCCGCTGTTCCGGCGGAATCGTTTTTTGAGGAGAAGAAACCACGCGATCGCCCACCAAAATCCGCCCCTCATCCGGCGGCACAAACCCTGCCAGCATCCGCAGTGTAGTCGTCTTGCCACAGCCCGACGGCCCCAACAGCGCAATCAAATCTCCATCCGCAGCTTCTAGATGGATATGATCCACCGCCGCACTATTTTTGTAATACTTGGTCAAATTATCCAGTGTAATACTCGCCATATCGCCAAAATTCTCCCTATCCTTGTTCCAACATAAAATCTTTGCCCAGCAGCCTGTAAGCCACACCAATGGTGACAAAAACAATCCCCAGCATGACAATCCCCAACGCCGCAACCCGCTCGTAGCTACCTTCCGTCACCAGTTGAAACAGCGCCGTCGAGATCACCTGTGTGCGGTTGGTGTACAGCAAAATAGCACAGCTTAGCTCACGAATCGAAAGGATAAACACCAAAATCCAACCGCTGATCAAACCCCGTTTGACCAAGGGCACCGTGACCTTCTGTACCGTCTCAATCTGAGTAGCGCCCAGGTTCCGAGCCGCTAGCTCCAATTCAGGATTGATACTTTTGAAAATATTGCCTGAATTAGAAAACGCGATCGGCAAGAACCGAGTTGTAAACGCCACAATCAACATCAATGCCGTTCCATACAACACCAACGGTGGACGGGAATAGGCCGAAAAGATAGCCACTGCAATCACAATTCCTGGAATTGCCAAAGGAATCATCGGCAGAAATCCTAGAAACTGGTGGAACCTGACCAATTTACGATTAACTAAATAAGCCACCACAATCCCGATCGCCATCGCAAACGTCGCAGCCACACCCGCATAAATCAAAGTATTTTTAATCGCCGTGGTCGTAAACGGTTGCTTAAACAGCACATCCTCAAACCACTGCAAAGTCAGATTCGATGCATCCAGCGGCCTGCCCCAGGATTTAGACAAAGCCGTTCGTCCCAGCACATACACGGGCAAAAAGAGTGAGAGAGTGGCGATCGCCCCACAAAACACCAAGAAACCCCCATTCCAAACTGGCCCCAAATCCACCAACCGCTTGCGCCCCGCTTTCCCCGTCAGCGTGGTGTACCCTTTACGCACCAACAGTTGCCGCTGCACCCAGAGAAGGGCGATCGTCATAACCACCAGACAAAGGGCAAAAGCCGAGGCCAACTCCACATTGGGCGGAAACTGAAACTGTTGCCAAATCTCAGTCGTGACAATACTAACTCGGGCCGGAATCAGGATAATGGTGGGAGAGCCAAAGAGAGCGATCGCCTCCAGAAACGACAAAATAAACCCCGAAACAATCGACGGCATCACCAGCGGCAGCGTAATTTTGAACATCGTCCTAAACGTTCCCGCCCCCAAAACCTGAGCCGCATCCTCCAACTCAGAAGAAATAAACTCCAGCGCCGAACTCACCATCAAAAACACATACTGAAAGCTATAAAGCCCCACCACAAAAATCGCTCCAAGCATCGAATGGATATTCAACACCCCCGATTCAGCACCCGTTAAACCCATATAAATCCGGTTCAACCAGCCCGCATTCGGAGCCGCTAACAAAATCCAAGCAATGCCCCCCAAAAAGGTTGGAATCGAAAATGCCACCAGCAAAAGCGCCCGCATCAACCCCCGCAACGGCATATTCGTGCGCGTAATAATCCACGCCAGCGGCACACCCACGAACACACTCAGCAACCCAGAACCCGTCGCTAAAATTAACGAGTTCATCAACGCTGTCCGAAACCGAGGATTACTAAAAACCTCAGCATAATGGCTCAAAGTAAAAACACCCGTATTGACCTGGGTAAAACTGCGATAGATCAGCCAAAACCCCGGCAATCCAATCAGCACTAGCAAAACTAAAATGAAACCAATCCAAAAGACCGGAGAAAGATCAACCTTCCTCCGCAATTGACGCAGCCATCCCGCAGGATCGCCGATCGAACTTGACTGTCCTGTTTGCGCTGTCAAATCAACCTCCTATAGGTGTGAGTAGGGAGTGGGGAGTGGGGAGTGGGGAGTGGGGAGTAGGGAATAGGGAATAGGGAATAGGGAAATCGACTACGGTTTACGCAATGGATGCTTTTGCATCATCTACCCAGACTCTAAGCTCCAAACTTATTGCGCCATTTGGATACAATGTCTGGCAACCCCTTTTGAATCTCGTCTGGCTTGAGAGAGATCGTTTTCATTTCTGAAATCGTTTTGCCATTGGGAATTGTGATATTGCTGCGGAGTGGCTGTTCGTAATGTTTAGCCACCAGATTTGAATACTCTTCACCCATTAGAAAATTGAGGAAAAGCCGAGCCGCATGGGGATGGGGAGAGTTTTTCAAAATACCGTAGGGGCCAACCACAACCACTGCACCCTCTTCGGGATAGACCACCTCAATCGGGTCACCCTTAGCCTTGCGATGGAGAGCCTGCCCTAGAGTGGAAATGCCCAAAGCCCGTTCCCCCGAAACCAACACAGGCATGACATCATTAATCGATCGCCCCAACTTAGGATTGAGCGCATTGAACTTGCCAAAATAGTCATCCCAGCCGTACAGGTTTTGCATCGCCAAAGCCCAAGTGCCCACCTGACCGCTAGCTGCACCGCTGCCCGTGGCGATCGCATCCTTATACTTATCCAGCGTCAAATCCTTCCAGCTTTTAGGCAGATCCGCCGCCCCAATCCGCTGAGAATTATAGGCAATAATCAACGGAATATAGGCACCCGGTTGATAATAATTTTCGGGATCTAAATTGCGATAGGCTTCAACAACAGCGCTTTTATCAGCAGGTTCAAATTGCAGCAGTTGATTCTGCTTCCT
Organism: Oculatellaceae cyanobacterium Prado106; assembly: GCA_025454315.1. Lineage (GTDB taxonomy): Bacteria > Cyanobacteriota > Cyanobacteriia > Elainellales > Elainellaceae > Prado106. Next base: position 3,857 of record JALOOP010000035.1, read on the forward strand.
CAGTTCAAGCATCTGACCAATATCCGTCGTGCCAAAAACATCAGTCACCTTCAAACCCGCCTGAATCTCCTGGGTAATCTTCTGGAACAAATCGGAAGCCGTATTGCGGGTTCCTTCAAAGGTAATTCCAGGATATTTTGCGGTAAAAGCCGCCCCAATTTCATTCAGAATATCCTGCGTAAAAAAGACAGAATAAACCACCAATCTTCCTTCCTTTTTGGCCGCCTCATAGAGGGCAGCTTCATCAGTGGCTGCGATCGGAGAAACCGCAGTCGCTGGGCTATCCGTGCTAGCCGATGGACTGGTGCAGCCCTTGAGCGCGATCGCCCCCACCGCTGAAATTCCCGCAGAAACCAAAAACCGTCGCCGAGACAGGCGAGAGAATAAATCGCTCATGATATCTCCAAAAAAATCCGTTCAAAAATTCGTTCAACAAATTGCAGCCCCACCTCAGCAGGACTGTAGAACCTCAATTTCCAACGACGAACGCGGCTCAAAAATCACTCTCAAAAAGGAGAATCAGAGCCAGGTTGAAGCAAAGTTAGATGAGAAAAATCAGGAATGTAGATCTTGTTATAACAATATTACAAATACGCAAGTTCTTAAACCCAATTTATAAAGGAAATCTAAACTACAACAATAAGAAAAGATTTACTAAAACCACTTCAATTCACACAATACAAAAAGCTCTATGAAGATTCCATCACCCTTTCAATCCTCACCCAATAAAGCTCCAATAAAACCACCCTCACCCAATCAAACATTAAAAAATCCAATTGAACCGCTACAGCAAAGCTGATACCAGGATAATGAGCTAGGAATTGGAGCAACTCGCAAATCTCCTATTACTTCAACCCTGAAAATTCAACAATACAAATCACAGTTCTACAAGGCAAACAATATCCACAAGCAATATCCAAAAGGTGCTGCACTTCACCATTCCCCCACTATTCTCAGCAATTCTACGTTCTCAACTCTAATTCATCGAATCCTCCACTAAAAGTCTAAATTCAGTTCAGACGCACAAAGCCGAGCCACAGTCGAGGGTCGAAGGATACACCAATGAGGGTAGCAGTATGCATCAACGAGGGTAAGGGTATGCATCGTTGAGGGTGACAGTATGCATCGATGAGGGTAACGGGATACATCGATGAGGGTAACGGGATACATCGATGAGGGTAGCAGGATGCATCGTTGAGGGTGACAGTATGCATCGATGAGGGTGACAGGATATATCGATGAGGGTGACAGTATGCATCGATGAGGGTGACAGGATATATCGATGAGGGTAACGGGATGCATCGATGAGGGTAGCAAGGTTCATCGATGAGGGTAGCAGGATGCATCGACGAGGGTGACAAGACACATCGATGAGGGGTATTCTGTGACTCAAGGTGATGATTCAAACATTGAATCGAGATTTATTACTTCGGCAATTGAAAGGGGCACATTTTTGTAGGGTAAACAATCCTCAAGTGCATCAAACAATCGCTACAGGGATTGTAGAATTCGCCATCGGGATCATTCATCTACGGGCGGGCTGAGGGCGCAGTCAGTTCAGAGTCTTGTAGAGATTGCCTGGAGCCGTCAATGCCTATCGAGTGAAATGTGGTGCTGGGTTGCGCTCCACCCAACCGATATATTTTCTAAAACCAACATTATGAATGCAGATCAACTAGCCGGTGGACTCATGGGACTGCTGATCGGCGATGCCGTCGGCGTCCCCTACGAATTCAACGCCCCCACAGACATCCCCCCGATCGCCCACATCGACCTCCACCCCCCCACCGGATATCGCAGAACCTACCCCGACATTCCCCCCGGCACCTGGTCAGACGACGGCGCACAGGCGCTCTGTTTATTGGCTTCTCTATTGGACTGCGATCGCCTTGACCCCGACGATCTGGGGCAGCGATTCCTCCGCTGGTATACTGAGGGCTATTTCGCGGTCGATCGCCATGTATTTGACGTGGGCAATCAAACGGCGAAGGCTCTCAACGCCATCCAGTCCGGAATGCCAGTACTACAAGCAGGGCAACTAGGCAAACAGGCCAAAGGCAACGGGTCTTTGATGCGATCGCTCCCCCTCACCCTCTGGCACCCAGGCAGTGACGCAGAACTCGTCGCCGATGCCCATCTCCAATCCCAGACCACCCACGGCCAAATAACCTGCCAGGTCTGCTGCGCCCTCTACTGTCTATGGGCTAGACAAATCGCAGCAGCGATCGCCCACCCCTGGGAAGCCGCAGTCGCCACCCTCCGCCAACTCTACACCGCCCCCCACTACGCCCTCTATCTCCAAGACCTAGAAGAAACCATCCGCCCCGACCAACCCCCCGGTGGCGAGGGCAGCGGCTATGTCGTCGATTGCCTCCACTCCGCCCGCTGGGTCATGCAGTCTGATTCCTATGTCGGGGTCGTCAAACAAGCGATCGCCCTCGGCAACGACACCGACACCACCGCCTGTGTCGCAGGCGGCCTCGCCGGACTCCGCGACGGCCTCCAGGCCATTCCAGAAGAGTGGCGATCGCAACTCCGAGGCCAAGATCTGGTTCAGCCCCTGTTGGAGCGGTTGGTGGAGCGTTGGAGGGGATGAGGGGAAAGGGGAAAGGGGAAAGGGAAAAGGGTGATCATTGAATTTGACGAGGAGAACCGTTGTTGTAGGTTGTTGTAGGTTGGGTTACGCTACGCTCCACCCAACCTCACAGCCATAAATCTCGATTCCATGGCAGAATCAGCGAATCCAGCCCAAGCGATCTAGTGGGATGTTGGGTTGCACTTTGCTTCACCCAACCTACGCTTCACCCAACCTACGCTTTACCCAAGCTAAGATTTCTTCAACCTTCCACTTCAACAATTTCTTCGATCTAGTTCTTCGATCCAGTTCTTCGAGCCAGTTCTTCGATCCGGTTCTTCGATCCAGTTCTTCGTTCAGCCTCCGATTAACCCACAAAAATCTCAAAGACCCCCTTTCCCCTTTCCCCTTTCCCCTGTCCCCCTTCCCCTTCCTTCCCCCTCCCCACTCCCTACTTCTATGGCAAAATGGATGGGTTCACTCGGCATGGGTCAAAAATTACGCCTCTGAGATTAAGAGAACTTTAGGTTTCGTGCAGGATGCTTTGACTGAAAATTAAACTGATAACGGGTTTGATTTCTAGCGACTTTGTTTTCCAGTGACGATTTTCAGTGACTTTAATTTCCAGTGACTTTGTTTTCCAGTGCGACTTCTACCAGCTTACAATTTGCAGCAGTACTAATTCCCAGCGATCGCCGTTCAGAATCTGATCCAGATCGAATCTAAAAACAGCCCCATTCCTCAACCTGACTCTAGGACACCCATTCCCTTCTTTTTCTATGACTAAATTTGTATTCGTTACAGGCGGCGTCGTTTCCAGCATTGGTAAGGGGATCGTGGCCTCTAGCCTGGGGCGCTTGCTCAAATCCCGAGACTACTCCGTGTCCATCCTCAAGCTTGACCCCTACATCAACGTCGATCCCGGCACCATGAGTCCCTTCCAGCATGGGGAAGTCTTCGTCACCCAAGACGGCGCAGAAACCGACCTCGACCTGGGGCACTACGAGCGCTTCACCGACACCTCCATGTCAAGGCTCAATAACGTCACCACGGGTTCCATCTACCAAGCCGTCCTCAACAAAGAGCGTCGGGGCGACTATATGGGCGGCACAGTCCAGGTCATCCCCCACATCACCAACGAAATCAAAGACCGCATCATGCGGGTGGCCAAAGACACCAACCCCGATGTCGTCATCACCGAAATCGGCGGCACCGTCGGCGACATCGAATCCCTGCCCTTCCTGGAAGCCATCCGCCAATTTCGCAAAGACGCGGGACGCAAAAACGTACTATACGTGCATGTCACCCTCGTCCCCTGGATTGGCACCGCTGGAGAAATGAAAACCAAGCCCACCCAGCATTCCGTCAAAGAACTGCGATCGATTGGCATCCAGCCCGATATTCTCGTCTGTCGCAGCGAACGCCCCATCCACACCGGACTCAAAGAAAAACTCTCCGAATTCTGTGATGTCCCCGTCGAGTGCGTCATCCCTGCCCCCGATGCCAGCAGCATCTACGAAGTGCCCCTGACTATGGAACGGGAAGGACTGGCCACTCAAGTCATCCAACTCCTGCAGCTCGAACAGCGCCAGCCCGACCTGCGGCATTGGCAAACCCTGGTCGCTCGCCTGCACCATCCCGAACATGCCTTGGAAGTGGCGATCGTCGGTAAATATGTCCGCCTCAGCGATGCCTACCTATCCGTCGTCGAATCCCTCCGCCATGCCGCCTGGGAAATGAGCAGCGACCTGAAAATCCGCTGGGTCAACTCCGAAGACCTCAACCCCGGCAACGTCGAAGAAATGCTCAGCGGCATCAACGGCATGATTGTCCCCGGCGGCTTTGGCTCCCGAGGCATCGACGGCAAAATCACCGCCATCCACCATGCCCGCACCCACCAAATCCCCTTCCTGGGACTCTGTCTAGGAATGCAATGCTCCGTCATCGAATGGGCGCGCAACGTCGCCCGTCTAGAAGACGCCAATAGCTCCGAGTTCGACCCCAACTGCCACAATCCCGTCATCGACCTCCTGCCCGAACAGCAAGATGTCGTCGATTTGGGCGGCACCATGCGTCTGGGACTCTACCCCTGTCGCGTCGTCCCCAACACCCTGGCAGAACGGCTCTACGGCGAAGAAGTCGTCTACGAACGGCACCGCCATCGCTGGGAGTTCAACAACGCCTACCGCAACCTTTTCCTGGAGTTGGGCTACATGATCAGCGGCACCTCTCCCGACGGTCGCCTCGTCGAAATCATCGAACTCTCCAATCACCCCTTCTTCCTCGCCACCCAATTCCACCCCGAGTTCCAATCCCGCCCCAGCAAACCCCACCCCCTCTTCCAGGGATTAGTCCAAGCCGCGCTAGCCCAAATTAATCCCACGGCACAACCCGCAGAACCTTCACTCAGTGTTCGGGTGGGGAACAGCTAGAAACTAAGTGCAAGACCTCAGCTAAACCAAGTTGAGCGCATGGAGCAGCCGCGAACTCCAGCAGGTGGAAGTCTATTGCCGAGAGAATGCTGTCTTTAAACAAGCCGCAACGTCCAAAGCTGGAGATACGATTACAGCGCCAGTTTTGCTAGGGGTTCAATGTTTCGTGCAACGCTTCTTCCAAAAAGTTGGGCGAGTTTAATGATTGGTACGCTCTTTCATTGCTGAAATCATCTCTAGTTCTTTCTGCCCATGGCTCGTATTCGCGCTCCTGAATTCCCCCAGGATTTTGTTTGGCTCAACAGCTTGCCTCTGTCGCTCAAGGCGCTTCGGGGACGATTGGTTCTGCTAGATTTTTGGACTTATGGCTGTATCAATTGTTTGCATATTCTGCCGGACTTAAAAGCGCTAGAACAGAAGTATGCCAGTCAGTTGACCGTCATTGGGGTTCATTCTGCCAAATTTGACCATGAACAGGATCTGCAAGGTGTACAACAGGCGATCGCACGTCATTCCATCACCCATCCGGTTCTAATCGACCAACAGTTTCGCATCTGGCAAGACTACACGGTACGCGCCTACCCCACCCTGATTCTCATTGATCCACAGGGATACATTGTGGCAACAGTTTCTGGTGAGGGACATCGATCGCAATTAGAAGGCTGGATTGATCAACTCATTGCAGCACAGGAAGATCATTCAGAATGGACGCTGGTAAACAACCCAGTGATTATTCAGCCGCTCGCCACTCCCCTCGCGTTTCCAGGAAAGGTTTTGGCCGCGCAAGATCGATTGTTTATTGCTGATTCGGGACATCATCGGGTGGTGGTGACTGGGCGATCGCATTCCCTATCCGGAGAACGGGTGCATGACTTGCAGCAGGTAATTGGCACTGGAACGGCAGGACTCCAGGATGGCACTTTTGAGGAGGCTCAGTTTTGTAATCCTCAAGGAATGGCCTGGGATGAAAGGCGATCGCACCTTTACATTACCGACACCGATAACCATGTGATTCGTCGAGTTAATTTTAAGACTCAAACGGTGGAAACAATCGCCGGGACGGGTCAACAAAATCGATCGCTATCACCACAGCAAGGCTCTGCATTAACCACTGCATTGAATTCTCCCTGGGATTTGGTGAAGATTGACCAGAATTTGTTCATTGCCATGGCGGGAAATCATCAGATTTGGCGATTGAATTTGACGACGCAGCAGATTCAAACCTTTGCGGGAACGGGGGCTGAGGGATGTTACGATGCGATCGCCCCTGAAGCCGCCTTTGCCCAACCCAGCGGCATTGCCACAGATGGTCAGCGGTTGTTTGTTGCTGATAGTGAAGGCAGCAGCATTCGTGCGGTTAACCTGAATCCACCGTTTGAAGTGACGACGGTTTGTGGCAGTGGGGATTTGTATGGGTTTGGCGATCGCGACGGTAAAGCTACAGCCGCAAGACTGCAACATTGCATGGGAGTTGCTTATGATCCGAATAGACTTTTGTGGATCGCGGACACGTACAATCACAAAATTAAACGATTAGATTTGACTATCCAGAATTGTCAAACCTTCTATGGAAGTGAGGAATTAGCGGAAGCATGCGATCGCCCCTCATTGGATGAACCTGCGGGGGTGAGTTTGTGGGAGCAAACGCTGTACATCGCGGATACCAATCATCATCGGATTTGCTGGGTGGACTTGGGGATAGGGGAGATGGCGATCGTAATTATTCCTGGGTTATGTTCTCTAGATGTTTGCTTACCTCATTGATACTGAGTACCATGTGCTGAACTCCCCCGATTTTCAACTGCTGATCCATGCCATGCCGCCGCACATTGCCGCCACCGTTACGATTCAATCACCGCCTGAACCTCGGGATCAAACGGCGATCAAGCTGTTCTTTACGGTAGATAGTCTGGCTGAGGCTAGCGTAATAATGCGAAATTTGGGCGGGGAGCTATTGGAGCAGGAATGGACGGGGCCTGGGTTTCGGGTTCGCAATGGGTATGACCTGGAAGGGAATATTTTTCAACTTCGAGAAGCTGTAGGGTGAATATGCAGGCTAGTTTTACGATTCGTAGGGCTGTAGTGAGCGATCGCCCCCTCTGTATCCAGTTCATGGCAGCGCTCCAGGATACTGAACGCGATCTGCATCCCAATCGGCCTCCGGGGACTGAGGTCGCAGTGGGTCACTTTGCTTATTTGGAAGAACGGGTTCGTGAACAGAATGGGGCAATCTACGTGGCAGAATCCGAGAACAGCATTGTTGGATTTGTGATCTGCTTTGTGGAAAAACTTGATGACGGAGATTTGCATGTGGTTGAATCGGCGCGAGTCTATGGCTATATCTCGGATTTGTATATTACCTCAACGATGCGAAAACAGGGAGTGGGTGCGGCGTTGATGACAGCGGCAGAGCAGCATTTTCTGGGATTGGGGCTGTCTGTGGTTCGAGTGGGATTATTGTGTCGCAATCAAGTTGCCGCGCAGTTCTATGAAAGATCCGGGTATCAGCCCTATGAGGTGGTGTACGAGAAGATCCTCGGGGAGTCTTAGATTTATGGCTATACACTCAAAGTTTACGACTGGCTCCGCTTGAGGCTTCTCGCCCCCAACTCCTTCAATTTTGTCCCCCATATTGGGGGACTTTGAGGCTCCTGGGTTCCTCCTGGCTCCCTCCTGGAAGGCTCGGCTCCCCCAAAGTTGGGGGCTGGGGGGCACGAAATCTAGAGGGGAATCATCAGAACTTATCTGTATAGGGTCGCAACTCTGGGGATAATTTCTTCTGTTGCTTTGACGCTTGCATCACCGTAGACATAATCTGAAAGAAGCCGATCGCCCCCTTGATCATTCCTGCGGTTTTGACACCGCCCATCATTGCGCCCATAATGCCGAGGGAGAAGGCATCTGTGCCCGTGAGATAGAGGTTTTGGATGGGGGTTCTGGCACCGATCCAGGATTGATCCAGCCGTTCGGGGATGCAGGTAAAGTCCGGATAGACAAACTTCTCGAAGGGGGTGGGCATAGGCTGCCACTGCAACTGCCCATCGCTGAGATAATCAAACAACGCCCGTCCGGTGTCGCCTTCCCCCATATCCCCCACATAATGCAGCCCCACATCCCAATGAAATTTTCCTTTGCGTTCAAAAGCGTGCGTAAAACCGCCAGCCGTGAAGTGTTGTTCCAGAACTAGAACGCGCTTGCGGTAAAGCTTGGCAAGCAATGCCGCTACGGTTAACCCGCCGATTCCAGAACCAATCACCAGGGCATCAAATTTCTGCGATCGAGTCATGGCAGCCATCGTGCCTCCTCTATAAGATCTAGTCAAGATTGATAAAAGATCTGGTCAAGATTGATAAATGTTGCCGTCGTCAACTTAAGATTAAGCTGAGATGTTGATGGTGTCAACAAGCTGGCCTAAATTTTTATGAATTATTACTTTGAGAATCCCAAATATTATGCTGAATGCATTTCGCTAAATGTGAGCAAGCGTCATTCGCCCCTCTGAAACTCGTTGAGGGGTAAATGAAAAGATTCGATGGGAGCATTCAGAGAAAAGGCCGCGAGGGAAGCTGGGATTCTGGCTTTGATCCTGCCCTTGGAGGCAAACGATATTCGTCTTTCAGAGAGAGTTCTGGAAGTGTTCCTCTCCGGCAAAAGAAATTAGTACAGTGAACAGTTACAGTACTTTCTCTAGAAATTGACAGGCGCGATCGCTCTTAGGAGACGAGAAAAAGACATCCGGTGGCGCATCTTCGGCCAAGCGACCTTCATCGAGGAAGAGAATGCGATCGGCCACTTCACGGGCAAAGCCCATTTCATGGGTAACGATCGCCATGGTGATGCCCGTGGTGGCGAGTTGTTGCATGACCGCTAACACCTCTTTGACCATCTCCGGGTCAAGGGCAGAAGTCGGTTCGTCAAACAGCATGACTTCGGGTTCCATGGCCAGGGCACGGGCGATCGCCACTCGTTGCTTTTGGCCACCGGAGAGGCGAGAGGGATAGTCGTAGGCTTTTTCCAGGAGGCCGACCTTGGTCAGCAAATCTTCAGCCAGGGTTTTGGCATTGGATTGGGTGAGCTTTTTGACCTTGACGGGAGCATAGGAAATGTTCTTGAGCACATTCATGTGAGGGAATAAATTAAAATGCTGAAACACCATGCCGACGTTTTGCCGCAGTTTCATAATGTCGGTTTTGGGATCGGTTAAGTCAACATTGTTGATGTAGACTTTTCCCTTAGTGGGTACTTCGAGCAGATTCATGCACCGCAGCAGCGTCGATTTGCCAGAACCCGATGGGCCAATAATCGCCACCACTTCCCCCCGAGCAATTTCGGTGGTAATGTCTTTCAGCACATCCAGACGACCAAAGGATTTACAGAGCAATTCAGTTCTAATCACTTTTGCGGAGCCTCACTTCTAGCGTTTTGCCGATCCAGGACAACCCCATCACCAGGATGTAATAAATCAACCCAATAAAAATCAACGGCTCAAAATACACAAACTTCTCAGCCGCCACCACCTGTCCACGTCGCATCAAATCCAAAACGCCCACGGTAGACACCAGAGAAGAGTCTTTCAGCAAGGCAATACTTTCATTGACTAAGGCAGGCAAAATGTTTTTGAAGGCTTGCGGCAAAATTACATCGCCCATCATCAGTTTGTAGGGAATGCCCAAAGATTTAGCTGCCTCACTCTGGCCGCGATCGACCGCCAAAATGCCGCCCCGAATCGTCTCAGAGGTATAGGCGGCTGAGTTCAAGGCAAAGGTAACCACCCCGGCTTCTAGAGCCGAAATGGTGTATCCCGTTAGCTGGGGACTGGCATAGTAAACCAGCGCCAGTTGCAACAACAAGGGCGTTCCCCGAAAGACAGAAGTATAAAAATCTGCAAACAGCTTCAGCGGCTTCCACCCTGCAATTTTGAACAGGGAAAGAATCGTTCCCCAAATAAACCCAAGCAGCGCCGAAAGCGCCGTAAACTGCAAGGTCGCACCAATTCCACCCAGGATAAACGGAATAGACGGAACAATGCGGCTAAAGTCTAAGCTAAATCCCTCCGTAGCAGCTTGGGCGATCGGCCAGAGGATGAGGTTGGGCATGGGGCGGTGAATGAGTGGATGAGTGGATGAGTGGATGAGTGGATGACATCAAGAGGCTTGCTTCAACGCCGGACTATCCTCCCCAAACCACTTGGTCACCAGTTTTTCCAGTTCACCATTGGTTTTCATCTCTTGCAGGATGGGGTTGAACTCGGGGGGCAGGGGAGAGCCTTTGGGGAACGCGATCGCCGATCCTGCTTCTCCGATCTGGGGCAGAACATTGAACTCTAGGTCAGGGTTGGAGGCGATGTATCCGGCTGCGACCGTGTCCTCGATGATGGCGGCATCAATGCGTCCGGATTTGAGTTCTTGAACAATTTCGTTGATGCGGTTGAGGGGTTGGACGGTGATGCCTTGGGTTTCTTTGGCCAGGTCTTTGGCAATGCCCTCCTGGATAGAACCTAGCTGAACGCCGACTTTCTTCCCTGCGAGGGTGGCCGGGGTGGCCAGGTTGGCTCCTTTTTTGGCGACAATGGTGTGCTTGGCTTCGTAGTAGACATCGGAGAAGTCAACGCTTTGTTTGCGTTCTGCGGTCGGTGTCATGCCTGCCATGACAAAATCAGCGCGATTGGCCTGGAGAGCGGGAATTAAGCCATTGAAATCAATATTATTAATTTGTAACGTTCTATCCAGTCGCCCCACAATGTAATTGGCAATATCCACGTCAAAGCCAACGATTTTTTCCTCGCCGCTGGAGGTGTCAATGTACTCGTAGGGTGGATAGTCTGCTGAGGTGGCCATCACCAGGGCATTGCTACCCGCCCGGTTGCAGGCCGTGGTCAGCGTCAGCGTCAGGACAACGCTCAACAACAGGGTTAGGAGAAATTTGAGTTGTTTCATCATGGTCTTTAGAATGAGCAATAGAATGAGCAATTTAGAAAAAGCATTATGGCGATCGGGACTATTCTTCAAAGGAAAGTACGGATAAAGCGCAGCCCCTCCCAAAAACAGTCCATGAATTAAATTGGAACGCTATGGGGAGAGCATGGTAGCAAATATCCCACCGAATATCCCATTAGATATCCCACCGAATATCTCACCGGATACCCCATCAAATATCACACCGAATATCTCAATGGTATAGAAATGCATTCGGTTTAACTTGTGCCCAATGTGACAGGATGGGCAACTCTGTTTGAAGGATGAACGGGAATGGGCAATAATTCTACCCTGAGCGAGATTTAGCTTCCCTTACAATTTGCTAAGGATTAACAAGAACCATGACTGCGTGTGAAGAAGTTTGATTTTATACCCAATTAATTGATGCCGTTCATCAGCCTCAAGGTGGCAATCAGGTAAGCGATCGCTACCCCGCCAATAAACCCAAACAAGTGCCCCTCCCAACTCAGCCCATCCCGCAGCGGCAAAATAGAGGGCAAGAGGTAACCGTATCGCAACCAGGCTAAAATCGCCAATCCCATCGCGACAAAATTCCCGGTCAAAAAGCCATAGACCAACAGAAACCCAAAGTAACCAAAAATCACCCCGCTGTAGCCCACATGATAAGAATTCTCCCGACCAAATAGCCAGGTTCCCAATCCACTAATCAGACCAGAGGCGATCGACACCACCACAAACAAATTCACGCCCTGAAGCACCACCAGCCCACCCAAAACCGCCACTGCCATCGTGTTACCGACGATATGGGAATTGTTCTTGCGTCCTCCCACTCGCTCCCGCACCCCATGCAAAAAATGGCAGCTTACAATCCCCGGCAAACTCCACAACTGCCGAGGATGATTGCCCAACACCCAGTTAAATCCCCCGCCCGCAAACCCCCAATTAACCCCATGAATCGCCCAAAGAAACACAATCAACCGAATCAAAACTTGAAGCTGTTCTTCGATCGAGGATTGGTCGTTCATCAGGAAACGATTCAACTCGGCTAGGAGTAGATCAGTATTCATGAGCTGTCATAGACGCAGGGATAGAGGGGCGATCGCGAATAAGTCATTCTACATGCCATGACAGCATTTGGGAAAAGGGAAAAGGGAAAAGGGAAAAGGGAAAAGGGGAAAGGGGAAAGGAAGATCTTGGACTGATTTATTGAATTGATCCAGGTAAGAGCCAGAGAAACGCACTTTAATCCTCTCAATGTCCCAGTTCCCCTTTCCCCCTTCCCTCTTCCCCTTTCCCCTTTCCCCCTTCCCCGATACAGTAAACTGATCAAGAAGTGATTGAGGAACTGACATGACAACATGGCGCGATCGCTTTCAAAAGATGAGTGGCAAAACTCGGTTTGTCGTCTGCCGGATGATGCTGCACTTGTCGGGGCGAGAGGTCGCCCCTCTGTTGGGCAGTTTCAACCAAATTGCGCGGCAAGCGATGGACAGCGACGGCGATTTGCAAGTCCTGGGAGAAGGATTAGTAGAAGTGTGCCAAATCCTGCTGCAGAATGAGATCTACTGGCGATCGGCGGCCAATGAAGGCGATGTCTTTTGGGAAGAAGGCGAGGCGGGAGACTATGTCAGTGAACTCTTCACTGATTCTGCTCAGCGGTATCTCAGCGGTTCCATCCTGGAGGAACCTGCCCCAGAGGAGGAGACACTGACCCTGCCCGTGACCGAAAATTTGGTGGTGATGGTGGCGATCGCCCTAGAAGGAGAAAGCCCCGAGCTAGAAACAGATTTGGCCGACTTGAGCGCCTTGAAAGCAGCCCTCAGAGCTACTATTAACTTGCATTATCAAGAACGCCTGCGCGCCATTCAAGTTCACTTTTCTCCGGCACAACTCGGCGACGAACTCACCGACGATCAACTCCTGCTCAACTTTCCAGAGCTAATTCCCCTGTAAACTTTCCCTGTAAACGGTTCCGTCAAAGATGTGATTAACGTTTCGATAAACGATTTTGTCAACGATGCGGGTTCTCCGTCCTAGCTCATCGGTTATTCCCACTGGTCTGGCTGCTGTTGTTTTTGAATAATTAAGAATAGATTCCCATGATGATTCGACAAGGTCCTCTTTGCCCATTCCCCCTTCGCCAATTTATGGCTACCATGCGCCGAGCAATTTTTTTTTCAATGGTGGTGCTGCTAGGCGTCGTCTCCACGGCGTGCAGTTCTCCCAACCTCACCGCTTCCGCCGATAACCCGGCTCAACCCCAAGCCACTGCACCCCAGACGGCCAATCCGTCCGCCAATCTGTCCGATGGTCAATATCCTGTTCAGCAAGCCACCTATGATGATGGCGCAGGAGAATACCGTTTGGCATTGCTGAATACGGCTCCTGGACAGTCTTCGATGGTGCAGTTCACCAACCTGCCGATGGCACGCCTCACCGAGGAAGAACTTTCCAGCGGTCAAACCAGCTATCTCAAGGTCGAATCCGGCCAGCCTTCGCTCCACCTGACGGAAGATTTCAAAATTGAATATGTCCACAATGTCACCGAAACCGTCGCCAATCCCCAGACCGGACAGACCGAAACCGTCATTGTTCGCCGAGAGTCCAACTTCTGGACTCCCTTCGCAGGCGCTCTAGCCGGACAGGCGATCGGCAGTCTACTCTTCACGCCCCACTACTACATTCCCCCGGTTTATCGTCCCGGTGGTGCCCTGATTGGCTACGGTGGCTATGGCAGAACCTATGACCAGGCAGTGACCCGCTATCGCGATCGCTACCAGGCTCCCCCCGCAGAAGTCAAAAACCGCCAAGTGTTCCGCTCCACTGGCAGACTCCGCAACCCCACTAATGCAGCCCCCTCCAGCAGCCGCAACTCCCCCGGACAAGTCCGCTCCACAGGCTCCGGATACGGCACCAGCACCCTCCGCCAAAGAGACTCCAACCGTCAACTCCAGCAGCGCCGCCCCAGCAGCTTTGGCAGTGGTTCGCGATCGCGCCGCCCCGCCCGAAGACGCTAAGACCCGCTAAGACCCGCTAAGAATCACGAATTGAATTCAATATAATTTTTTAGGGGAGGCGCTGGACACAGCGCCTCCCCTAAAAATCTTTTAAAGCTACAAATAAGCGAATTCTTTCCGCTGTCTGTTGATTTCAGAGGGATGAGATGATGGAATGGGGAGAGCATTTTTCTAGATCATCTCCCACCCCCTATCTCCCTATCTCCCCATCCCCCCATCCCTCCATCCCTCCATGACATCCCCCTCCCTCGACGACCACCGCCAGCGCTTCCCCGCCCTAGCCCAAAAAGCCTACTTCAACTACGGTGGTCAAGGCCCCATGGCTACCGATGCGATCGCCGCCATCCATCAAGCCCAAATCCATAGTCAAGAGATTGGCCCCTTCTCAGGCGAGGTGAATTCATGGATTGTGCAAGCAGCCCAAAAAATGCGGACGACGATCGCCCAAGAACTCGGTGCCCCCGTTGAAACCATCACCCTCACAGAAGATGTCTCCGTGGGCTGTAACATTCCGCTGTGGGGCATTGAGTGGCGATCGGGAGATCACCTGCTGCTGACCGACTGTGAGCATCAGGGCATTATTGCCGCCGCCCTAGAACTTCAGCGACGGTTTGGCATTGAAGTCACGAGCTGTCCCATCCAGGAAACGCTCAACGCGGGTGACCCGGTAGCCGTCATTCAGCAAGCCCTGCGTCCCCAAACGCGCCTGGTGGTTCTTAGTCATATCCTTTGGAATACCGGACAGGTGCTGCCGCTGGCTGAAATGGTGCAGGTCTGTCACGATCGCGGTGTCCAAGTCTTGGTCGATGCGGCGCAATCGGTGGGCGTTTTGCCGCTGAACTTGACCGAGTTAAGGGCGGACTATTATGCCTTCACCGGGCATAAATGGTGGTGTGGCCCTGCCGGACTCGGTGGGCTTTACATCCGCCCGGAAGCCAGCGCTAATCTGAATCCCACGTTTATTGGCTGGCGCAGTATTACCGTTAGTCCTACGGGTTATCCCACCGGATGGCAATCCGATGGCCGCAAATACGAAATTGCCACCTCTGACTATGCGCTCTATGCCGGACTAGAGGCTGCGATCGCCATCCAAAACCAATGGGGCACCGCCGACCAACGCTACCAGCGCATCCTCCACCTCAGCCGCCTACTCTGGGAAAAGCTCTCCCAACTGCCCCATCTCACCTGCCTTCGCACCGCACCGCCCGAAGCCGGACTCGTCTCCTTCACTCTGGCGAACCACTCCCATGCCGAGGTTGTCAAATCTTTGGAACAACAGCGCATCTTCCTTCGCACGCTGCTTGACCCGGACTGCATCCGTGCCTGTGTCCATTACCTGACCACGGAAGCTGAGATTGATCAATTGGTGAATGCGATCGCCCAGATCACTACAACCTGAATCGAAGGAAAGATGGGGTTGGCGATCGGTAGGATGAATGAAGCAACATCACAAAAATCAATCCAGGTTTAGGGGATAGATATGGCATTCTGTCTCAGGGACACACGGGGCTATTGGAGCTGCTGTCGGCGATAGTGTTTGAGTTGGGTTTGCAGCGTGGACGGAACCTTCTCGACAGCGTAGCGCAATCCTTCACTAGAGAAATAGATGCTGTGGGCTTGAATAAAATCAACCACCGCTTGCTGATCTGCCAATCCTAATTCACGTAAAGCCCAGCCTGTTCCGGTTTGGGCAAACCGCTCTGGACATTGAACCACGACGTGACAAGTGTTGAGCAACTGTTGCGTAAAGTCAGGAAAGTTGCGATCGCCATGTTTCGCCAGATTGACAAAACTCACCACAGCAGCCCGCTTACGCCATAAATTCTCGGCATGACACCACTGCATAATCGCGGTTGCACAGGGTTTGCCCTGTTGCTTCAGCAGTGGATTAAGAACCTTGACACAAAACCAATCGCAGGTATTCCACTCCTTGATATAGCCCGCATCAAACATCTGGGCAAATTTTGGTAAATCCGTCTGCCAGTCAATCAACTTTTGTTTAATCAGGACTTCTTGAAGAATCAAAATCCCGGCGAGTTTGTCCTCACCCCAAGGTTCTTGAATCAGACTCAGCGCAGTGGTGAGTTGTTGGGCTGGAGATTGCGCCAGGAAATTCTCCGTCTTGATCCAAGTATGTAGAACTGCTCGAACCTGGGGCAGTTTCAATCCCCGAAACAGTAACGCATGTTTGAGATAGGCTTCCCACCAGGCTTGGGTGGCGCGATCGCTAGCTTGATCCAGTTGCTGCTGAAGCTGTTGAATAGACATGGGTTGATCTTTGCTATTTTCGTCAGATACTTTCATCAGATTTATGGCGATCGCCCCTAAAGTTTGAACCACTGTGTTTACTGTTTATTCCGTTCATAGTGTCGCTTTGCTTTAGCGCGATTGCCACAATCCTCCATATCACACCAGCGCCGACTGCGATTGCGACTGGTATCCAAAAAAATCCAGCCACAGTCGGTTCCCGCACATTCTCGCACCCGAGTCAGCATGGGATCAAGTAACAGTTCTTCTGCCGACTGCGCCACTCGCCACAAAATAAATTCTAGTTGATTCGTGTCTATCAGGCGACGGACAAACTTCGCCTCACACCAGACCAATTGAGACTGTGAACAGGCGGCTGTCAGCCAGCGATTGAGAACCGCTAACGCATCCAAGGGTGGCGCTTGTCCGACTGAGACTGCCGAGAAGAGATGATAGAGCGATTCCCGGAATGCGATCGCCTGCACAAACAGATCTTGAGCTAGTTCTGGCTGTTGTTGCGCTTGTTTTTTGAGGGTTTTAGTTTGGGCTGGGCTAAGCAACTGGACTTGTTGTGCCCAGTTAATGAGGGCGATCGCATCCGTCAGCCACTCAGAAGAGAAGCTCGATTCCTCTCGGGTTCCTGTTTGCTCCACGGCTCGATCGACTGTGTTAATGAAATCCAGGCACAGCCGTCCCCCTAGGCACTTCAATTGTGTCCAATCATGATGAGTGTTCATACCCCCATCTTACCACTCAAGTTGGATTAGCAGGTTAGAATTCAATGCTATTATAACCAGTAATCAAGACTTAGGTGGTTAGTTTCATGTCTTCCTTGTCCAAACTCTATTCTCTCAAAACCATTTTGCTGATGATTAGCTCAGCCGCCTGCTGGGGAATTGGAACCATCATGAGTAAAGCCCTTCTCTCAAGGCTGCCCCCCTTGACGGTACTCGTGATTCAGCTTGCCAGTAGCATTGTTTTTCTATGGGCGATCGCACTCATCTCAGGACAATTGCAACAGGTCAAACAAACGCAGTCAAAATTGCTTTGGCGTTATGGCGCACCCGGACTGCTGGAACCGGGAGCATCCTATCTGTTGGGATTAATGGGATTGACCTTAACCACGGCCAGCAGTAGCACCTTAATCAGTTCGGTCGAGCCTGTGTTTATCCTTGGACTCTCTTGGATGTTGTTCAAGGAGCAGATTCAGCCTCTGCTGTTTGGGTTGGCGGCGATCGCAGTGGTCGGCGTATTGCTCACAGTTGGGGTCGATTTGCGATCGGGCGATCAGTCTGCGATTGGCGATCTGCTCGTGGCGGCGGGGACTGGATGTGCGGCTTTGTATGTGGTTCTATCCCAAGTAGGCGCAAGGAATCTGCCTGCTGTATCTCTGGCGGCAATTCAACAGAGCATTGGGTTGGCTGGGGTAATTTTCGTCTGGGTGAGTCTTGGACAGGCAGACCAGTCACAATGGGCAACTCTGCCTTGGAACGTTTGGGGACTGGCGATCGCGTCTGGCATTGTGCAATACGCTCTCGCCTTTTGGCTCTACTTACAAGCGCTCAAAACAGTAACTGCCAGTATTGCAGCACAATTTTTATCCCTAACGCCCGTGTTTGGTGTGGCGGGTGCCTATGTATTTTTGGGTGAACGTTTAACTCAGCTTCAAGGGGTGGGAATGGCGATCGTCGTTGCAGCAGTGATCGGGATTGCGCGAATGCAATCGGAGTAGCTATTTTACTGAAATTTACTGAAACTAGCTTGATGACGAAGCCACACTGCATCCCTTTTCCCAACGATTATGCCTGCGGTGGATTATCGAATGCCGGGGGGGCTGAGCTTTGAGGAGTTGACTGAAGTTCTACAAGTGTTAATGACTTCACCGAAAGCGATCGGCCTGGAAATCACGATCTTTAATCCATCTTTATGATCCGGATGGTGCGATCGCCCATTCCCTAATCGAAAGTTTAGTCACTGGGTTAACACTTGTTTAGTGATATTACGCATTCAGTCCGCCATCCACTGCAACGCTCGCGCCCGTGACATAGCTGGCTTCGTCACTAGCCAGAAACGCAACCACATTTGCAACTTCTTCCGGTGTACCCGCCCGCTTCATTGGCGGCAGTTGATCCGCGCCCGGACTCATCATATCAGTGGCGATCGGTCCCGGCAGCACAACATTGACCGTAATATTTTTCAGCGCCAGATCCTGTGCCCAGGAGCGCGTTAGACCGACCACTCCAAATTTTGTCATGTTATAGCCACTTGCTCCAGGAAAAGTAGCCCGTTGCCCCAGACAGCTACTGATGTTGATGATCCGTGAACCCGCTTGTAAATACTTCACGGCAGCTTGTGTGGTCGTAAAGACAGAGCGAACATTAACACTAAGCTGATGCTCAAATTCATCCTCGTCCATTTCGCCGATTACACCCAAAGCCTCAAAAACACCCGCATTGTTCACTAAAACATCGAGCTTGCCAAACTTCTCAACAACCGCATCCACCATCGCCTGCATTGTTTCCGACTGGCCAGCATCCGCATAGATAACCATCGACTTCCTGCCCATTGCTGCAATTTGCTGGCTGATTGCTTCTGCCGCGTCTTTCGACTTGCCGTAGGTCAGAGCTACATCCGCACCCAACGACGCCAGTTTCAGCGCGATGGCGGCACCAATCCCCCGTGAACTACCCGTGACAATTGCGACTTTTCCTTCCAGGTTCATCATGTTCATTCTCCTGTTCCCAGTTAAATTCATTGTGAATCTATTATGAACAAGCTACAATCTTGAACACAAGTATGTACTCCAAAGTGCCATACATACCCAAAGGTGCGTAACATGACCGAACCCCAAACTCGTCCCTGTGTGTTGGATCAAAATTCTGATATCCGCCAAATTCTGGATCTGATCGCCGACAAATGGACTGCACTCATTATTCTCGGCTTGTCACAAGGCACCAAACGCTACAGCGAACTACACCGAGAAATCGGCGGCGTGTCTCAGAAGATGCTAACTCAAACCCTGCGTAGCTTAGAAAACAGTGGACTGATCCAGCGCAAAGTTTATCCCGTCGTGCCGCCCATGGTGGAGTATTCCCTGACTCCCCTGGGCAAAACCCTAGTCCCACCCCTGAAAACCCTATGCAACTGGGCTTCAGAACATATCCATGAAGTCAAAGCCACCCGAGCAAAAGGTATGGATTCAGAAAAGCAACTGGATGAAGTGACCCCTTGAAAACAAAGCAAAAGTCACCCTATCCACTGTCACAGTTCGATTTCTGCCTTATGATTCCTGCATCGGCGTGGAGCGAATATGGAACGACAAGGACAATCCGCTCAGGTCATAGATTACCGTCAAGCTCATGCAGCCAATTTGCTGCTACCTCAGCCTGCTGTTCTTGCTAGTTCTGGATGGAGGAGCATCCACCTGGAATTATTTCAACAGCCCAAATTTGAAATTGCGGAACATCAACACACGATGCATGTGATGGCTTGTGGGATTTCCTGTCCAGCGACAGGGCATGAACTGCTCAATTCATCTGGCGATCGCTGGTTAGATGGCAAGCTGCAACGAGAAACCCGCAATCATGGTGATATTGCAATAATCCCTGCCCATGTGGCTCACCGCTGTAACTGGAATACTTCCGTTCAGTTTATGGTGTTGGCGATCGAACCCATCCTCCTCCAGCAAGTCGGCCAAGATTGGGTTAATCCCGATCGCATTGAACTGATTCCTCGGTTTATGACCCAGCAAGATACACTGCTTCAAGGGATCTTTTCAGCCTTAAAAAATGAATTGGAAACGGGAGGAATCGGGGGGAATTTACTTGTAGATAGTCTTAAAACAGCATTGGCCATTCATCTACTGCGACATTATTGCACCACTGTTCCAAACCTCTCTAATGCATCAGGGGGCTTATCTTCAGCGAAACTGACTTTGGTTGTAGACTATATCCACGAGCATTTGCAGCAAGATCTGAGCTTAGAAAAAATTGCTGCGATCGCCCAAATTAGCCCGTACCATTTCTTGCGCTTGTTCAAACAAAACATGGGCATCACCGGCCAATTCAAATCTGAAGTGCATCAGTGCCTGATTTGTTAGCATAGAATACCTCAAAAGGAGTTCTGTAATCAAGCGATTTTCTCGGTCTGTGATT
>JALOOP010000036.1 GCA_025454315.1 Oculatellaceae cyanobacterium Prado106
TTCTTTCGCCGACCCTCTCCGAAAAGACCTTAACCGCCTTCCATGCGATCCCCGATCCGCACTGGGCAGAAGGTGTTTACCAACTGGGAGGCGGATTAAGAACCTGGCTGATCGCGGTACATCAATTGCCTGTCAATCGAGATACCTTGTGGTTTCGGCTGGTTGGGCGGAATGGGGTACAGCGAGAAGCGATCGCCGAACTCCTAGCCTTGCCCCAAGGGGATCGATTACGGCAACAGGCGATCGAGCATTTGTCGATCTTGCGAATCAATCTGGAGATACGAGACAATCTAGGAAAAGACGAGCGAGCGCTAATCATGAACTTCAACGCGGTCTATGAAACCTGGCGGCAAGAGGCACTAGCCGGAATTAAAAGGGAAGCGATCGAGCTAGCCAAGCAAGATATTCAAGTTAGAGAGGAGGTCAAACAAGAGGTCGAACGGGAGGTCAGGCAAGAGGTCAGGCAAGAGGTCGAACGGGAGGTCAGGCAAGAGGTCGAACAAGAAGTCGAACAAGAGTTCAGGCAAGAGGTTCGACAGGAGGTTGTTTTGCGTCAATTGTCTCGACGGGTTGGGATACTGTCGGATGAGGTGCGATCGCAAATCACCCAACTCTCGATCGCCCAACTGGATGAGTTGGCTGAGGCATTGTTAGACTTTGCCCATGCTGAAGATTTGACTGCCTGGTTGCAGACCCAGAAGTAAGTCTTGAATTAACCCCACTCAGCAGCTTAAACGAAGGCTTACCCTCAACCAATACGAGAATTCTTCATGCCGCAAGCCTTTGAACTCGCCGTGCAAATTCGGGGCAAGGGATATCCCATCCTTTGCTTACATGGTCATCCGGGA
The DNA here is from genome assembly GCA_025454315.1 of Oculatellaceae cyanobacterium Prado106. GTDB lineage: Bacteria > Cyanobacteriota > Cyanobacteriia > Elainellales > Elainellaceae > Prado106. The sequence goes on from JALOOP010000036.1 coordinate 849, forward strand.
TCAGCCCGCAGCATGGCCGTGCTGACCGATTATCTTTCCCAATCGTTTATGACCCTGGCTCCTGATTTGCGGGGGTATGGCAATAGTCAGACCCGGCAGGAGTTTGAGATGCTGGATCATTTGACGGATTTGGAGGCGTTGCTCGATCGCCACCAAATTGCCGAGTGTTTGGTGGTGGGTTGGTCGTTGGGCGGGATCATGGCAATGGAGTTGGCGTTGAAGCTGACGGAGCGGATTCGGGGGTTAGTGTTGATTGCGACGGCGGCTCAGCCTCGGGGGAATCATCCACCGATTAGCTGGCAGGATAATGTATACACTGGGATCGCAGCTTTGTTGAATCAAGTGCGTCCGGGGTGGCGATGGAATATTGAGAGGTTTGGGAAGCGATCGCTCTTTCGTTATCTCATTCAGCAGCATACGGAAACCGCCTACCAGTACATTGCTCAGGCGGCTGTCCCGGCTTATTTACAAACTTCTGGAGTCGCCGATCGCGCCTTGACCCGAGCAATTCGACAGGGCTACAACCGTTTGCCGGAGATCCCGCAAATTCAGTGTCCGGCGCTAGTGCTAATTGGCAGTGAGGATCGGCATATTACGGCGGCTTCTAGTCTGGAAACGGCTCAGCACTTGAAGTTTAGTGAGATACGTTGCTATGAGAATACGGCGCACCTGTTTCCTTGGGAAGTGCCCGATCGGGTTTTACAGGATATTGATCGATGGATTGCTCAGCATGTTGACCTAAAAGCGACTTGATAAATTAAGCCGCAGACCAATAATATTGCTGGAAAATATTGCTGGAATCTTGCTGGCAAGTTTAATGAAGCAAAATAACTGGGAACCGCGCGAGGTGTGGATCGTGGAGTCCACGCACTTAACTTCGCTCCTAGGTTAGGTGCGTACTCTGCGAGAAGCAAGCGACCATTGCGTTGCTACGCACCCACAGGGATCTGGGAAATTTGCCTGGAGGATCATTGATTTGCTGGAATCTATTGGCGATCGCACTATCGATCCCAAATCCGTGCAATGAAGCCAGGAGGTCACAACAGATGCAGCTTGATAGGTGTGGACGAATAAATTTGGACGAATGTTATTGGCCTCTACGAAACCCTTTGGGACGTTGAGGGAAAAACTCGACGAAGGAATTCAGAGCCAAGACTCTGATTCTCCCTAAGTCCTACCCATGGTTGCCCTTGTCCAGGGATTCATAGGGACAGATAGCATTCGTTTTTAGCAAAGTTCAACGAAATTCAACAACGATGTTGTCGGAGCAACCTGAACCTTAATGAATTTTGCTGGCTAGTCAAATTTTTCTTGCGATCGCCGCCTAATACCGCTTGACTTCACGCTTGGCCGGTTAGTGCCGGTGAAATTTTTTTTAACGGGATGGGGCGATCGGAGTCATCGAAGATGGTCAGTTGGGTGGGTTTACAGCGTTTCACTGCGACTCGAATATTTTTGGCTCCTTCTTGCTCTAAGTCTTCGAGATAGCCTGCCTGGTGGGCTTGGGCTTCTTGGGCATTGAGGAAGGGGCCAAAATAGTACATGCAAGCGGGAGCATCGGTGATGATTTCAACCCACCATGCCATGCCCAGAGATTCAAGAATGTTTAACCAAATTTCTTTCATATGCTCCTACCTGTCCGTGGAACGTTGCGAACGCATGGGGCAATCGCGGCGACCTTACAAGTATTCACGATTTTTACATTCTTTTTATACTCTGTTGAACCTACTTTTGCAAAGCACCTTCAACAGAAGCTCCAAGATGTAAAACACGAGATCGACGTTGGCGAGAGACTTCGTAAAGCACCATCCCAGCAGCCACCGACGCATTTAAGCTGGGCGTACTGCCTTGCAACGGGATCGACACCAACTCATCACAACTGCGCTGAGTAAGCAGACTTAAACCGTCTCCCTCCGAACCAACCACCAATACAACAGAATCGTTAAACCGAACGGTATCCACAGGGGTCGCCGCATCCGCTGCCATACCGTAAATCCAAAAACCTGCTTCTTTTAGTTCATCTAAGGCTCGATTTAAATTGACAACTCTGGCCACCGGAAACTTTTCTAGAGCGCCCGCAGCCACTTTCACAACAGTTGATGTAACCCCAACCGCTCGCCGCTGCGGGATTACCAGTCCTTGAGCACCTACAGCTTCTGCAGTACGAATAATCGCTCCCAAATTATGGGGATCGGTAATGCTATCGGCCACAACAATCATCGGACGATCGGTCTGAGCTTTGGCCTGGAGAATCAGATCGCCCAATTCAAGATAATCATAGGGGGTTGATTGGGCAACAACGCCTTGATGATTACCGCCCTGAGTCATCTGATCCAGTCTTCGGGGTTCGACTTCATCGACTACAGTGCCGTTGGCCTTGGCCTGGGTCAACAAGGTATGAAATCTCGGGTCATACCGCAGTCTAGAGGTGATCCAAACGCGGTTGAGCGGGCGCGAACCCTCTAATGCAGCAATCACACTATGACGACCGTAGATCAGATCAGTGTCGCTCTCCGTATCAACAGTAACCTCTTTTGGGTCTTCGTTGAAGCGATCGGGCGTGAATGTTTTTGCTCTGAACAGCTTGCGATTCGTGCGTTTGGCGGGGATCGGTTGAAAATCTTGCGGTTCTCTCGATCGCGATCGCTCTCCTCGCCCCTCGGGATTGTCATGATTTGATGACGCAGATCGGTCGAAGGAAGGATATCTTGCAAAGGAGTCAGAAGCCGCTCTGGCAGGGCGATCGCCCCGGAACTTTGCACTGTTTCCACCGCTTCTTAGGGTAGGTTTACCGGAAGCGGGACGATCCTCTCCTGAATCGGGGGATTCATAGCGACCTTTGGGGCGGGGGTTGAATTTGGGGTTGTCTTTGCGATCGCCAAATCTCTCTTTGGGACGATCCCGAAAGCTGTCTCTAGATTGATTCCTGGCACCATCTCTTGGATTGTCTCTCATACCGTCTCTGTTTCTGTCCCTGTCTCTGTCTCTGCCATTGTCTCTGCCATTGTCTCTGCTGCTATCTCTACCACTGTCTCTGCCGCTGTCTCTATCCCGATGATCTCTACCTCGGGGGGCATCCTGGAAGCGATTGTTGAATCGATCCCCGTCTCGATGGTAGGTGCGATCGCTGGGGCGATCGTCGGAACGGTTGGGGCTGCGATCGTAGGGGCGACGGTTGCGATCGTCGGGGCGATCGTTGTTCCGGTCGCTGGGACGATCGCTATTCCAATTGCTGTTTCGATCATCGGGGCGATTGGGGTTGCGGTCGTAGGGGCGATCGCTGCGGTTTTTGCGGAAGTTGTCCTTGGGGCGTTCTTGCTGTTCCGAGCGACCCTTCGATCGGGGATTTGTGGCGTCGTCCCGCTTCGGAGAAGCTTTGCGGCGGGATCGATCCGAAGATTGTGAAGGTCTAAATTTACCCGCCATGTTCGTTTCCGTCTCCTTGACGTGAAAAAAATCTGAATTGGATGTAGAAGCTGTTTAACCGATGATCGGATATTCGTTGAGTCTGGGTCTGCTGATTGACCTGCCGATCTAACGGTTATTTTTCCTAGAACGCCACTCTCGAACCGTTCTAAGACATAAAACTATTCTGATCGAATCATCCTTAAGGTCGATTTCAAGAAGATTCTTGAGTACTGGACTTATTGGTACTGGACTTAAATTTGTACTGAGTTTATTTGTGCTGAACTAATTTCAAAATGAATTGATCAATACCAGCGTCCAACCTTAGAAAAAGTTTGCTCAATTCGTAAAAATCCTGCTTCTGAAACCACCTAAAATCGAGCAACCTAAAAATAATTCGGTTCAACCTGAAAATAAAATCCGTTTCGCTTCAGTACCTCTAGAGCGACTCATCCTGACTGATTGGCAACTAGCGCAAACTAGAACACCAAAACACCAGTCCTTGGCTCTGAAAAAGCACAACCTATCCATTGAAGCATCTCTGAGTCATTAAACCCGGCTCCGAACACACCTCTTAACCTTTCTTTGGGGTGCTAAGAATCTCGATGCATTTCTTCGGCTTTAGGAGTCAGATCATGAAACTACAAATTCAAGGCGAATGCGTAGAATTTTGCTGATGGTAGCGGCGATCGCCATCCTCTGAAATAAAAATTCGATCAGCAATGATTGAAATTCGCGCTCTCAATAAAATTTCTCTGTAAAAGGCTCAGCAGCCTTCGTCCTTCAAACCTGTGCCCTTCAAAATATTTCATCCGAACTGGGGACTTCTGTCTCAAAGTCTAGTTGGGACAGGAGATGAACCAGTCGAGGCGTGTCTGTAATGTATAAATAGCCAAGTAACGTTTCTAAGCTGGTGGCCTGCTGATAAATCTTGGGGTTGAGGCGTTTGGGGCCTTTGGGGGCGGCGTTGCGGCCTCGTTTGAGGATGTCGAGTTCGGGGGGCGTGAGATGGGGGTGGAGCGATCGCAAATGGTCGGCCTGACGTTCGGCTCTTACCTGCGCCACAACCTCTTCATGATAGTCCTGGATACGCTTAGGTGGGGTTAAATAATAAGTGCGAATATAAAGCTCATAGACGGCATCGCCCAAATAGGCCATGGCAGCGGGCGAGATTTGTTGCAGTCGCGCCGCCTGTGGCCGAGTCGGATCTTGCTGAAACGATTGGAAAGAAACGGAAAGGCGCGACAAACACTGCGTAAACAGTTCTGCCGTAGAAACTTCGGGTGGAAGTTTGGGGGGAACCCCCGCCTTTTCCAGGTCGTTTTCCAGATCTCGGGTCAACTCATGACTCGGCTCCACGTCCTTAGTGCCTCATTAAGTCTTTTTGAGATTTTCGAGCGCCACATCCACTGAGGTTTGTAGCGACAAAAATTGTTCCAAACGGACGAGTTTGACCGTTTGGGTGACGCGCGGATTAGTGACAATTTGCAAGGTGCCACTTGCGTTTTGTAGCTTTTTGGCAATCTGAACCAAGGCACCGAGTCCAGAGCTATCGACAAAGTCAATCTGCGAGAGATCCAAAACAAAGTTTTTAGGACCTTCATCGACAAACTTATCGAGCACCTTGCGGAAGGTGGGCTCAGAAAAGGCATCGAGCAGACCCGCAAGGCGAAAAAGTTGGCAGTTTTCCCTAACTTCGCGTGTGCCTCTTAAACTAACGGTTAGGGTGAGTGTTTCTGGAATAGGAGCCTCCTATATACCAATTTTTCGTAATGGGTTTGAGCGTGACTGTATTTGAGAGTCACTATTTGAACGTCACTGATTTGAGCGTCACTATCTTTGCGTAACTGCATGAGTTATGCCTTGAATTGTGATGCGTTGAATCGGTCATGCCTTCGACAGCAACTCAAAAATTCATTCTTATCATGATTGAAAACGGATCATGATTCAAACTTTTGGTTTTAAGTTTGGTCCTTAGGAAGAGTCTCAATAACTCTTCAAATGACGAAAATAACGCTCTCCACAAGCGTTTCCATGCCATCGACAGAATGCATGATTCGAGGGTCTAGTATAGTCCAGGATGCCTGACTCTGCAACTTTTCCCCCATTGACCGGGCGATCGATCCCCGCACTGCAATTCAGTTCAACTTAGTATAACGAAGATCTAGATTTTGGGGACTACCTGGGGGAAAGGGGAAAGGGAAAAGGGGAAAGGGAAAAGGGGAAAGGGGAAAGGGGAAAGGGGGTTCCTAGGCATTCCCTAGACATTCCATTGATATCTCTTTAGGTAGATCTTCGATGCGCCCCCTAGTGTTTTTCGATCCCTCGCAGATACCCCTTTCCCCCTTCCCCTTTTCCCTTTCCCCTTCTTCAAAACGAATCCCCCTGCGGCACTTCCTTCCACAAAGAGGTGGTCTGGCGGAGGCTGAGGAAGTCACCGTGACCGATGATGAGGTGGTCGAGGAGGGGGATGGCGAGGATTTGGGCGGCGGAGAGGAGGTTGCGGGTGAGGGCAATGTCGTCGGTGCTGGGTTCGGTGTGGCCGGAGGGGTGGTTGTGGGCGACGATGAGGCGGACGGCTCCTTGGCGAATGGCTTCGCGGAAGATGTCGCGGGGGTGGGCGATAGTTTCGGTGGCGGTGCCCATGCTGATGATTTGGGTGCTGATGAGGCGGTGTTTGACATCGAGGAGGAGGACGGCGAAGCGCTCCTGGACTTGCCACATGAGTTCTTGGGTGAGGAGGGAGGCTGCGATCGCCGGATTGTCCACGATAGTTTTTTCGTCGGGGCGGGAGTAGAGGACGCGCTTTCCGAGTTCGATCGCGGCCAGAATGGTGGTGGCTTTGGCGGGGCCGACACCGGGGATCTGGGTGAGTTCTTGGACACTGACATCGCGCAGGGCGGCTAGGGGGTCGCGTTGATTTTCGCTGAGTTTTTGCAGGATATATTGCCCTAAGCCGACCGCAGATAGCTTTCCGGCTCCTTGCCCGGTGCCTAGCAGAATGGCGAGCAGTTCAGCGGTGGCAAGGGTTTTGGCTCCGTAGGACACGAGGCGTTCGCGGGGACGCTCGGTGTGGGGCATGTCGGCGACCCGAATGCAGTAGGTCATAGGGCAGGGTTCTGGTCACGAAGGACGGCTTGCAAAAGTAGTACTCGTATACTTTAATACAAGTATTCTGAAGAGGGGAATGGCTATGTCTTTTTTCTTCTCTCATTTCTTCTTTCGGATTTTCTTGCTTGACCAATGGCACCGTCTGCTCTGATACACTCAATAGCGTTAAGGCGTTGCCCTAGTTCGGTTTCCCCGTCATTCATTTTCCCCATTCGTTTTGCAAGTGTATGCAGTTAGAGTTTGTGCCTGTTGAAGAGTTTTATTTTGCTCTGACCTTGGCGGTCAAAACCTTAGAAGAAATCCCCGATGCTGCGATTTTGCAAGCGGTGCGATCGCGCCTAGAGAGCAAGTACGACCAGCCCTCCACGATCGCCCCCGGCAAACAAAACAGCTTCAATTACGTGTTTCAGGTCAGCGATTATGACAATAGTCCTGCCCCCCAACTGATTGTCTCCATCTCCGACTGGCAGGACAAACTCCGCCTCAGCACTGACTACGGCTGGACTTTGGATGCCGATCGCAAACCTACCCGCACCCAGAATTTTGAAAAGCGTCCCCATTTTGCTGAGGAATTGCGATCGCATCTTCGCTCCTGGCTGGATGTGGCGTTGTAACATGGGTCAAATATCTGGCTCAAATCCCTGAGTCGAATCTTTGAGTTGAATCTTTAAGTCGAATCTTTAAGTCGAACCTCCGACTCAAATCTCTGACTTAAAGACCTAACTCAATTGCCTGATTCAAACCCCTCATCCCAGCGCTTCCCCATGTCATCCCTCTTCCAGATTGAAAACCTGCGAGTCGCTTATCCCCAAGCGCGTACCCTGGAATCCTGGGCAGTGGATGATGTGTCGCTCACCCTGCAACCGGGAGAACGGATTGGGCTGGTGGGAGAGTCGGGCTGTGGCAAATCGACCTTGGGGCGGGCGGCGATGCGGCTGCTGCCGCCAGGTTCACGGGTGGAAGGGCGGGTGACGTTTAACGGCGAGTCGGTGTTTGATTTTTCGCCGGAACAGTTGCGCCGATTTCGCGGGGAGGCGGTGTCGCTGGTGTTTCAAGATCCGATGACGCGGCTTGATCCGCTGATGACGATCGGCGAACATTGCGTTGAAACTCTGCGCGCCCATCGCCCCGAGTTTTCCCGAGCGGTGGCCAAGGAACGGGCGATCGCCACCTTAGAAGCGGTCAAGATCCCGGCAAGCCGCTGGAGTCAGTATCCCCATGAGTTTAGCGGGGGAATGCGGCAACGGGTGGCGATCGCGCTAGCTCTATTGCTGGAACCCAAGCTAATTGTGGCCGATGAACCAACGACCAGTTTAGACGTGACGGTTTCAGCACAGATTTTGCAGGAACTCACGCGGCTGTGCCAGGAACGACAGATGGCGCTGATGCTGATTTCCCATGATTTGGCAATGGTGGGGGAATATTGCGATCGCATTGCCGTCATGTACCAGGGCAAGATGGTAGAAACAGGGGGGGCGATCGGGGTTTTGACCAAACCGCAGCATCCCTATACCCAGTCATTGCTACAGGCCGCGCTGCATCTGCAAGGCTCGACAGGACACAAAGATACGCTCAAAACAGAGCAAACCCCGCTGCTGAGGCTGGATCAGGTGCAGCAGCACTATACGTTAGAGCAGAATATTTTATCTTGGCTTCTGAATCAGTCTGGCGATCGCACCATCAAAGCGGTCGATGGCATCTCTTTAGATCTCTATCCAGGGGAAATCTTGGGTCTAGTCGGGGAATCGGGCTGCGGCAAAAGCACCCTGTCACGAACTATTCTTCAGTTGATTCGGCCTACTGCTGGACGGGTTGAGTTTTTGGGGCAGGATCTGACGACGCTTTCCCGGCAAGGTTTGCAGAATCAGCGGCGACAAATGCAAATGGTGTTTCAAGATCCCCATGCTTGTCTCAATCCGCTGATGACCGTCGGCGATAGCATTGCGGATGGTCTGTTGATTCATCACCTGGCCACTCCCAGCGAGGCAAAATCTCGGGTAGAAGCCATGTTGGAACGGGTGGGACTGACACCCACTGACAGCTTCTATCACCGATATCCCAAGGATTTGTCGGGGGGACAGCAGCAGCGAGTGGCGATCGCCCGTGCCCTAATCACCCAACCTAAATTACTGATCTGCGATGAACCTGTCAGTATGCTGGATGCTAGCGTGCAGTCCCAGGTGCTGGAACTGATGCTGGAACTGAAGCAGGAATTTGATCTAACCTACTTGTTTATTACCCATGATCTTTGGGTGGCGAGGTTTTTGTGCGATCGCATTGCGGTCATGAATGCAGGCAAGATCGTCGAGTTGGGCAACACGGAGGAAATCTTTAGCCGTCCACAGCATCCCTATACCCAAACCCTGTTGGGCGCTGCACCCTTACTGTCTCGCCTCAAGTAACCCGATCGGAAATTTAAACCGCAGAGACGCAGAGACGCGGAGGAAAGAAATTCTCTGCGCCTCTGCGTCTCTGCGCTTAATGAAAATTAGTCCTCGTCCTTGCGGCTTTGGGGTTTGCCTGGGATGGAACCTCTGCGGCCAGGGAGTTGGCTGAGTTGGAGGAATTGGTGAAGATGTTCTAGGGATTCGTTTTGGGGGAGGAGTTCGAGTTGCTCTAGGGCTTGGCTGAGGGGGAGGCCAGAGCGGTAGAGGATGCGGAAGGCTTTTTTGAGCGATCGCATGGTATTACCTTCATCTTCGGCATCCATTCCGGCGCGCTGGAGGCCGACTTTGTTGAGCGATCGCACTCGCGCGGGGTTGCCTTCGACGATCATAAAGGGCGGCACATCCCGGTTAATCCGGCTCATGCCGCCCACCATGGCTAAGCGTCCAATGTGGACAAACTGGTGAATTCCTAAAATGCCGCTGATCCGGGCGCGAGACTCGACATGGACATGGCCGGAGAGTGCGACCCCGTTGGCGATAATCACCTGATCTTCAATGACGCAGTTGTGACCGACATGGACATAGGCCATGAGCAGATTGCCGTTGCCGATGACGGTGGCATCCCCTGACCAGGTGGCGCGATTGATGGTGACATATTCGCGAATCACATTGCCGTCGCCGATTTTGACCAGGTTGAGGGAGCCGTCATACTTCAGGTCTTGTGGCTCTAGGCCGATGGCGGCTCCGGGGAAGATGCGATTGCCGGTTCCAATTTCGACTCGGCCATCGAGGATGGCATGGTGGCCAATGACACTGCCCGCACCGACCTTTACCTTTTCGCCAATTACGGCGTATGCTCCGACCTGCACCGTGGGATGCAGTTCAGCACCGGGATGAACAACAGCAGTGGGATGAATCAGGGTAGTCAAGGGAGTCAAGGTCGGGCGGTAGATAGGAGGTCAGGGAATGAAGCAGGTTTGCATTTAGCAGGTTCGTACTCAGCAGGTTTGCATTTAGCAGGTTTGCATTTAGCAGGTTTGCATTCAGCGGGTTCGCATTCACAGGTTCACATTAAGAGTCGCATTATAGATCGACTAGTGAAAAAGTGAGCAATCCTTCGGCAGCAAGTTGACCATCGACCTCAGCGCGTCCCTGCATCTTGCCAAAACGACGAGCTTTCACGGAAATCAGTTCCACAGTCATGATCAATTGATCACCCGGCACGACGGGACGACGAAAGCGAACTTTGTCAATCCCGGCAAACATGAAGAGTCCTTCAGGCAGATCGGGCATTTGAGTCACCACAACACCGCCGACCTGTGCCATTGCTTCAATAATCAATACACCGGGCATGATCGGTTTTCCAGGAAAATGTCCTTGAAAATGTGGCTCATTGAAGGTGACATTTTTGATGCCGATCGCCAGTTTCCCCGGAACATAATGGGTGATGCGATCGACTAAGGCAAAAGGATAGCGATGGGGCAACAATCGGTGAATCTCTTCAACCGATAGGGTTTGGGGGGTCGGTTCAGCGTCAGCTTCGACCGTGAGGTGATGGATTGAAGTCTCGGGGGCATCTGTCAATATAGCCATGAGTTCTCTAAGGTTAGGACGGAACGACAGGTCAAGCGGGAGGCATCTTGGAGAATGCCGAGGTGAATGCTGAACGCTGAGGGCTGTAGCTTTCTGCCTTGCAGTGGACTTATTCGCCCAAAGACTTATTTGCCCAAAGACTTATTCGCCCAAAACAGCTAGCCCAAAACAGCCACAAGCGTTGAATCCTCCTTGGCACTCAGCATCTAGTACTTCAGAAGATTTGCGGTTTAGCTCCCTTCATTTTTTCACACTGCCTGCATCTTTTCATACAGGCGCTGCGCCAGTTGGGTGTGAAGCTGATGACTGGCCTTGTAAGCCAGCCAATGGGCAACTGGAATATTCCCCAGCAAACTGACATCTCCTATTAAGTCTAGGAGTTTATGGCGCACTGGTTCATTGGAAAATCTGAGGGGTGGGTTTAGCCATCCGGTTTCGCCACAGACCAGCGCGTTCTCTAAGCTGCCGCCTTTGATTAAGCCCATTTGTTGGAGTTGTTCAATTTGGTGTGCCAAACCAAAGGTACGAGCGGGGGCGATCGCCACTTCAAACGCCTCCCGCAGAGGAAACCAGCTATGCCACTGGTTGCCGATCGCAGGCAAATCAAAGTCAATGCCGTAGGTAAACTGCATATGGGGCGAGGGTAGAGCCGCCACGAAGCTGTCGTTGTGGGTGATCCAAAGGGGTTCGGTGATGCGGGAAAGGGGGCGATCGCTCGGTTGTGGGACGATTCCAGCTTGGGCGATCGCCTTCACCCACTCCAGCGCCGATCCATCGAGTAGGGGAACTTCCGAGCCATCGATTTCGATACGGGCATTGTCCACACCCATCGCGGTGAGCGCGGCCAGCAGATGTTCGACGGTGCGGACACTGGTTCCATGCTGGGAGAGTTCGGTGGAGAGCGTGGTTTGGCTGACCTGGGTGATGTGGGCTGCGATCGCTGGCTTTTCCGGTAAGTCAACGCGGACAAAGTAGCGGCCTTGGCCGACTTCAGCAGGTAACACTCTGACCTGGGTGGGTTGGCCTGAGTGGAGGCCAACGCCAGATTGAACGAAAGCTTGGGCTAGGGTTTGCTGTTGAGTTTGGGAGGGGTTTGCGAAACTTATCGAGAAGCTGGAGGCCAATCCTGGGGATAGGCTTGTGGCCTCTAAACTGCTTGGGATCTCTGAATTTCCCACACCCTGTGAATTTTGGGATGCGGAATCGATCGCCAAGGGGTCTGGCGATCGCGGTGGGATTGGGGGGGCGATCGAGGGGGCGATCGCCGTTTCTAGCTCTCCGTTCACCGAGCCTCCTGCATTAGAAGCGTTCACCAATCCCAAAGGAGAAGCGGCTGCCGCCCTCATCTCGGATACCGTAGTCTACGCGGATTTGTCCCAGAGGTGAGTTGACCCGGAGGCCAGCCCCAAAACCAAGTCCACTGCCGGGTTTGTCCCGAATGCCTGCCGGGTCGCCTTGGATATCGGAAGCGCTGCCCAAATCGGTGGCGGCATCGACGAACAGCACACCACTGACAATGGAAATCAGCGGGAAGCGGTATTCAGCGGTTGCCTGGACAAAGCTGCGGCCACTGCCAATTTCGCCCCCGTCGTAGGCACGAACGGAGTTATCGCCGCCCAGCGCAAAGGCTTCGTAGGGGGGAAAGTCGCCCAGAATGGTTCCGGCCTGGACGTTGAAGGCCAGGGTCTGGGGACAATCGACTGGGCCTGGATCTTCTTGTTGACAGCCCGAGGTGAAGCGGGTGAACCGAACCGGGATGAAGTAGCTGTAACTGGCTCGGACACGGTTGAAGAAGATACTGTCGAGGGGAATGGACTGCTCGGTGCTAAACCGCAGCAAGGAGCCACTGGTGGTCTGTGCCGGATTGTTGCGTCGGTCTTGAGAGACGGCGAGTTGAATGGTGGCCAGGTTATCAACGCCGTTGGGGTTGAAGGTGAGGTCGCGGCCTCGCACACCCTCAATCACATTGCCATCTTCGTCGATGAATTCGCGATCGGGATCGACGCGATCGCCATCCCCATCCTGGATCGTCACCCGTTGGTACTGTGCCCCCAGGGAAGCGCGCCAGCCATTGTCCAGCGGACGGCCAAAGGTGATGCCCCCGCCTAAGCGGAAGACTCGGGGACGCGAACCTTCATCGAAGTCATCTTCGTCATCGTCATTAGTGGAGCGAAGACGAACTTCGTTTTCACCTCCGTCAAAGATCAGCGATACGGATTGTCGTCCGAAGGCGCTGACGGTATAGGAGGTGCGATTGGGGTCACCGGCAATCCAGGGATCGGTGAAGTTGACATCGAATAGAATATCCCGTTCCCCAACCTGAACCTGGGCACCGAGGCTCTGGTTGTTGCCGCCCAGGTTGGATTCCTGATAGCTCAAGCCACCAAATAGTCCGGAGGTGGAGCTTAGACCAAAGCTGGCTCCAATGGAACCCGTTTGCCGTTCGGTGACGTTGACGATGACATCGACTTGGCGGGGGTCATTGGCGCTGGGGTTGAGGGAGAGGCTGAGGTCATCAAAGATGCCGAGGCCAAAGGCGCGCTGGAGGTCGGCCTGGATGCGATCGCGATTAAACACATCTCCCGGCTGGGTTTCAAACTCCCGCGTCACAATAAAGTCGCGGGTTTTGCCCTCGATCGGGTTGCCTTCTTCATCGGTGGCATCGCCGTCGCGGTTGAGGAATCGCAGTTGAATGCTGGCAATTTCGCCTTCGGCAACGCCTAGCGTGACAGTGCCATCGGGCGAAACGCGGGGCGAGTCGGTCACCTGTGCCAACACAAAACCGTTGTCCTGATAGACCTGGTTGAGTTCTTCAACGCCAGCCTGGAATTCGTTGAGGTTGATGATTTGGCCATACTGTTCGCCAAAGATCCGATCCACGGCCTGTTGGGTGGGAAGTTCTTCGTTTTGGTAGCGCAGGGTTTCGACCCGGCTACCTTCTAGACGAACGGCCTGTAGCTCTGGGTTGGGCTGCACGGTAAAGGTAATGCGGACTCCCAGCGGCGTGTCTTCGGGGGTGACCCGGACATTGGAGAAGAAACCTGTGGCAAAGATGGAATTGATGTCTTCTTGCAGTTGAGTCCGAGTCGTGACCTGGCCGGGAATGGTACGAATCGCCTGATAGACCGTATTTTGCAAGTCAGCGTCTGCCCCTGCAACAACCACTTCAGCGACTAGAACACGCGGTTCGGCTTGCTGGGTTTGGGGCGGGGTAGTGCCGGGTGTGGTGCCGGGTATTGTACCGGGAGTGGTGCCAGGAGTCGTGCCGGGAGCGGGGGTTCCTGGAACCGGAGGCGAGGGCGGAACCGGGGTGCCAGGTGCTGGAGTGGAGCCAGCGGGTGGAGCCGGAGGGGTAGTCGGAGTTGTGCCGTCCGGAGGTGCCGTGGGCGCGGGGGAAGGGCTGGGTGTGGCGGGTGTAGTGGGCTGCTGTACGCCTTCTGGAGTCGGTGCCGTGGGAGTTGTGGCGGGTGTGGGAGACTCGGGGAAGAAGACGGGCGGAGGGGCAGCACCGGGAACGGGAGAGTCTTGCCCTTCGATTTGGGGCGACTGGGGGGCGGCTTGGGCGCGTTCTGAATCGGACTGAGGTTCAGGATTTGTCTGCCCCGTAGTCGTTGCGGCGGGGGCAGATGGGGACTGAGCCAGGGTTTCGCGGGATGGATTGGCCAGCGTCTGAACTAGGGGCGTAAACTCGGGAGTTGTGCCGACTTCGCCTTCCGACAGGGAATGATTTTCGGGCTGTACTTCAACCTGAAAATCAGTGGACTGGAGGGAGTCTTGACGGGCGATCGCAGTCTCCCCCTGAAGGTGACCCTGTAGCTGAACGGGAAGAACCTGATGAACCGTCTCAGGCGCTTGGCCAGCCGAGGGATGATCCACCTTCGCCTGAGCGGGCTGAACCAAACTAAAACCTGCGGCAGTGCTTAACACAGCCAAAAGAACGGGAGAACAACGCATATTCATGAGATTGATTGGCACGTCCAACACACCTAAAAACTTGCAGCCAGGAAATTTGTAGTCGAATCTAAATTGGTCGTTAGATTCAGTAGCCCGAATCGATATCGCCAGATTGAATCAGCCAGATGAAATCACCTAGGTGAATCACCAGAGCGAATCAAGAGTGACTCGAAGAGAAACCCGAGCAATCACAACAACATCGCTACGATGAAAGCAAAATGTCACGGATTTTCATGCGGGAAATTTATGAAATTTTTGTTAAACCCTTTCATCTTTTCATCAAAGTGCATCCGTGTAAACACCAGTCTAAGTAACAGTTGCCACATATAAGCACTGAGATGCAAGGGATCAGGCGATCCCAAGTCGCAAATGGGGTCATTTTACAGGATGAGATGCACCTAGGATTGGATGGGTTGTGCCAATACTCTTTCTAGCACCTGGCGATATGCGCCTTCGACATCGCCCAAATCGCGCCGGAAGCGGTCTTTGTCCATAACGCGGCGATCGGGGTCTGAGTCGGCCTGGTTCCAGAGCCGACAGGTGTCGGGGCTAATTTCATCGGCCAGCAGCAGGGTTTGCTGGGCATCCAGTCCAAATTCGAGCTTGAAGTCTACCAGAGTGATGCCGCATTGGGCGAAGAAATCCGTCAGAATGCGGTTAATTTGCTGCGCCATGGTTTGCAGTTGATCCACTTGAGCGGGGGTTGCCAGTTCCATGAGGAGGAGGCGATCGCGCGTCAGTAGGGGATCTCCCAGGGCATCGTTCTTGTAGTAGAACTCGACCAAGGGTTGGGGCAGCACCTTGCCCAAGGGTAGACCTGTTTGTTGACAGAGACTCCCGGCGGCAATGTTCCTGACGACAACCTCCAGCGGCACAATCTTTACATTCTTGACCCGCATTTCGTTGGGGGAGGGGCGATCGAGATAGTGCGTAGGAATGCCCTGAGCTTCCAGCATTTGGAAGAGATGGCTGGAGATGGCGCAGTTGATTTCGCCCTTGCCGACGATGCTGCCTCGTTTTTGAGCATTGAAGGCGGTGGCATCGTCTTTAAAATGGGTCAGCAAAATCTGGGGGTCTTCGGTGGTGTAGAGGATTTTGGCCTTGCCTTCGTAGAGTTTTTGCGCCGCAGACATGGGAGTTGGGGGGATAGAGGGCTTTACCATTTTAGCGGTTGGCTTCCCCTCTTCTTTGTTTCCTCTGGGTTGGGAGGCTTCAAAGATTCTTCAAAAATTTTTGTGATTCTGTTTGTCATCGGGTGTGAACCAACCGATACCTGAATCGATAGCGACTTAAAAGGACTAAAAGGACTGGCAGTTTCACCCGAAACAGCACTGATCAGGTGAATTGAAAATCCTCCATCAGAAGGATTGAGGGTAGGAGAACAAACCTTATCGTTGTCGTTAATCTTCTCGTTGGTCTTGAAGTCGCTGAGCTTGAATGGTTGCTGACATTCGGGATTTATGGAGGTTTTGGCGCTGCTGGATGTGACAATTTGCGCGATCGCCCCCTCGTCTCCCGATGGAAAATCCTTGAAACTCGTGGAGTTGACAATGAACATCAGCAGGTCAGCCAGGATATTTTTTTATTCCAGGTAAGATTTGTAGGTTTTCGTTCAACATCCTTGAGAACTTAGGTTAAGATCTGGTTAACCTGGGTTTAAGGTACCAGATCGACCCAATTTAAGATTCCGGTTTATTAGGGGGAAACACCATGGTTAACAAATCAGAATTCTTCAATCCGCGCAGTCGCTACCGAGGCGAGGTCAAGCCAGAAAACCTGGTGTTTAACGCCAATCTTCAGGAGTTTGCTAATCGGGTCACGATCATCTGTGGCCTAGAAACGAACGGCAAACTCACCCCCGAAGAGTCCTACAAAGAAATAAAATCTCTCTGGAAGCAACTAAAGCGCAGCAAAAAAGCACTAGGCATCGGTGCAGCACCCTTTCAGCCGTAAAACCCTGAATCTTCTATAAATGCCTCAAGGGGCGCAGCATGTGATGCTGCGCCCCTAATTTTTTCGGGTTCTTATCTCCCGTCCCCCAACTTTGGGTTAGCAGGTACATGAAAGTCTCGATCGGCTTTGCAGTAAGGGTTTCCGCCCCCTAAATCCCCCAACTTTGGGGGACTTTGAATTCTATGGATCTTCAGGGATTGTGTTTTTGAAGACTTCCGTGAAAACTCCTCAAAAGCGCATCAAAGGCTTGGCTCCCCTACAGCTTCTAGGGTGAGGAGGTTGGGGTAGGACTCGGAGAGGGGGGTGTTGGTGAGGCTGGCGGAGGCGAAGCTGCTGGTGTAGGTGAAGGGGACGTGGTCGGACTGGGAGCAGGGGAAGGTTCTGGGCTGGGAGCAGGGGAGGCTTCAGCCTCGGGACTGGGAGAAGGAGAGGTTTCGGGACTGGGAGAAGGAGAGGTTTCGGGACTGGGGGAGGAGGCAGGTGACTCACTTTTGGGAGAAGGGCTGGGGGAGGAGGGCGGTTGTTTCCAATCGGCTAAGGGGCGGCTGACGGCAGGTTCAAAGGTGGGGGGGAGGAGTAGCACCTTGAGGTCGGCGTTGGCATCGGGGGAGGGGTCGGCCTGGGCGTAGAGGAAGCTACGGTTGAAGTCGTAGGTGCCAAGGATGAGCTGGTGTTTTTTCTGGTCGGTGAGGGTGATGTCGATCGTGGCGAGGGGTTGGTGGAGGCCATAGGCTTGGCGATCGCCCACGGGTGCGGTAAAACTCCGCTCACTTCTGGCGGTGGATAAGAGATTGATGAGAAAGATGATGGAGGCTTCGCTGGCCGGGACTTTTTCCGGTTCTAGCATTTGCCATTTGCTGTTTTTGTCTTTCTCGAATTTGAGCGATCGCAAGGGGGTTTTGAGGGCGATCGCCTGTACCTGGTTTTCTTCAAAGCCAAACAGCTTTTGCTGTCCCGTTTCAGTTGCCGCTTGCGGGTCTGCGGGGGGTTGTTGCTGCACCAATAGCACAACGCCTCCTAGAAGCGCTGCCGCAAATACCAGAGCAAAGGTCATGGGTTTGATTTTCATAGACTTATCCCCTTTGAGAAGGCCAACTGCCGAACCGAAATTAAACGCAGAGACGCAGAGGGGGGAAAGGGGAAAGGGGAAAGGGGAAAGGCGAAAGGCGAAAGGGAAAAGGCGAAAGGGAAAAGTTTATACTCATCCACTCCCTACTCCCTACTCCCTACTCCCTACTCCCTACTCCCTACTCCCCATCCCCGCTCTACCGTCTCCGCCACCAAACTAACGCTGCGCCGCCAAAGCCGATCACTGGGAGCAGCACCATGGAAAGTAGGGCGACGCTGACCTGCTGTTCTAGGGATAGGGCGATGCGTCGATTGGTCATTTCGCGGGGGCGGATGGCTAGCACTTCGTCGTCGCGCTGGCTGACCCAACTGATGGCGTTGAGGAGGACATCGCTGTTTAGCTGCTGTTCAAAGAGGCCGTCGGTGGCAAAGCTGGAGTTGCCTAGGACGACGAGGCGAGATTGGGCGGTGGGGGCGGTTGCGTTGGCGGTGTCCTCGGGTTTTACATCGGTTTTGGCCTCAGAAGTAATGGTGCGACTGAGGGCAACGCCTAGGGCATAGGGCGGTTTGGGATCAGCCGGGTTGGGCTTGAGGTTTCCGGTGGCGGTATCGACCTGTTGGGCTTGGGTGCGTTCGCTGGAAAACAGGAAGGGCACCATTTCGACGCCTGAGATGGTGGTGGTGGCGATCGGTCTTGCCAGAGGGAAGAAGGAGATGCCGTTGAAGCCTTTGCTGATGGGATGGTCGCCGTATTGGTTGACGATGGTAACGCCTGCGCCTAGTCCGGAAGCTTGTCCAGCGGGGTCTACGATGAGGCGATCGCTCAATTTCACACCCCAATCCTGCAACAGCTTATCGAGCTTGGGGTCAGTTTGGGGGTCAACCATTAGTACTAGACCGCTGCGCCCTTTGAGATAGTCCGATAAGGCTGTCACACCTTTTTCGAGCAAAGGACGCTGCGGCCCTGCCACGACTACGGCTGCTGCATCGTCTGGAATTGTAGGATTTTCGGCCAGGGTGAGGGGAGCGATGACGAAGTTTTCTTCGCTGAGGCGGGCGATCGCCTGGGACATGCCTTCCTGTCCGGCTTCCAGGGTGCGTTCCCCATGACCCTGGACAAAGTAAACCTTTTGTTGTTTGGTGCTGGTGACCTGGAGCAAGCCGTTGGTTAAGCGTCGTTCGGACAGGCGTTGCTCGGGGGTGAGGGTTTGGACTAGGCGCTTGACGCTGCCTGTTTCGAGGTAGACTTCGCCGACTGATCGCACGCCAAACTGCTGTGCGACGCCGGGTTTAGCCTGGGGATCGACAAATTCGTAGCTGAAGAGATTGTTTTGTCGGCGGTAGTTTTCCAGGAGTTCGCGATCGCCCATATTCTGCCCTACGTCAAACACCCAGGTTTTCACGGGCTGCTTCAGGGTTCGCACGACTTCTTGGGACTGGGGCGCAAGGGTGAAGATGCGATTTTCGGTTAAGTCCAGTCGGGTTGAGAACCGCACGGCTAGAAAGTTGAGCATCCCGAGAATCAGCAGCACGGCCAAGGTAGAGATCAGGGCATTGGTGCCGACTTGGGTCGATCGCTGATTCCAGAAGGTGTTGGGCGATCGGCTTTCCATCACCAGCCAGACGCCAATGATCACGAGCCCCGCAATGATCAACCCTAGGGGCACCGCCCCCCAACTGGCCGACACAGCCCCCGCCGTCAGCCCAGCCAGGATCAGCAGTGGCCCAAACCAGAAGAGGAATTTAAGGGATTTTCTTTGGAAAGAGAGCTTCATGGTTGGAAGGGGGGAGTGGGGGAGGTGGGGAGTAGGGAGTAGGGAGTAGGGAGTGAATGAGTGAATGATTGGATGGGTAGATGGGTGGATGGGTAGATGGGTAGATGGGTAGATGGGTAGATGGGTAGATGGGTAGATGGGTGGATGGGTATAAACTTTTGCCTTTCGCCTTTCCCCTTTCCCCTTTCGCCTTTCCCCTTTCCCCTTTCGCCTTTCCCCTTTCCCCCCAGTGCTATGACCGTTGGAATCGAAACGCTTCGATGGATTGGGCGGTGAGGAAGAGGCCGAGGACAATGTAGGTGAGGAAGACGATGACGTTGCTGGGGTCGAAGATGCCTTGGACGAGGTTGGTGTAGTTTTTGACGAGGGAGAAGTGGCTGAGGGCTGCGCCTAGGGTGCCGCCGATGCCTGTGGCGACCATATCGACGACCCAGAGAAATAGGATGAGGGCAAAGGTGAGGATGGCGGCGAGGATGGTGCTGTCGGTGAGGGAGGAGATGAACATGCCGAGGGACAGAATCGCTGCTGCCATCAGGAGCAAGCCCAGGTGACCGACGATCATGACCAGGGGATTGATGGGGGGATTGGAGGCGCTGAGGGCGATCGCTTCATAGACCAACAGCGGCAGAATCATGGTGACAAAGAAGGTCAACACGCCCAGGAGTTTGCCGACGGCGACCGCCCAATTGGTGATGGGGGAGGTGGCCAGGAGTTCCAGGGTGCCGCGCTTGCGTTCTTCGGTGTAGAGGCTCATGGAGAGCATGGGAAGGACAAAGAGTGACAGCGAACCTAGGACTCCGAGATAGACGCTGAGAAACTGGTAGGGTACGTCTACCGGGGCGATCAGGCCGCGTGAGTCGGCGTTGGCGACTTGGGCGATGAGGCCATCGGGGCCAAGCAGGATGGCGATGAAGAAAAAGCCACTGAGCAGCCAGAAGATTCCGGCGATGAGATAGGCGAAGGGTGCCGAGAAATAGCCCTGGAGTTCTCGTCGATAGATGGCAATGATGTTGCGGAGAATGATGCCCATGGCTTATTCCTCGGTCGATGTGGCAGGACTGGTCAGGGATGCGGCGGATACAGGCGTGGGAAGCGGATCTGTATCCGCGAGATCTGTTGCTGGGGAATCGGATGGGTTGGAGTCTGGAGCGGCTTCGTCGGCTGCCGCTGCTAAATCGGTGGCTTTTTCTTCGGTGGTGAGTTCTAGGAAGACATCTTCTAAACTGACGCGGACTCGCTTCATTTCGTAGAGTCCCATGCCCAGACCGACGACAGTGGAGGCGATTTGGCGACCTGGATCGCTGCCCGGTTCTAGGTCAATGTGGAGTTTGCAGAGGTTGTCGGGGAGGTAGGGTTCGGCGATCGCTTTCACTCCCCGCACTCCCGGTACTCCTTGCAATCGAGGTTGGAGCATGGCCAAATCGCCTTCGACTTCTAGTTCATAGCCGGAACCGCCTGCTAGTTGCGCCATCAGTTGGTCGGGGGTGTTGGTGGCGACCACTCGTCCCCGGTTGATGATGGCGACCCGGCTACAGGTCATGCTAACCTCTGGCAGGATATGAGTAGACAAAATGATGGTATGTTCTCCAGCGAGGCTGCGGATCAGGTTGCGGACTTCGATGATTTGCCGGGGGTCGAGTCCGACGGTGGGTTCATCCAAGATGATGGCCGGGGGATCATGGACGATCGCCTGGGCAATGCCGACCCGTTGCCGAAAGCCTTTGGAGAGTTTGCGGATAAGGACTTTTTGTTTTTCCAGGAGGTTGCAGCGGCGCATGGCTAGCTTGACGCGGGTGGGGCGATCGCCCGCAGGCACTCCCTTGATGCGCGCTACAAAGTGGAGAAACCCTTCGACGGTCATTTCGGGATAGAGGGGCGGCACTTCGGGCAGGTAGCCAATTCTGCGGCGCACTTCCATCGACTGTTCATGGACATCAAATCCAGCGATTTTGACGCTGCCGCTGGTGGCGGGCAGATATCCGGTCAAAATTCGCATAGTGGTTGTTTTTCCGGCTCCGTTGGGGCCTAAAAATCCTAGGATTTCGCCCTTTTCTACGCCAAAGGTGATGTCCTGGATGGCAGGAGTAGAGCCGTAGATTTTGTGGAGATGTTCGACTTCAATCATGGCGAGGGCGAGGTAGAGGGTTGAGAGGCGGAGACGAGGGGATTCCTCTTGGGGGCGAAATCAAACGCCCATTGTAGAGTACCGACAAGAATTGTACGCACAATGACAGAATTTTGTTCCTTCTGTGTCAAATCTGGGAAGTGAGTTTGATGGCTGCCGTTTTGAACTGTCGAGGACTTAGGAATGAGAGGCAAATAGGCTGGTAAAAGAATTAAACCGCAGAGACGCAGAGACGCAGAGGGTTTGAGGGGGATTGAGTGATTTGGTTCTCAGTCCGTTGTGTTTGTGTAGAAGAATCTTTGCCAGACATCTCTTCAAAAAAACCTCAAAAGAAGAAGAGGATAGCTGTATTTTGTGCAGCCTCCTTGATGTTTGAGACGGATTGACCTTGATTCTTTTAAGATTGTGAAGCTTTAGAAGGAGAAGGAGGTGCGAATTGCGCCGACATAGATGGTGTTGTTGTCTGAGATGTGGCCGGGTTCGGTGACGATGAAGAGGCCGGGGGTGATGGCGATATGGTCGTTGATTAAGAAGCGGTAGAACGCTTCGTATTGCATCGCTGAGCCTTCGTCTTCGCGGGGAATGTTGAGGCCGTAGCGTAACCGCAGGGGTTGTCCGACGAGGAGTCCGAGTAGATCGCCTTTGCGGCCAAAGGGGTCGGCTAGGCCGAGGGAAAATTGGTAGGTGGTGGAGAGGGCGGCGGCATCGGAGGGCAGGGAATCGGTGACGGTGAGTCCGCCCCAGGCTCCGAGGGTGAGTTGGGGGGTGATTTGCCATTGCAGGGTGCCGCTGAGGGCGTGAATGGTCGATCGCTCTGCGAATCCGCCCGAGGTGTCGGCGTTGTTGCTGCCGGTGAAGGTGTCGAGGGAGCCGTTGGCGGAGAAGGCGTTGATGTAGGCCAGTCCGGTGGTGACGTTGTTGAACGGACGAGTCAGGAGTTGAACGCCGAGGGCACGGTGGTCAGAGGAGAATAAGCCTTGTTGGCGATCGCCCGCATCTCTCGCCCCATAAGCAATTTGTAAACGGGCGCGATCGCTCATCAACCAATCAACCCCAACTCCGGCATCCAGGTTGCCAATTTTAAACACGGAGGGTTCGGCTGCAAACCGTGAGAGCGCTCCCTGACTGGCACTGCCGTAGAGGGTGTTGGGCGTGAGGACGGTGCTGAGGCCAAAGCCAACGGGTTTGAGGGTAAAAACGAGGCGATCGCCCACTGCAAATCGATATTCCAGAGAACTGAGGTTGATCTGGTTGTTGGTGTTGCCCTGGTAATTCAGGAGCGCCATGTTGGTGTTGAGAACTTCGGGTTCGGCGAAGCCGCGTCCGGCGAAGTTGCTGGCATCCAGGCCGACGCGGAAGGCATCGTTGCCCTGAAATGACCCTGCTAGTTGCAGTTGGGTGAGATGGGTGAAGACGACATTGCTGACACCATCTCCGGGGCGATCGCCTCCCCAGGAATTGGCAATGGCAAAGGTAGATTGGCCGTTTAGCACCATCGTGGTGGAAAATTGCTGGGCTTCCAGGACTGCCGAACGGGCTTCTAGACTCTCGACCCGCCCCTGGACTACGGCCATTTCGGGTTGATAGGCTTCAATCAGCCGTTGGATGGCGCGGAGATCGTCCGGTGTTACGCCTGTTTCTAGGGATTGAGCCAGTTGGGTTTGCAGTGCGTCCAGGGTGGCGCTGAGGGCGGCAGCAAACTCGTAGCG
>JALOOP010000385.1 GCA_025454315.1 Oculatellaceae cyanobacterium Prado106
GGGGGCGAAACTGGAAAGCGATCGGGATGCGGCACTTCATCAGCTCAGCCAACTCCGGATCGCTGGCAATGCTCAAATGTCTTTGCTACCGGAGATGACGGATACGATTAACCCAAATTCTCACCAGCAGGTACTTGCAGCACTGCAATCGGCTGGAATTCCAGTAAACTCTACCAATCAAAAGGAACTGGTTCCCCTAGCGAAACAGTATCCTGTGATCCGAGCGTTGTTGGACTACCGCCACCTCTCCAAAATTACTGCCACCTTTGCCGACAGCTTGCCCAAGCATATCCATCCGGTGACAGGGAGGATTCACCCGACCTACTATCAGATCGGAGCCAGGTCGGGTCGGTTCTCTTGTCGCAATCCACCGTTGCAAACCATTCCTCGCGATGCCGCAGCTCGAACCTGTTTTGTCGCTGCACCAGGTTATCAAATCGTGCGAGCGGACTATTCTCAAATTGAGCTGCGAATTGTTGCCCGATTGAGTGGTGATACCCGGATGCAACGAGCATACCGTAAAAGTGAGGACCTGCATCGGCTGACAGCAGCTTTGGTGACGGGGAAAGCGATCGCTGACGTGAGTGAGGAAGATCGACGGCTTGCCAAAGCCGTCAACTTTGGGCTGATTTACGGCATGGGTGCCGCCAAACTTCAGAGCTACGCAGAGACAAAGTATGGGGTCACTCTGTCTCTGGAGCAGGCAAAAGCATTCCGAAAACGATTCTTTGAAGCCTACACCGGAGTCGCGGAGTGGCATGAGACGATTAAGCGCAGTTACATCCGGGGAGTAAAGGAGAGCCGTACTTTAGCAGGACGGCGGCGCAGATGGGCAGATAAACCCCGATTGGCGGAAATGCTGAATCATCCCGTCCAGGGATTGAATGCTGACATCACGAAATTAGCGTTAGTGAAACTCAACAAAGTACTGGCAGAGACAGGGGCAAAGCTGATTTGCACAGTTCATGACGAAATCCTGCTGGAGTGTCCTGTTGCTGAAGCAAAGCACATCAGTGATCTCTTACGTCGCTGCATGGTTGCAGCAGCTCGGAAGTTTCTGCATCCGATCCCGGTAGTTGTGGATGTCAGGGTTGCTGCCAGTTGGGGTGGCGATGAGACTTAGGGAATAGTTTTGTCTTTATGAAGAGTTAAGTTTTCCCTAAGCAAAAGCAGTACGGGTGAATCTGGACTTAGGGAATAAAAACAAGCTAAAGATCCCTAAGTATTCCCTAAGCAAATTTTGCGGGATCAGGGGTGGGAGATGCCAAAGCGGAGCAAAGCAGCGCGGTTGATTCAGGAACTCCAGGATTGGAGTGATGAAGAGTTAGGGGATCTGGCTGAAATGATTCAGGGGCTATTGGAGTCGCGGCGGCAGGAAGCAGAGGAGGAGAACCAGGAGACTCGTGAGGATGGCACACCGCTGGGGAAGCACGGGGGACGAGGGCATATTGAGCTGAAGATGATTCCTGATTCTAAGACAGGTAAGACCTATGGACCCTATCGCTATCTGCGCTATTGGGGGGTGACAAAGAAAGGAACAATGGAATTAAAGAGTGTCTACTTAGGAAAAACGAGTGGAAAGAATAGCTGAGCTATCTAACCCAGATTTAAGAATGGCGATCGGCTATCATATTTTTTGGCGAACAAAGTACCTGTCAGGTGCTGGTGTTTAGTCAGGTGGTGTTGAGCTTGTATCTCTCGTTCGCTGTAATTCCGCTGGTGATGTTTACGGGCAATCGTAGTCTGATGGGTAAGTTTGTCAATCCCCACTGGCTAAAGGTGACTTCCTGGGCAGTTGCAACGGGTATTGTAGGACTTTGTTATGTTGAAGCTCATTGTGAGTGGGGTTTGACCACGCAGCGCTGGGTGATTTTCAAAGGGCGATCGTAGGATTCCAGCAGGTGATTGAAATTAATCCTAACCACATCGCTGCCTATGCACGCCGGGGAGCAGCACTTGCCAGTCTAGGGGACCTTCGAGGCGCGATCCAAAAGTTTGATTTCACCCTTCAAATTGATCCTAATTTTGTTGCTGCTTACTACAACCAGGGTATAACTTACTACAGACTGAATCAGTTCCAACGATCAGTAGAGGATTTTACCCAGGTTCGTTGTACGTAAGCAGCAGGGGTGATTTGTGCATTATGAGCTTATTGATATGAGAGTTGTAATGCTCTCAGATTTAGTGGATGAATTGCTGGCGGATGTGGCAAAAGGCGTTCGTTAATACTTCAGCTATAGTGCTGTAGAAGATAACTAGGCTTATGTGTGGGTGATGTTTAGCCACATTTTGCTTCACCTACCATAAATGATCACAGTTCCTTTTGATATTAAAGCAATCCCAGCCGTAAAGCAGCAACAGCAGCTTGTAACCTTCCTTCAACTCCTAGTTTGTTTAAGATAGAGCGTACATGTACTTTTACAGTGTTGCGACTAATATGAAGAGTGTTGGCAATTTCTGTATTATTCTGACCTGCAACGATCAATATTAAAATCTCACGTTCTCGACCAGATAATGTTTCAAATAATTGTGGGGAAGTCTCAGCAATTTGTGTAGCATCTTGCATATTTAATGCTTTAAAGTAATTGTCTATTTAGCAGGAATAAGGATTCGATAATGTTTTTAAACTTTGGAAAACCTGCCTGCACTGTGCAGTCGAGAAATCGGTTTATGAGTGTCGAAAATTTACACTCAACCGTTGCAAAACATAGCGATGGTGTAAGGTCAATGGCAAGAAATTTTATCTGAGTATTTAGCACAGTGCAGGCAGGGAAACAGATTAATGTGCAGTGAAGAACGCTATTGTCCATACCAGGCTTTTCGCCACTGCTTCATTTGGTCAATTTCCGCTTGCTGACTGTCAAGAATTGCCTGAGATAGTTGTTTCAGTTCGGTGCGATCGCTCTTTGCTAGGGCATCCTGCGCCATCATCAACGCGCCTTCGTGGTGAGGAATCATCGCATTGAGAAACCGTAGGTCGTACTGATCATCGGCAGCACCCAGGTCAACATTCATCATCATCGCTGCCTTCATTTCTTCAGACATCGACATCATGTGTCCCATTGGTGTGTGCCACATCATGGGTTGACTGCTTGCCAGGGGATACCAGGCTTTTCGCCAACCCTGCATCTGTTGAATTTCCCGTTCCTGGGCTGCAATAATTTCCTGTGCTAGCTGCTTAATCTCTGGTCGATTCGACTTCTGTAACGCATCCTGTGCCATAACGACCGCACCTTGATGGTGCAGAATCATTGCATCTAAAAATCGCAGATCAAAGTTCTGATCCTTCGGACCCAGATCCATATTCATTGAACCGTGATCCATTCCAGCCATCGATTCGGGACTTTGAGCTGTGACTGTTGAGTTGGGAGATTGTTGAGCTGCTGGGTTGCCACCGGTGCAAGCTGCTAATCCAAACGTCAACGTCGAAAGTACTCCGCCCAAAGTGGGCAGTAGCAGAATTTTTTTGATTTGCATGGCAAACGTGAAATTGGCAAGTAGGTTTCAACTGGGGTCTTCGAGCCAAGAAACCTAGATTGTTAGGGGAATCCAGGTTTTTTAACTTGTACTATCTTGACAAAGAATTGTGAAATCAGGATGAAATCAACACAGGTCAAGGATTTCACTGTTTGCCATTGAATCCATCATCGTTGAGCAACTGCTAATCGGCATTGTGGCTATTTCAGTCCAATTTTACGGTCCGTAGCAGGACTGCGTTAACTGACACAATCACCGTAGACAGGCTCATCAGCACAGCACCGATTGCTGGAGAGAGCAAAATCCCCAACGGATAAGCGATCCCTGCTGCTAGAGGAATTGCAATGATGTTATACCCCGTCGCCCAAAAAAGATTTTGAATCATCTTGTTGTAAGTCACCTTCGCCAACTTGAGAGCATAAGTTGCATCCAGTGGGCTACTGTTAATCAGCACCAAGTCAGCCGACTCGATCGCCACATTCGTCCCTGCTCCAATCGCCAACCCTAAATTGGCAGCAGTAAGGGCAGGTGCGTCGTTAATGCCATCGCCTACAAAAGCCGTTGGCTGCTCCTTCTTTAATCGTTCGATTAGCGCGGCTTTGTCCTGTGGCAAGACTCGCGCATAGTAGCGATCAATTCCCAGATCTGCTGCAACAGTTTTAGCAACGGCTTCCGCGTCCCCGGTAATCATTACAACCAATAGCCCCATGACGTGCAACTTCTTGACTGCCTCTCGTGCTGACTCCCGCACCTGGTCTGCCAGACCAAAGAATGCTAACACTTGAGCATCATCAAATAGCGCGATCGCGCTTTCTCCTCGTGCCTCAATGGTCTGTAATCCTGCCTGAAGCACAGCCGAGCGTTTTAATCCCAGTCCTTCAGCCCATTCAGGTCGCCCAACCCGATAGCGTTTGCTCTGAATAATGCCCTCAACTCCCTGTCCTGTAACCGACTGAAACTCTTTGGCTTGAGCAGGAGAAATATGCTGACTTTGAGCTTCTTTAACGATGGATTGCGCTAGAGGATGTTCTGATAGGGCTTCAAGAGCAGCGGCGATCGTCAGTGCCTCCTGCGGCTCAATGCCGTCTGTCACAATGCGTTGAACCCCAAATTCACCCTGCGTCAATGTCCCGGTCTTGTCGAACGCTATCGCTTTGATGTTACGGGCGCGTTCAAAGGCTTCTCGATTGCGAACAAGGATGCCATGACGTGCCGAGAGTCCAGTTGCGTTCACAATCACCAGTGGAATTGCCAGTCCCAGAGCGTGGGGGCAGGCAATCACCAGGACGGTTACGCTGCGATTGACAGCAAAGTTCCAATCACGGCTCACGGCTATCCAGATAACTAATGTGAGTGAACCTACGGCGATCGCAATCAACGTCAACCAATAGGCAATTTGATCTGCTAATGCCTGGTAGCGGCTACGCGAAGTCTGCGCTTCTTCCACCAGTCGCATGATTTGGCTGAGGGTAGTGCGATCGCCCGTTCGGGTTACTTCAACCGTCAGCGCTCCCTCACTGTTGACGGCTCCTGCAATCACTTCGTCACCTGTTTGCTTTAAAACCGGACGTGACTCACCTGTCAAGAAGGCTTCATTGAGGTTGGATACTCCTTCGATGACGGTCCCATCAACTGGAACCTGCTCGCCGGGGCGAATCAAAATGCGATCGCCCTCCTGCAACTGACTGACTGACGCTTCTTCAATTTGCCCAGCGACAAGGCGATGAGCAGTTGCAGGGACAAGCTGCGCCAGGTGTTCTAACGCCCGACTTGCTCCCTGCACCGATGCCATCTCGATCCAATGTCCCAGCAACATAATCACCACAAGCGTTGCCAGTTCCCAGTAGAAGGGCATTCCTTCTAATCCAAAGGAAATCGCAAGGCTATAGACAAAAGCAACGGTGATTGCCAGAGCAATCAATGTCATCATGCCAATTCGAGTGTGGAACTCGCGCCATGCTCCCCGAAGAAAAACCCAACCTCCATAGAAGTAGACAACAGTAGACAAAACCGGACTGATCCAGTTCGATCCTGGGAATTGGGGAGACTGGTAGTTGAACCACTCCTGGAAATGTGGGTCAAAGTAAAGAATCGGCAGGGTCAGCAATAAGCAAATGAAGAACCGCCACTTAAACATCTCCGGGCTATGTCCCGCGTGCTTGCTGTGTCCGCCATCAGCAGATTGTTCGGCAGACAAGTGAGTTGAGGGGTGGCTATGACCCTTCTGAGGAGAATGAGTATCCTGCTGTTGGTGTGTATGATGTTGCATTATTGATTCGCCTCGGAAACTGCACCCATTAGAAGCCGTCTAGACGTGTTATTTCAGAATGCTCTGCAATTTTGAAATCAGGATGAAATTCTAGAAACATCAACTTTTATGAATAGAAGAATAGTTTCATTCTCGTTTCATCTTTTAGGTAGATGCTGAAAATAGATTCGTCACTAGCAGAGTAGACTATGCGGAGCATTAATCGTCGGCGGTTTCTAATGCTAAGTACTGGGGCTGTTGGAGGTGCCCTACTAACGCATTACCTGGTAAAACGTGCAGTTTCAGGTGAGGGCACCCTCTTTGCCTCCACAAAAACTAATGCTCCAACGCCACCCATTCGCAGCCTGGATGGACTCCTTGATGTCAGGATGGAAGCTTCTTACAGCACCATCGATTTGGGCAATCAGTCAGGAATGCTAATGAGCTACAACGGTCAAATTCCTGGACCTAGACTGGAAGCGCGACCGGGAGATACTGTTCGCATTCGATTTACAAACCGATTGCCTCAGCCCACTAATCTGCACTACCACGGCTTACATATCCCGCCCACTGGGAATGCAGACAACATCTTCCTCAGCATTCCACCTGGCGAAGCCACGTCCTACGAATTTACTCTTCCAGCCAGTCACCCTGCCGGAACTTTCTACTATCATCCCCATCTGCATGGGACGGTGGCAGAACAGATTTTTGCGGGATTGGGGGGCATCTTTGTGGTGCGAGGGGCACTAGACGAAATCCCCGAAGTTCAGGCTGCTCAAGAAGAATTTCTCTTTCTCAAAGACTTTGCTCTTGGTGCCAGCGGTCGGGTTCCGGCACCAGGGCACATGGATTTGATGCAAGGGAGAGAAGGCGCAATTGTAACGGCAAACGGGCAGATAAACCCTAGAATTCGTATTGCTTCTGGGGGATTACTGAGATTGAGAATTATCAATGCTTCTGCCTCTAAATTCTACCGTCTGGCGTTAGAGGAACATCCTTTCTACCTGATTGCAACCGATGGTGGTGCGATCGCCCAACCCGTTGAACTTCGGGAATTGCTGCTCTCCCCTGGTGAACGGGCAGAGGTACTGGTAAAAGGTGATCGGCCATCGGGCACCTACCGTCTGCTTAATTTGCCCTACGACCGGGGTGGAATGGGCATGATGGGTATGGCAGGCATGGGAAATATGAGTGGGATGCATCATACAGGTGGCATGATGCAAGGTGATTCAATGCCATCACAAGCTGCTCAACTTCTAGCGACCTTGAGTTATGAAGGCTCGGTTACACCGCTTGCTTTGCCGCAACAATTAATCCCTGTTGAAACTCTGCCTGAGCCGATC
>JALOOP010000386.1 GCA_025454315.1 Oculatellaceae cyanobacterium Prado106
TTTGTTGGAGGGTGATTTCGGTGCGGTTGGAGGGGAGGGGGAGGGGTTGGAGGCGGTAGTTGGGTTGGGTGGTGACCCATTGGGTGAGGCTGTCGGTGGGGGCGGGGAAGAGGAGGAGGGGGGAGAATTGGGTGGCGAGGGTGGGGAGGTCGGGGGTGAGGGGTTTGGGGGTGTCGGGTTTGCAGCTATAGCAGTTGGGGTGGGAGAGGATTTTGATGTCGGGGCGGCGGAGGTGGCTGTAGAACAGGAGTTCCCAGGTGTTGGCGTTGGTGATCAGGAGGGGGTTGGGGAACTGGTTGATGATTTGGGCGGCGGCGACTTTGTCCTGGATGGTTTCGAGTTTGCCTTGCACCCACCAGATTTGGGCTTGGGAGATGAGGAAGCTGCTGAGTAGACAGGCGGAGAGCATTACTGCTGTAATTTCGAGCCAGAGTTTGCGTTGGAAGCGGGATGGGGGATGGGTGAGTTTTTGGGCGAAGAGATGGGCGATCGCCAAGCTCACTCCCACAAAACAAGGTGTCAAATATTTAGTCGTTGCTGATCCTTCTCCAGCCCGGACACCAACCCAAATATCTTGTAGAGCCAGGGCGATCGCCGTTGTTCCCACTAGGGTAAAGACCAGGAGCCAGATGCGTTTGGGTGTGGTGCGGTAGAGAAAATAGAGCGCATAGCCCACCAACAGCAAGCAGGCTCCAGTGAAGAAAAATTGGGGGAGGCGCTGAATGGATGGGGCGCTTTCAAAGAGATTGATGTCGAAGAATAGCCGACCGGGTTGGCGTATCCAGGCGCGGAAGAGGGCAACGCTGATGCCTCCGGTGGCTTGGGCTGCGGTGGTTTTGGTGACGTGACTCCAGCGATCGACCACTACGGCAATCCAGGGCGACAGGGCAGCCAGACTGAGGAGAGTGGCGATCGCATACCCGCGCAGCCGACTCGTCCAGCGAAATTGTTCCAAACCCAAGACGTAAAGCCCATGGCCGATCGCCACTAACACCGTCAACAATCCGGTGTAGAGGCTAAGGGTAAGCGTCACGCCATAAATTGCCCACCGTTGCACAGCTTTATTGCGGTGATCCATGGCTCGCAGCAATGCCAGGGTACAGACCAAAATCATCACTGTCCAGAGGCTATAGTGACGAGCCTCTTGGGAAAACAGGACATAGAAGGGCGAAATTGAAAGAATAATGACGGCGATCCAGGCGGTGGTGCGGGTGGTGTTGGAGGGGAGGAGGGGCGATCGCAGGGTTGGAGTCGAAGGTTTAGCCATGCGTGTAGGGGCGGCGGCACGACTACCGTTGAGGTCGGTGCGGTTGGCTGGGCTGCGGTTAGGATGGCGATCGGGTTGCCTCTGATCAGGTTGCAGATCGAATGGCAGCAAGTTTTGTCCGACAGGTGCGGCTGGGCTGGCGGTGGAGGCAAGCTGTAGTGTGGTGAACGCTTGGGGACGGAGAGAAGGGTTGCTAGCGGTGGGGGCTGATGCGGGGGAACGGCGATCGGGTTGGGGGTTGGGGGTGGAGAAGAGTTCCAGGCAAAGGCAGTAGACGCAGGGCAGGGAGAGGAGGCTGAGGAGAACTGCGAAGCCGCGCAGGGAGGCGACGGAACTGCCAAAGGTTTGTGCCCAGAAGCGAGCGGCCATGAAAAAGAGCGGGGTGAGCTGGGGTTCTTCGGTGGCGAGTCCTGTGACCATTTCGGTCATGCTGACGGTGGGATCGAATTGCTGGTAGCGACGGTGGATTTCACCGATTTCGAGGACACGAATTTCGGAGAGGTCTTCGACCATTTTGATTTCGGCGGGGCCTGCGACTCGGAGGGAGGTGAAGGTTTCGTCGTATTGGTAGACTTTGCGATCGAGGTTAATAAACCGGAAGACAAGACCGAGGGTGATGAGGAGGGCGACGAGCAGGGGCAGGAGGGCGCGCCATTGTTTGACGTTCATGGGAAGCGGGGTAGATGGAGGTTGGCTTTAGGGGAAAGGGCGATCGCGGTCTGGTGGGCGATCTGGCGTTCCGATGCGGGTGGCTCGATTTTGATTAGGAATAATAGTAGCAGTATTATCACGAGTGCTTATGGCTACACTGTGTTTTTTGAGACATAAATCCTGTTGCTTGCCGAGTCCGTAAAACCTTTGCAAGCCTCTGATTCAGGATTGGGATAACCAGGCAAGTTGTGAGTGAGAAAAAACGGTTTATGATGCGGAACTTTGATGAAAAGGGCTGTTGAAGGAGTGAATTTTTAGAACGGATTTGATATCACTCCGTCTTTAGTCTGCCTTTAGATAGATGTGTGATTGAGGGTGAAGAATGAGCGTGATTAGGGAGATTAAAAAGACATTTCTATTGAGATATTGCTATCGAGACTGCTATCGAGACTGCTATCGAGATTGAAGCGTCGTGATTGAGGAGCGATCTACAAGTTGGTCATGAAGCGTGAATGGGATGTGGGGGGCGATCGCAGTTTAGGTTTTTGAGGGAATTTTGGGGCACTAGATATTCCCCGAAAATCTCCTGAAAAAGTCCCTAAGAATTTATCCTGATTTCTTCTAAGATGATATTTTTAGAGGATTGAGGAATACTTTTCTCTGTGCAATGTTGCATAGTCCAGCCGTGCAAATTCCATTCGTTACCTTTTCGTCATCTCATGGTTCATACCATCTCCAAGTTAGAAATTCCATGGGTGATTTTCTCATATTTCCTGATGTCTAAAGCCTTTCGTTTTAAGGTCGTGGTTGAACCCATATACCTTATTTCATAGTTGTTTCAGCTTAAAGTACTACCAATTAAAAGGGTGCAAAACTAGAGTGGCTTGACATTCAGGGTGGCCTAAGATTTAGGGTCAAATTCTGAATATTTAAGCCTGGGCAAAGTGTTTTGAGGTTGAACTAAAAATTAATGATTGAAAAACTGTGAACAATAAAACTACACCTGTTGCATCTGCTGAGCCGATCGCCGTTGGATCAAAGCTACAAGGGCGGGTGCGACTGACTTATTTAGATGGCATCCGAGGATTAGCAGCGCTCTATGTGGTTCTGGTGCATGTTTGGATTAGTGAGGGATCTGACGAATTAGTTCCGTCCTGGTTTTGGGCTGGGCTAGAAAAGTCGCTGCGGTATGGAATTTTTGCAGTGGTTATTTTTGTTACCCTGTCGGGTTACTGTCTGATGCTGCCAGTTGTGCGATCGGGCAAAACTGAGCTTTCGGGCGGCGTGGGCAAATTTTTGAAGCGACGCATTCGGCGGATTTTGCCGCCTTACTATGCCTCGCTGGTGTTTTGTTTGGCGATCGCCCTGCTGATGCTAGGGCTGGATCGCTTCACGCCGATTGACTGGAATGCGGCGGGAATTGAGGAATTGAAAGGGTTGTTTACGCCTACGCTGTTTTCTTGGCGTGATTGGGCGATTTACCTGCTGTTCATCCAGAACTTTAACCTGCATGAACATACGATCAATGGCCCTGCTTGGGCGGTTGCCACGGAAGGCCAAATTTATATTGTTTTTGCCCTATTGCTGCTGCCGCTCTGGCGCGCTTTTAAGCCCTGGGTGGGGATAGGAGTCGCTTTTGGCATCGGGCTGCTGCTGCACTATGCCTGGGGTGCGCGGTGGGATTGGGCAAATCCCTGGTTTTTGGGGTTCTTTGCACTGGGGATGTGGGCGGCTGAGGTGAGTTTTTCGCCAAGAGCAGGATTTACCCGGCTGCGGAAGGAACTGCCCTGGGGATGGATTGCGATCGCCACGTTCCCCATTGGATTTGCCATTGAATGGCTGCGGTTTAGACCCCAATTCAGCGGTGTAGAACCCTGGATGGCACAGACGGGCATCGCGATTTGGTGCATGGCGCTGCTGATTTACTGTACCCGTGACCTGACGACGGATCGTTCATTAAATGGGGGCAAGGTTGCGCCTATTCTGCGTTTTCTGGAGCTTTCCCCGGTGGTTTATTTAGGAACTATTTCCTATAGCCTTTACATCATTCATGCTCCGATCATTATTTTGATCTACCAGGGACTGCTGCTGTCGCCGCTGTCGCCGTCCGGTGTGGCGCTCGCCTGGATCATCCTAGGTGTCCTGGTTTCTCTGGGATGTGCCTATGTCTTTCACCAAGTCATCGAGCGACCTTTTCTGACTCATTTTGCTAAGGATTTGAAGTCTGGGGCGGGGTAGGGAAGAAGGAAGGGGAAGGGGGAAAGGGGAAAGGCGAAAGGGGGTTCTTGGAATTGTTTTAGATGTTTTCGGGGTTCCTATTCTTGATTCTTTCGCAGCCAGAATCAAAAAATAGTTCCATCGAATCTTGTCTTTATTCCGCTCCCTATCAGCACCCAGACATCAACATCTAGACATCAGCACCTAGACCAACAGGTTCATCGTCCCCCCTTTCCCCTTTCCCCTTTCCCCTTTCGCCCATCTCCCCATCCCCCATCTCCCAAACGCCCCACTGCCCGATCGCCCCAACCGACTGGGTAATCTATCCCCTTAGAGAGCCGTCTGCTAGAGGTTCTTGTTGATGGGCGGCGCTTTTGGAGGATTGGGGAGATGGCAGAGGGCATGAACCAGGATCAACAGCCGATCGCGAAGCGGGAGGGGGGGAGTCGGGATGGGAGTTCTCGTCCGATTCCGCCGCTGAAGTTGGGGCGATCGCCCGTCAAGGTGCAGGTGGTGGTATCGGATGCGGTGCCGCCTGCTCATCCGGTGCAAATTGTGGTGTCGGAGGCGGGGGCATCGAGTCGTCCGGCAGGTCGTTCGGTGAGTCATTCGGCGGGTGGTGCGGCGGCTCGGCCTGTGGTGAAAAGTATTCAGCCTGCGCGGCGAAAAGCGCGGCGGGTGAAGGTGTGGGTGGATGGATTGGCGAAGCGATCGCCCGTGCCCCTAACGCCCGAACAACGGCAGCAGATTTGGCGGTCTTGGGGGATGCGGCTGGGACTGGTGGCCTTTGTAGTGGGGCTGTTTGGCTTTGTGGGGGGGAGTGGTTGGCTGGCGCTACAGGCGATTGTCAATCCGGGGGATTTGGCGGGGAGTTCCTTTGGGCGATCGCTGCAAACCCTGAAAGACATTGAATCGGCGGCGACGAAACAGGGGCTGTCGGTGGGACGGCCTTTCTATGTCAGCACCTATCCAGGGGTGGCCAAGGAGGCGATCGGCGCACAGGATGTAATTCTGCCCGTGTTTGCCTCCAAGGCGCAGGCGCAAATGGTGGAACTGCGGGTCTATCGGCAGGTGTACCAGAGTGGCAAGGGTGCCCGGTTTGAGTTGCAGGATCGGATTGCAGTGGAGGGGCCGGATGAGGCCAAGGCGATCGCACTTCTGACCCTGGATAATGATGCGATTCAGGGGTCGAGTCGGCCTTTGGATCTCGATCAGATGAAACTTGTTGAAGGGAAAGCGCCCCAGGCGGGGATTTGGCTGGAACTGAGTGGCTCCTGGGGGCGGAGCGGCAGCCAGGTGATGTATGGACAGATTGTTCACTATGACCCGATTCGGGCGCGGCTGCATACGGCATTGAACTGGAGCAGTCCTGCAATGGTGCATCCCCAGTGGAAGTCGGTGACGGGTGACGCTGAGCCGGAACTGGTGATTGACCAGACGATTGGCTTAGAGCCTCAGTTTCAGATCTATCAGGTGAAACCGCCCCAATCCAAGGCTGACCCGGATCAACTGGTGGCCATCACCCTGGAGAAACCTGCGATTGGGAGCCGTCCCTATGAAATTGCGCTGTCTTTGGCTAAAGGCGGGCTGTGGTCGGATGCATTGGCGCGGTTGGAGGCGATCGCCGCAAACGATCAATCCTGGTCTACCGCAGCTCAGGCGCAGCTCGTTTTGGTGAAGCTGCACGCCCAGGTGGCGCAGGCTCAGAGTCAGGAGTCTTGGGCGAGTCCAACCCAAGAAGCTTTGGCGCTGCTGATGGATGGACAGTGGAGCAAGGCGCTGGAACAACTGAAGGCGGCGCGGAACAATGGCTATGACGTGGTGACGGTGCTGAGTGCCAATGCCGACCGAATTATGATGCGGGTGGAAACCTCGCTGAAGGTGTACCCCGGACAGGCCGATGTGTTGCGCTGGGGCACCTTGGTGGAAGCGGCAAAGAAGAGTAACTGGGAGGCGATCGCCTGGTTGCAGCAGCGTTCTGGCTCCAGCGAGGCTCAGTCTGTGCTGGCGCTACTGGAACCTTTACCGAGTGAATCCTCGACTGCATCGGAACCTTCCCCCCGTTCTAAGGCAGATTCTCCAGCATCGGCTTCGACCTCAGCTTCAACTCCAGGACAGGCACTTGTGGACTCCAACGGGACGATCTTCAACCTGGGGCCAATGATTGACTCCACTCCGGCTCCCTTGCCAACGCCTGCTCCAGAATCCGTTGAGCCAGCGCCTAGTCCGGAAGAGTCCCCAGAAGCGGCGATCGCCCCTCCCGAAACGGCTGAGCCGGCTAATGCGAAGCCTGCCAGTGCTGAATCGGTTCATGCAGAGCCAATCGAAGATGCTACACCCAACCTTCTGCCGGATGGGGAACCGAGTCCTAGCCCGTGAGCGATGAGTTACTGTGTACACCCATTGCCCTACCTCCCCTCGCGAGTATCGAACCCCCCAGCCCCCAACTCTATTCATTACGCCATTGCATGAGTCTGTGGATTAGAGGTTTAGGGATCAAAAGCAGGTTTCAACAGCAGGTAATAAAGCTGGCCGGGGGTGTTCATTAGTCCAGCGCGATCGCCAGCCTGTTCACCCGTTCCCATAAACACATCGACTCGACCTGCCCCTTTGATTGCGCCCCCGGTGTCTTGATCTAGGACATAGCGGTTGACCCATTGGGGGGTGAGGGTGCCTTGGGGATTGGCGATCGGGATGGCGGTGGCGATCAGCGCCAGTGCGCCGGGAGGCATCAGCGTTTTGTCGGTGGCGATCGAGCGTTCAGCCGTCACTGGAACCCCCAGACTTCCGGTCGCGGGAGTGCCTGTAGTTTCCTTGAAGAACACAAAGCGATTATTGCGGGGGAGATAGGTGTCCATCTCGCTGGGATACTGGCGGAAGTAATCGATCAGCAGCGGCAGGGTCACCTCTTCGAGGCGGAACTTTCCGGC
>JALOOP010000387.1 GCA_025454315.1 Oculatellaceae cyanobacterium Prado106
CGCCATGCGCTTCCATTATGGCCTTGACGATCGCCAGCCAGCTTCAAACTGCACCCCAAGACGGATGCCAGCACATTAGTATGGGATGCCAACAAATGACCTCCCGATGGTATAGGAGGACGGGGTAATTTGTGGGATTTCTCCTTTAACCAGACAAGGGTTTAACCAGAAAAGGGTACGATTGGAAACTGGAGAATCATCGCAGATGGCAACAGTATGAGAATTCTGCTGGTAGAAGACGATCGCGAACAGTTGACCCCACTCCATGAGGCGCTGTCCAAAGTGGGGCATATTGTAGACGGCGTGGATGACGGGAAAACGGCTCAATGGTTGATTAATGAAAAAGAATATGACTTACTGATTTTGGACTGGATGCTCCCTGACATTAGCGGGATTGACCTTTGTTCGGCCTACCGACGATCGCAGAAAACGGCTTCAGTACTGATGTTGACCGCCAAGGACACGGTACTAGATAAGGTGGTGGGATTGGATGCGGGAGCCGATGACTATCTGGTTAAGCCTGTGGATGTCGTGGAGTTCTTGGCCAGGGTAAGGGCATTGGGACGGCGATCGCCTCTGTGGATTGGTGAAATCCTTCATCTTGCTGACCTGAAGCTGTATCTGGCGACCTTGACCGTGGAGTGGCAAGAGAATCAGGTACAACTTTCCAACCGAGAGTTTCAACTCATGGAATATTTGATGCGGCATCCTCGACAAATCTTAACCCGTGAGCAAATTGAACTCTCACTGTGGGAGTGGGGCGAAGAGCCAGAGAGCAATGCTGTGGCGGCTTTGGTCAAGCGATTGCGCCAGCGATTACAAAAGGTGGGGGTAGAAGACTGGATTGAATCGGTTTACGGGATTGGTTACTGTATTCATCAGCCAGGACAGGAGTCAGATGAAGCATCCCATGCCCCGTAAAAAGCATCCCATGCCCCATAAGAAGCATCC
Source organism: Oculatellaceae cyanobacterium Prado106 (assembly GCA_025454315.1). GTDB lineage: Bacteria > Cyanobacteriota > Cyanobacteriia > Elainellales > Elainellaceae > Prado106. The sequence continues at coordinate 952 of JALOOP010000387.1, forward strand.
CATGTCCCGTATGAAGAGATAACGAGAGATAACGAGAGATAACACGAAGAGTTCCCATGTGCCGTTTTATTAAACCCTTGTCTCTTCTTTCAACCCAAGTCCCTGTACATCAACGGGGAATGCTCATTCTGTCGATTCCGCTGGCCTGCCTGTTTATCTCCCTGGTAACATTTGCGGCACTGCGAGAAAGTATGGTTAAAAATGATCGGGATGTCCAGGAAGGGCAGCGCGTCCAAATTGAAACGAAGCAACTGCTGACGGCGCTGCTGAATGCAGAAGACCATATGCAGGCGTTTGGCCTCACCCGGCGTCAGGAATTTTTGAGTGCCTATGAAAATTCTCTCGTGGCAGTTGCTGATGCTCTGGCTGATTTAGAGCCTTTGGTACAAAACGATCCTCAGCAGGAGCAACGGTTGGCGGAAGTTCGGCGACAGGTTGACCAAAGTGTGGCGTTGCTCCATCAAAAGGTGACCCTTCATCGGGACTTACAAGAAGTAGGCGGACGGCAAGAATGGGTTGTGCCAACTGCTCTGCTCTATGATTGGTTGGAAGAGGGGGAATCGACGCTGGATGCAACCCATCGGCAGATTGACCAGTTTGCTCAGGAAGAGGAGCAGTTTCTAGAAGAGCGACAACAGTATCAGGAATTTTATCGGCAGATGACCTGGGGAATCTTGTGCTTCATGGCAGCGATCGGCACTGGGGCAGGGCTATTGGCTATTCATCTCTTTCGTCAGATGGCGCGTGAGTTGGCAACCCAGCAAATTACCCTACAACAAACGAATCAACAACTGGAGCGTGCTTGTGATCAACTCCAGCGATTTACGGCCAATGCTTCCCATGAGTTGCGCGCTCCCCTGGCTGCTGTGCTGAGTACGGCTCAGGTCGGGTTGATCGACCCGCCTGAGGAGTCGGGGGCGCTGCGTAAACGCTTAGAGAAGATTGTGGATCTGACGAAGACCATGAGTACATTAGTGAGCAATTTGCTGTTCCTATCGCGTCAAGAAGGGTCACTCAAGCATGAATTGCTCCAGACTACAGACCTGGTGGGCATGTTACAACCCTTAGCGGATGAATGGGTTGAGCCAGCTTCGACTCAAGGGCTTCAGTTCAACAGCCAGTTTGCGGCTATCCCCATCAAAGTGAATGGAGATCCGGCTTTGCTAAAACAAGCAGTGATTAATCTTCTGGGCAACGCTTTTCAATATACACCGACGGGGGGCAGGGTCACACTGAGACTGTTTGTGAAAGATGACCTGGCCATCATTGAAGTAGAAGATAACGGCATGGGGATTCCTGAGCAGGATTTACCTTATATCTTTGAGCGATTCTATCGGGCAGACAAAAATCGTAATCGAGCAAAAGGACAGTTCGGGCTGGGGTTAGCGATCGCCCAACACATCATCCAGACTCATGAGGGTTCCCTAACGGTAACAAGCCTTGTGGGTGAGGGTTCAACATTTCAAATCGCTCTCCCATTAGCAACCACACGCTCCGGCATTGCTTGATCTAGGGATAAATTTATCTCATCAGTCCCCAATCCCCGAACCACCAAGCCCCAGGCTCCCTTCGTTCAGTAAACCCTTGAGTTTCTCCCGCCTCGTGCCCATCGAAAGGAATCGCGTGACTTTGCCGTAGCAATCCAAAATATTTTTTGGAGGGAGGGCGCACTTCCCCCAAGAAGACTTCTGCCAAGAAGTCTTTCTCCAAAAAGCAGTTTAAAGTCAAATTGAAGCGCGACCCAAGGCTTGTCATTTTTCTGTCATTTTTAATGGGTACTCTACTTCTGCTTCAGAGTAGTGATATTCACCCAGGTACCAACATCACCATCTAACGATAGTTGCTTGACGATCGCTGCTCCGATAGTGGTGTGTAGTTTCAACATGCTAGAGCATCGACACCCCATTAATGCAAGGAAATATTCCACTAAGCCAATTCATGCCTGAGCAAGCAATAGCTGAGCAAGCGGCAAACTCTTTTCAACCTATATGTTCAAGCCTGTTCAATCTCATCCGAAAACAGTTGTTGAAACTCAATACTTAACTGTGCCTCGAATTGAGCCAGAACTACCAGTGCAGCAGTTATTTTTTGAGGGATATCAGCGGGAGGGAATACCTGTTGTCATTGCAGGTTTGCTGGGGAACATGAATTGGAATCTGGAGTATCTAAGCCAAACTTTGAAGGATGTGGAATTTCCAGTTCGGTTCTATGGTCGAGAACGGTATGAACAAGATAAACGAGAATGGAAAAGCATCGGTAGTGGCGTAGCGGTAAGGACGCTAACTTTTTGCCAATATGCTGAGCTTTTACGAAGTGGAGAAGCTGCTGCAAAGGATATCTATCTAGCCCGTTGTGCGCTGGTCAATACGCCTTTAGCAACTGTCCCGATCGTGGCTCAGGCAGAGGCGCAGCTTGGGCTAAAGTTTCCGGTTATTCCGTTGAGCCTTTGGGTTGGCCCCGGTGGGCATACCTCTTGTTTGCACTATGACCCGATGGATGGAGTTCTGATGCAGATGCATGGCTCTAAGCGAATTCTGCTGTTTCCACCTTCACAATTGTATAACCTTTATCCCTTTTCGGTTTGGAAGCATCTGCGCTATGGCTTGAAGCATCGGGCTGTGTATAGCCAGGTGTATCCCGATCGCCCTGATTATGCAGCTTTTCCAAAGTTCAAGCAGGCTTTAGAACACTGTTATGAGGTCATTCTTAATCCTGGAGAAATGCTGTTTATTCCAGCAGGGTGGTGGCATGAGGTGACGACGTTGGGGGATGGGATGGTGTGTTCGGTCAATCGCTGGTGGCATGTTTATCCAATAGGGCGATCGCTTCGTTCCTGGAGTAAGTGGCGAGCGCATTTTGGTAGCCTTTTGGCGACACCTCATATTGTCTGGAATTTGCTGTCAGCTTTGCAGAGTGATCAGGTCACAAGAGAATTGAGCCAGTTATTGCAGAGGTTATAGAAGTATTGCAGAGGTTATAGAAGTAATGGTTGCTTTAACGGTCGGAGATCCGGTTCCTTGGTTTACTCTTCCTTCAACGTCCAACCCTGTTTTTCACTTTGATACAGTGGGCGGCTATTTTAGCGTTCTCTGTTTCTTTGGCAGTGCCAGCTATCGTAATTCGGCAATAATTTTGCAGGACTTTTGTGGCCAGCAGTCTCGCTTCTCGTCACTTGAGATCCCTTTTTTTGGTGTGAGTGTAGACTCGCAGGATACCGTCTTAGGAGAACTGGTGGAACAGCCTTCGTTCTTTAAGCTGATGTGGGATTTTGAGGCGATCGTCAGCCGTCAGTATGGTGTCATCCAACCGCAAGGCGACCAACTCGTTTACCATCTCACGACTTTTGTACTGGATGTCAACCTGCGTATTCTAGAGGTTTTTCCTGTTACCGACCCGGAAACCCACGTCAGCCAGGTGATGCAATTTTTGGAGGGTTTGCCTGCGATCGCACCCCCTCGGATGGCCGAACGGCAAGCTCCTGTCTTGTTGGTTCCCAGGGTATTTGATCCAAAACTCTGTCAATACTTGATCCAACTGTTTGAGGCAGATGGGGGCGAAGATTCTGGATTTATGCGCGAACGGGACGGTAAAACGGTTTCTGTCACAGATTATGGCTTCAAGAAACGACGAGATTTTAACCTTGAGGATGGCGATCCAGCATTATTATCTGATATCAACGATATTGTGCTGAATCGAATTAAGCCGGAGATAGAGAAAGCATTTCAGTTTAGTATTACTCGTTTTGAGCGGCATGTGGTGGCTTGCTATGACGGCAAAGATCGCGGATTTTTCAATCGACATCGAGATAATACCACCAAAGGCACGGCTCATCGACGTTTTGCGATGACGGTGAATTTGAATACGGGCGAGTACGAAGGGGGATGTCTGTGGTTTCCAGAATATGGGACTCAACTCTATCGACCGGAGATTGGAGAGGCCGTAATCTTTTCCTGTTCGCTCTTGCATGAAGCAACGCCTGTTACGAGTGGTCGGCGGTTTGCTTTGCTTTCGTTTTTCTACAATGACGAGGACGCTAAACTACGAGAACAGAACCGTCAGTATCTAGAAATTGAGAAAAGAAGTCAATATATTAGCGAGAATATTAGCGAGAATCCCAATAGCAACACCTCAAAGCAGGATTCCTCGGAAGAGCCTGTAGAAGCTCTCTCTGAGGTTCAAGCACTGTTCCCCCTGACGACTCCCTCTCCTCAACTTCCCGATAGGGCTGCTGATCCTGTTCAGTCGTCGCTCCCTCGAATAGCAAACATTGAATCTACCCCTAAAACCACTTCAGTCAAGGCTAAAGGATTTCAAACGAAACGCAAAAAAGCGGAAAACCCGTCAACCCTCCAAAAAACGCAGCGAATTTTGTTGCTGCACGCCAATTTTCCGGCTCAGTTTCGGCATCTAGCAGCGGCATTGGCCAAGCGATCGCACTACCAGGTTGTCTTTGGAACCACCTGTCAGGATCGAAAAATTTCAGGAGTCCGCAAAGTCATTTACACACCAACCCCTAGGGATAAAACCATCGGTTATTCCCCTATTCAACCGATGGAAGAAGCCGTTCTACATGGCCGCGCTGCTGCCCTCATGGCAGAAAAGCTCAAGGAAGAGGGGTTTACACCGGATGTCATTTATGGGCATTCAGGCTGGGGGTCAGCAATGTTTATGAAAGATGTTTTTCCAGAGGCGAAGGTACTGGGTTACTTCGAGTGGTTTCATCGGGCGCATGGCTCTGATTGTGATTTTGATCCTGATGATCCCTTAACGATGGAGGAGAAAGCAATCATTCGCATCAAGAACGCACCGATTTTGCTCGATCTCTACGCTTGTGACCAGGGACTCACACCCACCCACTGGCAGCAGCAGCAATTTCCGTCCGAATTCCATCCCAAGTTAAAGGTATTGCATGATGGCATTGACACAGAGTTCTTTCAGCCCAACCCTGGTGCAAAGCTAGTTCTACCCCAGATTAATCTCTATCTGAATCAGGTAGAAGAACTGGTTACTTATGTGGCTAGAGGCATGGAACCTTATCGCGGCTTTCCTCAATTTATCGAGGCAATGGCCATCGTGCAGCGACAGCGCCCCCACTGTCATGCGGTGGTTGTCGGACAAGACCGCGTTGCCTATGGCGCATCTCGCCCCGATGGCAAAACCTACAAACAATTTATGCTGGAAACAGTGCCGCTCGATTGCGATCGCATTCACTTCACGGGATTACTGTCTTACCCAGATTATTTACGAGTTCTACAAGCCTCTTCAGTGCATGTTTACCTCACCTATCCCTTTGTATTGTCCTGGTCAATGCTAGAAGCATTGTCTACAGGTTGTTTAGTTGTTGCTTCCCATACGCCTCCGGTCCAAGAAGTCATCGAAGATGAGGTAAATGGTTTACTGGTCGATTTCTTCTCACCGCAGAAGATTGCCGATCGCATTCTCGAAGCCCTCGACGATCCGGGGCGCATGACTCCTCTCCGGACTCAGGCACGACAGACTATTGTGGAGCGCTACAATTTGGACGAATTACTGCCTCAGCATATTGACTGGCTGCATTCAACCCTGTCGAAGTCTTAACCATAGATTTGTCATGGATTAAAATTAGAGATTTTGGGACAATTATTTAAGAAAGTCCGCAAAAAAAGTCAAAAACCTGCTTTTTCAGGGAACTTTTTTCATCTTAGGTCAATCTACATACTAGGCGACAACAGGTTTTTGTAGCAGGATTGTTAGGTGATCTCTGAGAAAGAAAATCCCAGATTTGTTGTGGTGTGGCTTCGCCACACCACAACAAATCTGGGATTTTCTTTTATGGAAATGTCCTTAACTGTCTGTTCAGGTTACGCTGGGTAACAGCCCTCCAACCTCATCCGAACGCTGGCTAACTTTATCGATTTTAGAGTTTGTCGAGTAGGCATTGTCTACTCTGTAGGTTCTGCTGTGAATTCGCTTGCTGGTGCCCTTGCTTAGGTCTTGGGCGTCGCACATTTTGGCAATCTCAGTAGATCAAAAATTCTCTGTAAAAAGGAGGGAAACGGAAAAACCTCTGGGAAGAGACTGTAAGAAAAGGGTAGGGTCAGACTAGCAGAATTCAACA
>JALOOP010000037.1 GCA_025454315.1 Oculatellaceae cyanobacterium Prado106
TGAAAACTCCTTTGAACACTTATGAAAGACTCTGTGAAGGCTCGGCTCCCCAAAGTTGGGGCGGGGGGGCGAAAACTCAACAGCGAAGCCAGTTAGACTTGTGTGTACACGGTAGCCTCTTAACAGGGATGCTGATGCTGCATCACCGTCGATCGCTCAGCCATTTCAATTAATCGTTGGGCAGACTTGGCCTGGTTGACGCTGAGGCGGGAGAGGGCGTAGTGGTTTTTGAGGTGGCAGAAGCGGAGGATGCGGCTGTTGTAGAGGAAGGCGGATTGGTAGTAGTGGGCGGTGGCGGCTTCGACTTGGGGGTTGGAGGCACCGAAGGGGTAGGCGATGTGGGTGGCGATCGCATCCGGGGGGGCAATGCCAGCTAGACAGGCGCGGAGTTGAGTTTGGGCGGCGGCAAGTTCGGTGGTCAGGTCGGCGGGGCTGATTTGGGTGAGGTTTTTGTGGTTGAGGCCGTGGGACTGGATGTCGTAGAAGCCAGATTGGAATCCGGCGCGCAGGTCGTTGCAACTGAGGTAGGTGGTGGAGGGTTTGTTGGGCTGGGCGAGGGTGCCGGGGTTGACGAAGAGGACGGCTTTGGCTTTTTGGCCGTATTTGGCCTCTAGTTTTTCAAAGATGGGGACGAGGTTTTGATAAACCGACTTGTAGCTGTCATCAAAGCTGAGCAGGATTGGTTTTTGCCCCAGATGTTCGGGGGGGATTTCTTGGGTTTCGGCGATAAAAAAGTCGTAGAGTTCTTGAGCGGATAGGAACCAATAATGATGGCTAACGAGATAGTCTAATAGTTTTTCAATTTCTGCTTGGGGATAGCTCATTTTTGGGGCGATCGGGGTTTGAGTCATGCCCGGTTGAGGGTTGTTCAAACCTTGAATGCCGTGGAAGCCCAAAATTGGAATTCTAGGCGCTGTGAGATAGGAGAAAAGGCTGGTCGCTAAAATTAAAACCGCAGTCGCCAATAACACTCGAACACTAAATCGGAGGCTTTTTTGAGGATGAAATGAAACGGTGGGAATGCGCTTAAGCCTTGCGAGTCGCTCAATCACGGCTGTCATCTATCTTAGGGTCAAGATGATGTTAGCTCAGGATTTTGAAACTGAAAGAGTTGGTTTCTTTTATAGAAACAAAACCATAAATTGTGCCTAGAGAGGCTTGTTCTGTATCAAAAATTGCTTCAGTAATTAGGTTGTTTTTTTAATAGTTTTTCTCAATGTTGGAAAACATGGCTGAGTTGCAGCAATTAACCATTCTTGAATCCTAAAGATAGAGCATTGATTTCAGTATTTGTGCGATCGAGTAGGAGGAAACATGGGTGATTTTTGGTGAGAGAGAGTACGGAGTGGGTCGTCATTGTAGATGCCGGGAGGAAGGGGGCGACTCGTTGACTCGATGTACATTCTGTAAAAATGGCGCTGAATTTCCGGGGTTAGGGATTGAGGGGCTGAAGAATGCTTAGAACCGGGTCAAAAGAAGACCGTTAATTTGTCCCAGTTAAGCCACAGTCTGAATTAAGGCAAAGTTCAAATTGAGCCGAATCTCTAGGTTGGGCTAAAATTTACACCTTTATTGAGATTTCTCTTTGCAAAACGGGCAGGGTCGAGACGGAATTTTGTAAACTACTAGACGGACACCTGCATGAACGATTGCATTCAAGAGTAAGGGGAGAGTAGGGGTGCGTTTATTTACCACCATCGCGGGGTTGCGCTGTGAGCGGGAGCAATTCCTGGCTCAACGACAGCAAGCGACCCAGGACGGGATGGTTCAGCGATCGCCGTCTGTGGGTCTGGTGCCGACGATGGGGGCGCTCCACGCGGGGCACCTGAGTTTGATTCACCGGGCGAGGCAGGACAATGACTGGGTGGTGGTGAGTATTTTTGTCAACCCGCTCCAGTTTGCACCCGGAGAGGATTTTCACCAGTACCCCCGGACTTTAGAAGCCGATCGACGGCTTTGTGAAGCGGCGGGGGTGGATGCGATTTTTGCACCGATGGCGGAGGAACTGTATGGAGCCTCTCTCGGATCTCTGGGGGCTGAAATGACCCAGGTGATGCCTCCGGCTGCGATGATGGCGGGGTTGTGTGGGCGATCGCGTCCTACCCATTTCAAGGGGGTCGCGACGGTGGTTAGCAAGTTGCTGCACATTGTCCAGCCCGATCGCGCCTACTTTGGCCAAAAGGATGCTCAGCAGTTGGCGATTCTACGCCGCATGGTAAAAGATTTGAATTTTCCCGTAGAAATGATAGGCTGTCCCATTGTGCGCGAAGCTAACGGACTGGCGATGAGTTCCCGCAATCAATATTTGACCGTGGAACAGCGATCGCAAGCCGCAGTCCTCTACCGTAGCCTGCAAAAAGCACAGCAAGCCGTGCTGGCCGGGAAAGTGCTTCGCGAAACCTTAGTCGATCTGGTTAAAACTGAACTCGCACAAATTCCTGATATGAAACCTGAATATATAGAGTTGGTCAATCCTGAGACGCTGCTGCCCCTGGAGCAGGTGGAAGAACTGGGACTGCTGGCGATCGCCGCTCGGATTGGCTCCACTCGGTTGATTGACAATACGCTGCTGCAAAACCGCAAGCCGATTCTGGCGATCGATGGGCCGGCAGGCGCAGGCAAATCCACGGTGGTGCGGCGGGTGGCTCAGGAATTGGGGCTGCTCTACCTGGATACGGGCGCGATGTACCGGGCGGTGACCTGGCTGGTGCTGGAATCGGGGATTGAACCGACGGATGCAGCGGCGATCGCAGAGTTGGTCAGTCAATGCGAAATTGACATTGCGGGTGATCCCGGAGGCGTTAGCGTCCAAATTAACGGCCAGGATGTGACGGCCAAAATTCGCAGCATGACGGTCACCAACAAGGTTTCGGTGATTGCGGCACAGCCGACGGTGCGGCGGGAACTGGTGAAGCGGCAGCAGGCATACGGTCGCAAGGGCGGCATTGTCATGGATGGCCGCGACATTGGCACCCATGTCTTTCCAGATGCCGAACTCAAAATCTTTTTGACGGCTTCGGTGGAGGAGCGCGCTCGACGGCGGCAGCAGGACTTGAAGGAACAGGGACAGCTCGAGGTCAGTCTGGAAGAACTGGAACGGTCGATTTTGGAGCGCGATCGCCTGGATAGCACTCGGGACTTTGCGCCCCTGCGAAAGGCGGAGGATGCGATCGAGATTCAGACCGACAGTCTGGACATTGAAGCCGTGACTGCAAAAATCGTGGGACTCTACCGGGAACGCCTGGAGAAAATCATGGGGTAGAGGCTGGGGTTCAGTCGAAATGCTGAGGGAAACCCGGACTGGCTTCATTAAAGTTTTACATCCGAGTCCTAAGAATTGCAAAGTTCTTCGGGGGAATGGTAAAGTCTGTCCAATGGCCATTCACCCTTCTGCTAACGCTTTTGATCTGACATGCAAATTTTGACCCACAGTGCAGATCCACTTTCCGCCAAAGACCCGGCGATCGCCGTTCAGACTTCGTTCCCGACGCTGCGGATTGTGGCGCTGGGCGATAGTCTGATCTATGGGTTTGGCGATTCGGACGGTGGGGGCTGGGTGGAGCGACTGCGGCGGCGCTGGATGTCGCCGGAGGGTCACCATCATGCGCTCTATAATCTGGGGGTGAGGGGCGATCGCGTTCAGCAAGTCGCCCAACGGCTCAAGACGGAGTTTCATAACCGGGGTGAACTGCGGCATCGCGTCCCGGACGGCATTCTGCTTTCGGTAGGGTTGAATGACTCGGCTCGGTTGGGGCGTGCGGATGGCAAGAACTTCACGCCGTTTGAAAGTTTTCAGCTAGACATTGCCAATTTATTGGATCAGGCAAATCAGCTTTGTCCCGTGTTTTTTGTCGGCATGACTCCGGTGGATGAGGCTCAGATGCCCTTTTCCAACTGTCTGTACTACAACCATGCGGATCAGTATCTCTACAAAGAAGCCACTCGCTTAGCCTGTCAGGAGCGGCAGATTCCTTACCTGGATGTGTTTGACCAGTGGATGGCTCGGGGTGAGGGATGGTGGCGATCGCGTCTTCATCGAGATGGACTACATCCCAATAGCGAGGGGTATGCGGCTTTGTTAGAGGATTTTCAGCAGTGGCAGCCAATTTGTCGCTGGTTGGGTCACTACGAGGACTAAGCCCGTTCTAGGGGTCTAAGATTTTTAATTGCGGCAGCCTAGGCTTTCGCGGGTATCTGCCCCGGTGGTGGGGTTGGTGCCGTCGGCTCTTTCGCAGAGGGTGGCGATTTCGTAGCGATCGAGCAATGCGTCTGTAAAATCGACTCCGGTGACCGTGACACCTTTGAAGCTGGTGCGGGTCAGGGTGGTTTCCTGGAGGATGGCATTGGTCAGATCGGCTCCGACCCAGAAAACGCGATCGGCGAGTGCGCCCGTCAGGTTTGCGCCTTTGAGGTTGGCGTTGAGCAGAATGCCTTTGGTGAAGATGGCGTTGGTGAGGTCTGAGCCTTCAAAGTTGATGCCGCGCATTTCGGCTGAGACGAAGGCTTTGCCGCGCAGGTTTTGGTGGGAGAAGTCTTGGTTGGTCAGGATGGCGTTGTTGTAGTTGACGGTGTCGGGTTCGGCGAGGGCGGGCGTGGCGCTGAGGGCAATCCATAGGCAGGCTAAGGCTAGGACAAGGAGCAGTTGGAGGAAGCCTCGTCGGATTTTTATCCAAACAGAATGGGTTGGAGTGGGTGGTGTCTGATCCAATTGGGTGGAATTGTTGGGGTTTGGGACTGCACTCGCTGCGGTGTGGGGTAGATCTGCGTTGGAAGATGCAATTGGATGGGTGTCTTCTGTCATCGCAGGGTTCCTCGGCTTTCTTAAAATGGCTGAATGGGATGACGCTGTGATGCGGTCACCTTTCTGCATTTTAGACAAGATGGGGCGATCGGGTGGTAACCATTCAGGGGGGGTACGAAGTTAATAGGGTTTGAGGCACTTTTCAGCCCAGAAAACTGAGCAAATGAGGCTAAATTAGCCTGTTCAAGTGGCTTTTTCAACCGCAGAGACGCAGAGACGCAGAGAAAAACCTTTTCCTTTCGCCTTTTCCCTTTCCCCTTCCCCCTTTCGCCTCTAACGCTTTCAGGTGCCTGCTTTCTGCTGCCAGTCTGTGCCGACTCGGATGGTGAGGTCTGATTCTAGGTCGCCGGTGGAGGCTGAGATGACTTTGCCAACGCCCATGATGGTGCCGAGGGTGGAGGCTCCTTGGAGGTCGCCGCGCTGGGCGATGATTTGGGTTTCGGTTTGGAAGTCGGGCCAGTCTTCGACGACATAGGCATTGTGGAAGCCTTGGTCTTGGAGGTAGGCGAGCATTTTGCTGCCCATTTCTGGATCGCCGGAGGCGTTTTGGATGGCGATGCGGAGGTCGGTGCTGCTGTGGTGTTGGCTGAGGACGGCCACTGAGCTCAGGTCAAAGTACTCGTGCATGACTTGATCCATGGCGATCGGGTCAGCGATCCAGTAGCTGGCCTCAAACTCTTCGGGGGCGCTGAATCGACCGGGGAGCATGACCATGCGGAAGTTATCTTGCTGCAAGCCCATGCCAAAATCGGCGAGGGCGAGGAGTTCGTCAGAGGAAAGGTTGGTGTCGATGTAGCGGTTGAAGAGTTGGATGGCCTGGGGGAGGCGGGCGATCATGGCGGGGTTGGTTAGCTTTTCTCGCAGGGCGCGGAGGAGTTGCTGCTGACGTTGCACCCGTCCGACATCGCCGTATTGGTCGTTGCGGAAGCGGGCGAATTGCTCGGCCTGTTCGCCGCCTAGGACTTGCCAGCCTTCTTGCAGGTCGATTTTGAGCTTTTGGGTGACATCTTCGTATTGCATCGGTTCAGGGACGAAGACGCGGACACCGCCGACCAAATCGACCAGTTCGCGGAAGGCTCCGGTGCTGACGCGGACATAGCGATCGATGGTGACCCCGTTGAGGTTTTGGCTGACGACTTGGGCTGCAAATTTGGCTCCACCGACCACATTGGCATGGTTGATCTTCTCAATTCCCTCATCGGGGAGGAGAACCTGGGTGTCTCGGGGGATGGAGAGGACGTTGACCGATTCGGTGGTGGGGTCGAGGCGCACCAGGAGCATGGTGTCGCTGCGTCCGGCGAAGACATGGGGAATTTTGCCGGGGGGCAGATCCATAGGCAGGTCGATGCCCATGACCAGAATGTTGATGGGGCGGGTGATCTGGTAGTTGAGGCTTTGGTGCAGGACGTTTTGAATGGAGATCTGACCCTCTTGTTGGGGGGCGATCGCAGATGGCAAAGGCACCATCATGGCAGCGGTAGCACCGACTATAGTTGAGACAATGGCGGTGGTTCCAATGGCCACGCCGCGCAGCAGCCATTTGAGAGGGCTGGGGCGATGGGGCGGGAGCGGAGGTTGGGGTTCGGGTGCAGGGGATAAAAGAGAAACAACATCTGGAGACTGACTTGCAGATTTCTCCAGCTTGGAATTGAGGGATGATTGCTCTTCTGAATTCACCTGTACCACTCTGTTTAAACCTCTCTAACTGAAGATTTCTAACCTGATTGCTATGCGTCTAGATTGCTGTGAGTCTGAACCCTTTTGGTTCGGGGATTTTTGCTTAGAGGGGCTGATTTAAGTTGGCGATCGCCTATCCAGGTTCCAAGCTACGCTGATCCGCTAAATTCCTTCGTACACCCTATTTCCACCCCGGAATTCAGTCCTTTATCGCGTTTTGTTCTTTGCAGTCCCAATTCTTTGAAAAAACAGTCGATGCCAACTCACTCAATAAATCCCTCAAAGATGCCCTGACTAAGCAAATTCTGACCTTCTAGCTCCTAGCAAAGATAGGGCTTTTTGTCTTGATTTTGAGACATAAGATGAAACCGCAGACCTGACCACAAGGAACAGCCCGGATTTGACATCTGTGGAATTATAACGCTAACTTCCAATTTGAGACTGCTTACTGGATACCAGTAGACACTTTTCAGAAGAAAAGGCATTCTTCTGAAGGCTTGACCCGATGTCCATCAAGCGGGTGAAAAGGATGATAGATTCTGACAGCGCGATGCACAAATCCGTGATAGCGTTGCTCAAAGTGGGTTTATCATACGTTTCATCGACGGTCAAAACCATCTACCCATTGGGAATATTAGCGGTACCACTAGAGAAACACTTGCTGAGAAACCAATTCCGGAAACGTGAAAAAATTAGTTAACCCAAACCCTCACAGCATCGATTGCACTCCATAACTTTCTATGATTCCTGTCATTCTTGCAGGCGGTAAAGGGGAACGATTCTGGCCCCTGAGTCGCAAACATCGCCCCAAGCAATTCCTCTGTCTAGATGGCAGTGGCCGCAGCCTCCTTCAAGCCACCGCCGATCGCCTTCTGGAAATGGCCGGAGGCTGGTCTGGCCTCTGGGTGATCACGGCCTCCCATTTAGCCGAGGGTATCCAGGAACAACTCCCCGACCTGCCTGTTGAAAACCTCCTGGTAGAAGTCGAAGGGCGAGACACGGCTCCAGCAGTGGCCTGGGCGACGCTGGAAATTGCCAAACGTCATGGGTCTGATGCCGTGGTGGGCTTTTTCCCGGCGGATCATTGGATTGGGGATCAGGCGGCCTTTTGTCAAACGCTGAGGGCTGCTGAGGAACTGGCGGTGGGACAGAGTGCGATCGCCACCCTCGGAATTGCGCCCACCTATGCGTCCACAGGCTACGGCTACATTGAGCAAGGTGAAAAGGTGGGGCTATTTGGTGATTTGCCTGCGTACCGGGTGCAGCGCTTCACCGAAAAACCCGACCTGTCCACCGCCGAGGCTTTTTTGGCGACGGGACAATTTAGCTGGAATGCGGGCATGTTCATTTTCCCCGCCGGGGTCATGCTGGAAGAACTCCATACCTATGCCCCTGAAATTATTCAGCCCTTGGAACAACAGGGTTCTTCGATCTATCCCTCGATTCCGAAAAAGAGCATTGATTATGCCCTGATGGAGCGCACCCAGAAAGCCTATGTGGTGCCCGTGGCTTTTAGCTGGGATGATTTGGGGGATTGGAATGCGATCGAACGCTTGCTGAAAACAGATGCTCCCAATGTTGAGTTAGCGCAGCATGTGGGATTGGATACCCAAGGCGCACTTCTCTACGCAACCGGAGACGAAGAACTAATTGTGACGATTGGCATGGATGATACGGTGATTGTCCGGGATGGTAAGGTGACGCTGGTGGTCAAGAAGGATCGCACCCAGGAGATTAAACAGGTTCTAAAACAGTTGCAGGAGCATCCGCAATTTAAGGATCTGCTCTAAATCTAAAATATCGATAATTCTAGGGGGGAATGCACTTTGTGCATTCCCCCCTTCGTCATCTACTGTGTACACACAAGTCTAACTGGCTTCGCTGTTGGGTTTTCGCCCCCCCGCCCCAACTTTGGGGAGCCGAGCGTTCACAGAGTCTTCCAGGAGTTTTCACAGGAGAAATCCCAGAAGATTCATCGAATTCAAAGTCCCCCAAAGTTGGGGGATTTAGGGGGCGGGAACCTTTGAAACGAAGCCGAGCAAGACTTGTGTGTACACGGTAGCCTTCGTCATTGGGTTGGCGATCGCTAACCCAGGTCTTGCATCAGTTGCAAGAATCCGCCACTGATGGTGCCACTAATAGTGAATTTCAAGTGCTTGAAACGGCTTCGTTTCTAGTCTGATCGTAGAGGAATGAGACTGGTGGCAAATTAGAAAAAGAAATATAAAAAGCTCTGAAATCCCTGTTCTGTCGTTGATTCAGCATTTAGAGTATTTAATTTAGCGATCGCCGATATGAAAGGGTTTCAGCACTTCTCTTGCTTTATTGAATTCGCCGCCGATATCATTCATTCGTGGGCAAGCTTGGAGCGCAGCTATCTCCGATGCTTGAGGAATAAAGCCCCACAAAGCTGAACATCGTTTGACCTACAAAACCACGATCTCTTGAATAGCAGAAACGAAAAGAGGAGGATAAGATTTTATCTCTCATCCTCCCCTAATTATTTCTTAAGCGATCGCCTCCAACCGTTGCTTTGCCGCCATCTGCTGGTAAACCGACAGCGCCTGCGCCACGCATTGATCCATGTTGTAGTACTTGTAGGTAGCCAAGCGACCCACAAAATGAACATTCGGCGTAGTATCCGCTAAGGCTTTGTACTTCTTGTAAATCTCAGCGTTTTCAGGACGCGGAACAGGATAGTAGGGATCGCCCTCCGCTTTGGGAAACTCATACACGATACTGGTTTTATTGTGTTCCTGTCCGGTCAGATACTTAAACTCAGTGATGCGAGTATAGAGTTGCTCATTGGGATAGTTAACCACCGGAGCCGTTTGGAAAATAGGCTTATTGTGGGTTTCATGTTTGAATTCCAGCGATCGGTAAGGCAGCTTACCATAACGAAACTCAAAGAATTCATCCACCGGCCCCGAGTACACCATTTCCCGACAAGGAATGCCCTTTTCAATCTCCCGATAGTCGGTGTTCAACATGACCTTGATGTTGGGATGGGACAACATTCGCTCAAACATTTGGGTAAAGCCGTAGAGCGGCATCGCCTGATAGGTGTCAGTGAAGTAGCGATCGTCCCGATTCGTGCGGGTAGGAATGCGAGCAATCACCGACCGATCGAGTTCAGAGGGATCAAGCCCCCACTGTTTGCGGGTGTAGTTTCGGAAGAACTTTTCGTAAAGAACTTGGCCAACCTTGCTGACCACCACATCCTCAGAAGTCCGGATGTTCTCTCTCGGTTCTGCTAGGGAAGCCAGAAACTCTTCAACCTGGAACGAACTGAGATTGAGACCGTAGAGTTTATTAATGGTGTCTAGATTGATGGGAATAGGAACCAGTTGCCCATCCACACTGGCCAAAACACGATGCTCATAGGAGCGCCATTCGGTGAAGTTGGACAGATATTCAAACACATCACGGGAGTTGGTGTGGAAGATGTGCGGCCCATATTTGTGAACCAGAATGCCCGACTGGTCGTAATGATCGTAGGCATTGCCGCCAATATGAGAACGACGATCGACCACCAGCACTTTTTTACCCAACTGTGTCGCCAATCGTTCCGCAATCACACTCCCAGAGAAGCCTGCCCCCACCACCAAATAATCAAACAGATAATCTCGGGTGACAACAGCAGGCGCTTGACCAAATCCCGGCATCTCAGTCCGATTGAGATTCAATGGACTTGACTCAGATTCATCCGTGCAAGAGCCGTTGATTCGTGATCCATTCGTTTGTGCTCCATTGCCCTGTAAGCCATTGGTTCGCGATCCATTCGTCTGCGATCCGTTTGCTGTCAGGCCAATGGTATGCAGTCCGTTAGCTTGCAGTAGGCTATTGGGGGAGCCATTGGGTTGCGTGAATTCCTGTTCGGTAGAAGATTGAGGGGGTGCGATCGCCTCTTCCACCAGACTCAGCATCGAAGCCCAGGTATTATCCCAGGACAACTGTCCCAGAAAGGCATCGACTCGGCTAAGCCATTCAGCAGAGGATTTGTTTTCGGGAGAATGCTGCTGAATGGCGGTTTCTATGGCTGCAACAAACTCGTCCACCGTATCGGCAATTTGCACTAAATCAAGTTGTCCATAGGGACGCACAACATCCCGAATCGAGGTAGATACTACAGGCTTTCCAGCAGCTAAATACTCAGGTGTTTTAGTGGGGCTAATGAAACGAGTCGATTCATTCAGCGCAAAAGGCAACAGCGCCACATCCCAACCCGCCAAATAAGCGGGAAGTTCCTTGTAATCTTTGCAGCCCAGGTAATGAATGTTGTCTTGCTGCGGCAATAACTCCGGATCAATTTTTACCACAGGGCCAATGATAACCAAATGCCAATCAGGTCTTGCCGCTGCAATTCCCGAAATCAAATCCAAATTCATGCGCTCATCCACAACGCCAAAAAAGCCAAGACGAGGATGGGGAATGGCGGCTTGATCAGCAAGCTCATCGGTCATCGTGCGCGCCTGGGCAAAGTGCGGTACGTCTACGCTACTGGGAAAAGCATAGGTGTTGGGATGGCGATCGCACTTGGCCTCATACAGACTTTGTCCACCTGTAAAGACTAAATTCGCACGATGCATTAGTTCTGTCTCCTGACTTTTCATTACAGGAGAAGCACCCTTAAATGCTGACAGTTCATCCATGCAGTCATAAATTGTGGCGATCGGCTTCAAATGATGGGTAAAGCCAATTGCCATAGGTGTATAGTACCAACAGATATACTGTTCAATTTGGTGTTGCTTTAGCAAAGTATCTATCAACTGCTGCTGCAACAAATCTGCTTCTACATCGCTAAGCTCTGCCGACAGATGGGGAACCACAACCCACAGATTAGATTCTGGGTTACTAATCTCCAGATGAGCTGGAGGAACCGATTGAGTGGTATCCGTTTGCCGAATAGGTTCTTCAACAAAAAAGACTCGACGGGATTGAGCACAGCGGCTGAGCAAATGCTGGGGACGCTGACACACAAAGTTCCATCGAAGATGGGACAAACAAATTAAATCAGGAGCAGTCGTTTGGGAAGGACTTGGATTAGTAACTTGAGCAACCCGATCAGTCTGTGCATTAGCCTGAGTTGCGTTTTGTGATTTGCCAGCGTTCAAACTAGGCGAATACAGGGAGGACGGCAAGGACTCAACCGTTAATAACTGCACTGTCTCCTTTAGGGTAGACGAACGGCTATTCCTTTGTGGTGTACTAGATTTAGCACTAGACTTAGCACTAGATTTCGCAGAACCGGTTCGATCGTTTTTCATTTAGGATTACCTCAATGTGTGGGACGACTTTCAGCGACCTCGTTCAATGCTTGGGGCTGATGTGTCATAGGACTTTCGAGGCTTATTTACAGGGCTGAAAATCCTGGAAAAAATACGGTGTTCTCGATCGCAATTCTTCAAAACAGCCAACGCAGGCTAACCTGCTTGTGCAGGATTTAGGAGCTACACTACGAGCATTTCACGAGCCTTTGAAGAACAGGACATCGATAAAAGCAACAGGTGGATCTTTGCCTTTGACAAACTACCGATTGTTGTATGAATTTTTGTATGTAAACACCATTAAGATAACAATTTCGCAATATGCCTACTTCTGCCTGGGGTAGGAAACAGTGAGGAGAATGGGGGGAAGGCGAGAAGGGAACGGGAGCTGAGGAGATGGGGGATGGGGGGATGGCAAAGCGTAAAGATTGGAGGATAAAACAATGGGGATCAGAGAAAATTGTATTTAGCATGCCACATGGAAAGAATTGAGTTTCGTTGAGTTGAAGTTAGATCTAGGACAAAGTTTGTAGGCGTTGCTGAATTCAGCTATGAAATGTTGTGTGGCAACTGTGCCGCCACACAACATTTCATAGCCTCGATCTACAACCCCATTTGTAAAGTATTTCGGAATTGATCATGCACATCGACTTTTCGCTTTGATTAATTATTCTATGAATTGCAAAATGCACAAAAAAGGCGCAGTTGCTGCGCCCCTTGTGGTATTGAATAATTTGCAAAAGTCAATGCTGAGCCCAGAATAGTATGGGTCTTACCACAAACATTTGGCGTGTACAAAAGGGAAGTTAACTTAATAGACTCCTAGAGCAATCTCCCTAGAAGATCCTTTACTACACCACCTTCTCATTTAAGTACCGCCCGATCGCATCCCCCAAAGAAGGCAATAATATACCCCGTTCACTCGCCAAGACACTATAGGCCGGACGAGGCGCAATCCAGTCCATCTCTTTGGCAGGAAGCGATTGTATCTGGCCACCGTTGAACCCGGCCAATGTGGCAACTTCCCGAGCCAGATCCGCCCAAGCGATCGCCCCCACATTTGCTAAATGCCAAATCCCAGACTCCCCATCCACTACCAAATCCAGCGTTGCATTCACCAAATCCGGAACATAGGTCGGCGACACTACAATATCAGAGGCTGCCAGGAAGGGTTGTCCCGCAGATAGGCATCTCAGGGCAATGGTGAGGAAGTTGTAGGCATCCCAGGGGCTAAAAAAGGCACTAGTGCGGATGACCAAAGAATCAGGATGAGCCGCTAGGACTTTCTGTTCCGCGATCGCCTTACTCTGTCCATAGATATTGAGAGGAGCGACCGTATCACTCTCTAGATAAGGATCTACACAATTACCATCAAACACCAAATCCGAGGAAAACTTCACCATTGCAATTCCCCGATCCGCACAAGCTTCTGCCAAGGTTGCCGCCCCAGTGGTATTAATCCGGTGACAAAGCAAAGGCTCTTTTTCCGCATCATCCACTCGGACATAGCCCGTGGCATTAATCACCGCCCAAGGATGGAACATCTGTAGCGCCGCGTCAATAGAAGCGCGATCGGTAATATCCATCTGTTGCCGAGAGAGCAGAACATGAGCCAGACCCCGAACTTCACAAAGCCGAGCAAAGGCTTGCCCCAGAGTTCCCGTTGCACCCACAATTAACAAGGGACGAGCCTCAGCCGGAATTGCGGAATCCGCTATCAAAAACTTGTTCAGCGTTTTGTGCCCTATGCAGCACTCAATCTGCGGATAGAAAAACCGATCCGATCGCCGCCACCATCCCGGCACATCCAGCACCGGATGGTCGTAGGTTAGCTGTTTTGCAAGCTGTTGCAGCATCTTGGCAATCGCTGTGGGACGAGGATAGGGCGATCGCAAATCAAACACTCCCGGTTCATAGAAGTTGTTCATCTGCGTCACCAGGCTATTCCAATCATAGGCACCCAACAGCGACCAGGCCGTAACCGCTTGCACCTCTACACCTGTTGTTCTCACCTCCTGCACCGCGTCCCAAATTTCCTTCAGCCAACGCAACTGTTCTTCTCGCGTACATCCTAGATGTGCTTCAGTAATGGCGATCGGCAGATGGTAGCGTTGCCAAATTTCGTTCAGCAAGTCCTGCATCCGAGAAGGCGCATCAGCACAAGCTCGCACGGCTTCAACATCCACATAGGCATCCACAGGAATATTCACTCTGAAATTCTTAGAAGTGTTCTCTGAAAAATCATCCTGAGCTTGTTTCTCTACATGAACATGAAACTGCGGGGGGTAAGGCTCGATATTTTCATCTAGGAGGCGATCGCTTGTCAAATAATGATTCACTCCAATCACATCCGGCGGACAGGCATTCGCCGCAAACCACTCCAATTCCGCCACCGTCGCACCATTTTGCAACAGGTAATTCCACAGCGGATGATCTTCATTTACCCAGCCCAGAAGCAGATCAAACCCTAGCCAGCGCCGTTGATTTTGAAAAGCAGCCTCTTCAGCCAGCTTAGGCGTACTGTAAACGCGACAAAAATCCTCCGTTTGGAGCAGTTGAGCGTCAGGATTAATCTGACGAATGGCCTGCATCGCCAAAATCGTCGCTTTGCATTCGATAAATAGCGCTCGGACAAAAGTGGCATGATCCCGTCCATGGGGATACCAAACTCCATATAACCCACTGAATCGCGCCGTCGTCAAAGGCTCATTTACCGGAGTATAGGCATCAATCCAGGGATACCGAGCCGCGACCGCTCGGGCAAATTTAGCCAACTGCGCCGGAAACGTAGGGTCTACTAAACTAGTATGGCTCGGGCCACTACCATGATGCACTAGCCCCACAATCGGACGAATTCCCAGTTGCCGTAGACGAAACAATCGCTGGTCAGACCATGACCAATCGGCGTGGTCAACCCCATTCGGTGCCGTCCGTTCCCAAAGAACCGGATAGCGAATTGCCTCAATGCCCAATCCAGCAAAGCGATCGAGATCTTCGATGCGAGTTGCATGACCATTGCGCTCCATCTGGTCAAAGTAGCGATCGCCCACGCGATTAACGGTACACTCGACACCGGCCCACACCGCAAGGGCGGGCATAGCTTTTCTTGAATCCATGGTGACACTTTCTCTCTTGGCTAAAGTTCTTTCATTGGGCGGCGTTGCTTATGATCTAGAGATGAATGGAGGCATGATAGCTCTGCCGTCGCATACTCATTCATTCCAACAATCACCAATCCCCATTAGGCTACTTGCGACAGGGCAGATGTCACCCGTGATTCCTGATTTGAGCTAGTTAGGAGCTTATTAATTGTTTGCATTAGTACAACTAAACGTAACTTTAGCAAGGTCAGTGAACATCCACCCCAAGGAGCAGATCAAATTTGCTAAAAAGAACTGAATGAACAAAACGGGCGATCGAGTGAGAACGTAAAAAGAAATGTCATGTTTACGGTTTTCAATCATGCTAGATTTTTCAAACTAACGCTTCAGACAACAGCTAGAAATCAGGTCAGAATTGCTACCCAATAAACCCATCAAAAGGTTGAGTGATCAATGTAAATATCAACACAAACATTATCTCTCCATTACGAAGTCATTCCCAATTGCTCAACGCAGCAACCCATGCAGACGACAAAGAACCGTAGGATGCGTTAGCAGAGCGTAACGTATTGCACAATAATGAGCATCTTCATATTGAATTGGCCTTAAGAATTGCGGTATTGCTGAATTCAGCTATGAAATGTTGTGTGGTGGCTGCGCCACCACACAACATTTCATAGCTCCGATCTACACCCCCAAAATTGCTCTTAGGATCTAAAGAGCGTTCAGAAGCACAAACGCAACGCACAATATCCAGGATGACTACCGGTCATCAACTGCCATTCGCTCCTACACCAGAAACCCTTCCTAAAAACACATTCAAGAACTTTTCTACGATCGCCCACCACCACCCTTCAAATTAACTTATCAAAAAAGAAACCCTAGAAACCCTCCCCACCTCCCCACTCCCTACCTCCCCACTCCCTACTCCCTACTCCCTACTCCCTACTCCCACCCCGCTCAATCCGCACCGAATAGCAAAACCGATCGCCCCGAGAAATCGACTCTCCATGCACGATCGCCCCCCGTTCTTGGCTATAAGCCGTATGTCGATTCACGATCAGCGGATGCCCCAACGGAACTTCCAACTGTTCACTCGTTTCATAATCCGCTTGAGTACACTCAATTACCGCGTCCACTTTTTGAATGGAAATGCCATGTTTCTCAAGAACTGAAAAGGTGAGCGCTCTGCGAAGTTCTCTAGCATAAACCTTGCCTAGATCCGGTTGAACATAGGTGACATCGACACAGCTTGGAATCCCATTAAAAAGCAGGATCTTTTTTTGCAGATAGGCGATCGCACCCCCCAAAATCTTCTGCACCTCCGCTGGCATTGTTACGGATTCATACTGCAAGTTCTCAACCGTCACCTCCACCCCCTGCCTTGCCATCTCTGCTTCCGACAACAAAGGACTAGACAGAGAATAAACGACCTTCTGCTGAGTCGCCACAAACGCCCCCTTACCCCGCTGTACCGTGACCAACCCCTGCTGAGCAAGATTGGCGATCGCTCGTCTTGCCGTAATGCGACTCACTTCAAACTCAGCCATCACCTGATGCTCACTGGGAATTTGGTCGCCGGGTTGGTAGGTGCCTGAAAGAATGCGATCGCGCAGCCGCTCAGAAATAACGAAGTGTAAGGGATGTAACATTTTGCAATCGAGTAGCCTGTAATACGGAACCCCTGTTGCTCTAGAATTAAGCTTGTTATAACAAGCTGAAAGTTGAGCTATGAATCCGCCTGTAAACCCATCTGTAAACCCATCTGTAAACCCATCTGCAAACCGACCTGTGAATTCATCTCCCAATCTACCTGCAAATCCGTCCGCTTCTGAGTCTAACCTGTCAGTGGCTCGATCGATTCTCACCCCTGATGTTTTGCAAGCCCTAAATGCCCGATCGACCTCCAAAGGCTTGCTCCGCTTGACGGGGCATTTGCTGATATTGATGATCAGCGGCTATCTATGGGGCACTAATCTAGGACACCATTGGGCGATCGCTCTTCCCGCCCTCCTCGTCTATGGCTACGGATTTGCCGCCATGTTTGCGCCCATGCATGAATCCTCCCACCGCACCGCATTTGAAAATAACACTTTAAATGATTGGGTCTGTTGGTTTGCGGGAGTATTGTCATTCTACAACGGGACGTTCTATCGTCGATATCACAAATGGCACCACCGCTATGTCCAAGATCCCGCCAAAGATCCAGAACTCAGCGAACCCCTTCCCAAGAATTTCTGGGCTTATCTCTGGGTTGTCAGTGGCTTACCCTGGTGGTGGGGAAAACTCATCACCCATCTACGAGTCGCCTCTGGAAACGTAGCAGACTATCCCTACATCTCCGAAGAAGCGCGAGGCGAAGTCATTCTCTCCACCCGGCTCCAGCTTGGCGTTTATTGGGTGGCGATCGCCCTCTCCATCGCCGCCCATCACCCCTGGTTTATCACCTATTGGCTCTTTCCCTTGTTTGTCGCCCAACCAATCCTACGCTGCTACTTGTTCGCTGAGCATACCGGATGCACCAACGACGACAATCCCTTGACCAATACGCGATCGACCTACACCCTATTTCCCATGCGGTTCATTATGTGGAATATGCCGTTTCACGCGGAGCATCACCTTTACCCTTCCATTCCCTTTCACCAATTGCCCGCCGCCCACGAACACCTGAAGCCGCACTTGGCTCATATCGGTCAAGGTTATATTCGAGTGAACCGCGAAATTGTGGCCGGGTTAGCCGCAGTACAATTTACGATGAAACAGCCCTCGGCATAGTTAGTCTATTGGGAATCACCGATTAGAATCATCGATTCCCAACCCAGAATGATTTGTGGAGGGAGAAGCGCATCCCTCCACAAATCTCAAAAATTCAATCATACGCTGCAAAACGGAGTAGGGAATCGACTGCTGTTTAGAACAACCAGAATTTTATTTTTTGCCCCCTATCCTTGTAGCCGTTGCAGCAAATGATCGCCGACTCGCAGCGCATTCGCCATCACCGTCAAGGAAGGACTCACGCTCGTATTAGAAGGAAAGAAACTGCTGTCTACTACATACAGATTATCCACTTCGTGGGTACGGCAGTTCAAATCCAACACCGAAGTCGCCGGGTCAGAACCAAACCGACAAGTCCCGCACTGATGAGCGACCACAGACAGCGGCATATCGCTGCGAGGATGGGTACTACCTCGGTTAAAAATCTGAGGCTGTGCCGTGTCTACTTGTTTTAACACATCAAACCAGCGGTAAACGAGGCGATCGTGAGCCTCCACATTATTGGGTTGGTATTCCACCCGCAATTTATCGTTGAGAATCCGGACGCGGTTCTCCTCATTGGGCAGATCCTCCGTTTGCAGCCACCAGCCCAGCGATCGCGTTGCCAACTGTCTTAAACCGAACCCTGGAAAAATTCTGGCCAGTCCAGAAAGCACCGGAGGCGACTCGGAAAACAATACATCCTGAAAGATCCCCCCCGAGTTTTGCACATGCCCAAGGGGATAGGGGAAATCATCGTTGCCCCAGTAAAAATCATTGAGTCCCAGCGTTCGAGGGAACTGTCCAGAATTCGTGGCCTGCGTCACCTGAACCACAACGCTCAACAACTGTTTCATCAAGTTGCGTCCCACTAACCCAGACCCATTGGCAATACCATTGGGATGCTTCTCGTTAGCTGATCGCAACAGCAGCGCCGCCGAGTTCATCGCACCACAGGACAGCACTACCAGATGGCCTAAGAACAAATAGGACTGCCCATCAATCTTGGCCTGTACCGCCCTCACCTCTGTCCCGGATTCATTGGTGTGGAGACAGAAAACTTGAGCATTTGTTTTGAGGGTAATGGTTCCGGACTTGAGCGCAGGTGAAATCCCTGTATCTTCGGAGTCAGTTCTACCCTGATCGCCCAATCCAAGAGGTAGTGGGGTAGGATGTAAGCCTTGCTGAGTCAGGATATCGGCGACAACCTGGACATTGGGTTCATGGGCGATCGCCGCAAATGGATAATCCTTACTATGAAAAGGCTCCGTCTGGTCGTCCCCTAGCTCACCATGAACCTGATAAAGCGATTCAGCTTCCGTGTAGTAGGGTTCAAAGTCTGAATACTGGAGTTCCCAGGCTGGAGAAACCCCATCCTGATGCTGAACTGCCGTAAAGTCTCGCTCCCGCATCCGCATCAGCACGCCGTACCAGATTTTGGTGTTGCCACCCACCGCATAATTAGTCTGGGGCGTAAAAGGTTCACCCGCATTGTCGTACCACTGCTCATCCAGATGATACTGCCCCGTTCTAAAAACTTCCACATCCTCCAACTCTGAACTTTCCTTGACCTGATATTGCCCCCGTTCCAACACCAGAATATTCTTTCCGCTGTCCGCCAGCTTTCGCGCCAACGTACCGCCGCCTGCTCCGGTACCCACAATAATAATATCGTAGAAATTATCATCAACAATCATAGGACTCAATCAAGATAGGGTTTTCAGAGTTTCGTCGAACCTACATTGCCTCAGAATCAAACATGCAATAAGCTAATATTCTTCTACCAAGTCATCCCAACAAAAGACAAATCCCTCTGCGTCTCCGCGTCTCTGCGGTTTAAATAGTTCGCCTCATTTCCTTCTCATTCCTCAAAATCTCACTGCCAAACATAAATCAACGTATACAAAACAATCCAAATCACATCCACAAAGTGCCAAAACAGCGAAGTAGCCTCCACCCCAAACATGCCGCTCTCATAATTTCCCGGAATAAACGATCGCCCCAACATCAAACTCTGCAACAAAATCCCTGTCAGCACATGCAGCCCGTGAAACCCGGTCAAAAGATAGAAAGTTCCGCCAAACAAACCATCGGTAAAGCCAAAGGTCAACCCCCGCCACTCAACCGCCTGTCCCCACAGAAAATATCCCCCCATTGCCATCGTCGCCAGCAGGAAGATCCGAAAGCCCCAAAGTTTGCGATCGTGCAAGTAACGCTCAGCCACATAGATCACAAAGCTACTGGAAACCAGCACAATCGTGTTCATCAAGGGTTCTCGCGTCTCTAAACCCGTCACCCCTGCGGGGTACCAATCGGTCGTAGTGGTTTTGTAGGTAATGTAGCCTGCAAAAAGCCCTAGAAAAATCATGGTTTCAGACAGCAAGAAGACAATGAAGCCAAACTTACTGTTCTCTGCCGACTCGTGAGCTTGCTCCTGTCGGATTCGGGCTTCGGTTTGATTGGCGATCGCTCTTTCAACAGTCATAGCAGCATCTTGAATTTTAGAGTTTGGATTCCAGTTCCACGAGTCCCGCAATCATTCCTTGAAAGATTTAAGGAGAAGATCTAAGGAGAAGGTTTGAGGAAAAGATCTAGGCGAAAGACCAAGGAAAACTAAGGTACTTGCGTAGCCTCTTGATGTTCATTCGTTGCAATCAAAGGCTGATCCTGACCATAGCCATAGGGCGGAGAAATCACCGTGGGAATTTCTTCAAAGTTTTCCACTGGAGGAGGCGATGAAGTCAGCCATTCCAACCCATAGGCACGCCAGGGATTGTTGCCAGCAGGTTCACCCCGAATCCAGGCGCTCACCATGTTCAAAATAAACGGCAGAGTCGCCATCCCAAGCAAAAAACCACCCAAACTGGCCACCACATTCCAGTAAGCAAACTCCGGATCATAGGAAGCCACCCGACGAGGCATCCCCATCAGTCCCAACGGATGCATCGGCAGGAAGATCAAAAAAGTTCCAGCAAAGGTGAGAACAAAGTGAAGCTTGCCTAACCCCTCGTAGTACATTCGCCCGGTAATTTTGGGAAACCAATGATAGATCCCGCCAAAGATACCAAAGACGATGACACCGTACAGGACATAGTGAAAGTGACCGACTACAAAGTAGGTATTGTTGACATGAATATCAATGGGAACAGAACCTAGAAAGATTCCCGTAACTCCGGCAAACACCCAATTGATGATTCCTCCCAAGGCGAACAGCATGGGTGTCGTCAGCCGAATCTTTCCACCCCAAATGGTCGCAACCCAAGCAAACACCTTGATTCCACTGGGTACAGCCACCAGCATGGTTGTCACCATAAACAGCATCCGCATCCAGCCTGGAGTCGCACTCGCATACATATGGTGAACCCACACCACACCGCTAATTAGCGTAATCAAAATCGAAGAAACCGCCACCACCCGATAGCCAAACAGCGGTTTGCGCGCATGAACGGGCAAAATCTCAGAAAACATCCCAAACGCAGGCAGCACCATGACATACACCGCAGGATGGGAATAGAACCAGAAAAAATGCTGATACAAAATGGGATTGCCCCCCCGTTCTGGGGCAAAAAAGCTCGTGCCAAAGGACAAATCTGACAGCAGCATCACAGCACCCGCCGTCAAAACAGGCAGTCCATAAAGCTGAATCAACTGTGCCGCCAACACCGACCAAACAAAAGCCGGAGTCCGAAACCAGGTCATCCCCGGCGCACGCATCTTAAAGATAGTCGTGACAAAGTTCACGGCTCCCATAATGGAGGAAATCCCGGACAATGCCACCGCCAAAAGCCAGAGAAATTGCCCATTGATTAAATTCCCGGTCGGATTCTGAATGCTCACTGGCGGATAAGCCCACCAGCCCGACTGCGACGCTCCCCCCGGCACCAGAAAGCTCACCATCATCAAAATTCCCACGATGGGAATCATCCAGAAGGAAACAGCATTTAATCGGGGAAAAGCC
The DNA here is from genome assembly GCA_025454315.1 of Oculatellaceae cyanobacterium Prado106. Taxonomy (GTDB): domain Bacteria; phylum Cyanobacteriota; class Cyanobacteriia; order Elainellales; family Elainellaceae; genus Prado106. Next base: position 21,559 of record JALOOP010000037.1, read on the forward strand.
ATATCCCTGGCTCCAATCATCAGCGGCACCAGGTAATTGCCAATCCCCACCAGCACGGGGAATGTCCACAGAAACAGCATCACCGAACCATGCATGGTGAACAATGCGTTGTAGACGGTGCGATCGACCAAGTCCGCGTCCGGTGTAATCAACTCACCCCGCATAATCATGGCAAAGGTGCCGCCCACCAGAAAAAAGAAAAACGAGGTGACGATATACTGAATCCCAATCACCTTGTGGTCGGTACTAAAGGTAAAAAATCTTCGCCAGTTATCTGGAGCCCCTGGATAGGGCTGGGCGCTAATGGAGGGAGTGGGTTCTAGAGAGATGTTGGCCATGTTTTTACTGGTGCTCTGAGACAGGGGATGTTGGGGAGTGGGGAGTGGGGAGTGGGGAGTGGGGAGATAGGGGGATGGGGAGTGGGAGCTACCGTGAAGAACTAAATTTTGGTTGTCCTGTACTCCTGTCTTTTGTGTTCTCTAACTGCCGATTTTAGGGGAGCCGAACTTATCCCACCAAACTTATCTCATTAGCCTTCGAGATGGTTCTCCGGATCGTCACTAGATTCGGGTTCTTCGGCGTATCTGGGGGCATAATTTACGACGGGAGGGGGAGCAGGCACGACCCGTTTCCAGCCTCGTACCGCTACATTGTTATTATTTTGGCTATATTCATCTGCGGCTTGATTGTAGGCGGGTTGAGGCGTTTGGCTGGCAGCCATGGCTAACCACTGCTGATAACCCTGGGGTGATTGCACCACCACATTGGACTGGTTCGCGGCAAAATAGGCACCGCTGTACATTGAGTCACGCAGACGATAAGTGCCAGTCCGAGTCGGCGTAAACTCAAAGTCAATCGTGTGATTGGGCACAACATCCTGCTTAACGCGGAATGCAGGCACATAAAAACCATGTAGCACATCCTCCGAACGAAGGACGAGACGAACCCGGCGATCGACTGGCAGATGCAACTCTGTACTGGTCACATCCTGCTCAGGATAATGAAACACCCAAGCCCATTGTTTCGCGGTCACATCCACCGATTCCACCGGGTTTGTTTCCACCGATGCAGGTTCCTCCGGTTCACGTTCTACAGGTTCTGCATAGGCCGACTCCATCAAATGAGGGGCATGGAGATGCACCAACGTCTCTGGTCCTTGAGTTCCCATTTTGTCGTAGGTGCGGTAGCTAACCAGTGACAAGCTCAAAACGATTACAACCGGAATCAAAGTCCAAATCACTTCTAGCGTTGTGCTTCCGGCGATCGCAGGCCCATCGCTTGCATCATATTTGGCCGCTCGATGAAAGATCAGCGAATAGAAGATGGGAACCATCACCCCGACCCAGATGAAGGTGCCTAATCCCACAAAAATACTAAAGAGCTGATCGTACAACTTAGCCTCCGCCGAAGCCTGGGGCGGAAACCATGAATAGGACTGCTGAGCCATCCAGACACTCAAAAGTCCGTCCAGGACAGCCATGATGGAGATGAGGATGATTGCGCGGAGTTTCATAGCAAGGGGAGGTGGAAGGGAAAAGGGGAAAGGGGAAAGGAGAGGACATTGAAAGCAAGTGTAGAGTTTTGCCTTGCTTTCACCTTTCATTTCAGTACGAGTCGATGTTCATTGCTGTGTTGTTCTTGTTCTGCTCTCGATTAATCTTTAGAACTCATCCTTGTTGGAATTTAGGAACTCATCTTTGGTAAAGTTCATTCTTTGCGAAATTTACTTTACTGAGTTTATCGATTGGTTCGGCAATTCAGGAGGTTACAGACTTGCGAACTCAACCTACAAGAATCCGATACTCTTTGCTTAGACCCAATGAAATAAGCCAGTGCCCTATCCTTGGGCATTAGGTCAACATATTCATACCTTAAAGGTGTTCACTTGTCTGCTCCTCAAAAATTCTTCGTCAACTTCTGTGTGCCCCCTTTCGCCTTTTCCCTTTCGCCTACCTTCCCCTACTCTCCTGCCCCTGGAAACAAAGCCCCATGCAGACTCTGGTTAGGATTCTCGCCGAGGTGGATGAGTTGGTCGGCGGTGACATGGATGCCGAATTCGCCGCCTAGGTGAGCGCCCAGCGTGCCCTGGACAAACATGAGGACGAAGATGGCTAATCCGGCGGCCAGGTAGCTCCATTGCACTTCTCGGGATCGGTCTTTGCGCCAGCGGTAGCGCTGGAAACCTCGCCAAACGGTCATGGCCACAACCAGGGTGAGAATCGTGATCCCGCCAATGCCGTGCCAGATCATGGTTTCCAGGGCATGGAAGCCCCAGGCGCTTTTGACATCGGCCAGCGGTACGGCCAGTAGCATCTCGAAGAAGCCTGCGGCAACGGTGAAGAAGGTGATGATGGCTGCGGCTAGGAGATTGTACCAGCCCACATCGAATAGGGCAGAGCGAGTTGCGGGAACGGCCATGAATTTGAAGAGGGGTTTCTCAACCGGGAAGAGTGCGGCGACAATATCAAAGGCGATCGCCGCAATAAACAACCCCAAGGTCAAGTGAACAAAGGCCGGATGCAGCGGAACAAGGTAGGGTAAGCCGTTTGATCCAATTTTATCGGCCACCTGATTCATCAAATCTGGATTCATGACAATCCCTCCCGAATCGCCTCAACGACAGGAATACTGTGCAGCCCATAAACCCAAACCAGCAAAGTTCCCAGGTAACTCTGAACCAGAACAGTGCCTGCCAATACGAAACTCACCACTAGATACGGGGTGGGCAACTGAGGCTTATTTTGCAGACGAATCACATAGCGCCAACCTGTCACGATCGCCATAAACCCCGCCAACGACCATCCCAGAATCGAATGAATGTTGAGCGTTTCCACAGACGCGGCATAGGGTTCAGCCAGTCCCGCCTCGATTTGGCCAAAAATCACAGCAATAAAAATCGAAACCGTTGCAAATGCTAAGTTCCACCAGCTTACTTCATAAAGCTGGGTGCGCTTGGTAAAAAAGGCGATCGCATCACAAAGTACCGCAAACAACACCATCGCAATCACAAAGTGAACCACAATCGGATGAATCGTATCCGGATAAGGAAGGTTATGCTCGTTTAATGGCGGTAAGTATTGGTTAAACACAGTCAGTACACCATTGAGAACAGATAAAGAAGAAATCTCTATAGTCGGTTAACAAAAGCTACAGTCGGCTAACAAAAGCTACAGTCGGTTAACAAAAGCTACCAACAAGAATTAATTTACTCCGTTACCTTTCTGGAGCGTATCTCTACTGCTCAATGAACAAAATCTGTCCCAAGATAGAGATGGAAACCTCTAAGGGATGAATATGATGATCCCCGGTATGAGTAATCTAACAAAAATGAAGCAACCGTCAATTTGACAACAAAATTGGTAACAAAGAAGTTGGTAATAAGAAATTTGATAATCAAAGAATCCAATCACGAAAGAGGGATGCTGCATGGATACAGCATCCCTTATAGGAACTTGGGTCGAGTGGGAGAATAGACGTTCTAAAGATTTAATTAATTTTGAATCTTTAGGATTGGTAAACTCTCAGATTTCCATAGCTATTCATGGCATATTCAACCTGTAGCATCAAACGCTCCTTCTGCTGAGGAGGATTGCCTCGATGCAGACAGAAGGTATCCTCCACAAAGCCATACCCCGCACTGCCGCAGAACGTTACCACATTGTCTTTTCCACCATAGACTGCAATCAGCTTTTCATCAGGGATACTGGCACAGCGCTGTCCTAGCAATTGGTGTAGCAGCTTTTTGTTGCGGTGGCTGCCTCGAATGCAGCTATGGGGGCCACTTAAATGATCCACATCGCTCAGGTAGAAAAAGAATTTAATAGAGCGGTAGTCGTCAATGTCATAGTGCAGCACTTGAGCCGCCTTAAGCTGTTGTGTCCAGTCGGTGGCAATCGGGAAACTCCACAGCAACTCACTGGCAATGTAGGTGGGTGTCGTTCCGAGAAACTGAGCCGCGATCGCCAAAATCCCTGGATCTCGAATCACCTTTTCGATGGCGGTACAGTCGTGGTCTAAGTAAGCCCCTACCTGAAACTTACGGTTCAAAGCAACTTCTAGGCGTTCTTTTTCGGGATAGTGGAAGGGGAGTTTGGGGTTGCGATCGCCATAACAAGTCGCCTGGTCGGCATACTCTCGAATTTCCTGGATCAAATCGGGTGGGATCGCTAACCCGGCACAATAGCCATGTTCCTTGAGTGCCGCTACAACGGTCGGCACTGTCAGGTTTTGTAAAAGCCGAGAGGATAGGTGAGAAACGGGTACAGATGGAGTAGATCGGCTGAAATAGCAAACGACATCCCGAACAACCTCCAGACGAGCGATTTTTCGCATGAGAAATAATCTGGGATTCTCCATCACACAACGGTAGTTGATAGACAGATACTGAAATAGCTTCTGAGCAAACTTTCCGATAAAAGTCTGTTTTGCAGCTTTCTGCTGATTCTGAGAAACAACAACCATTGAACCTTTCCTTTCCTTATCGACATAGACAGATGCGCTGACAGATGCGCTGATGTGGGCGCAACAGCAAGTTCTGCAGTGTTCAAAATCATGACCACCGCCAAGTAATGAAATGAATCTTCTAGAGAAGAGTTTGAGATCTTTATGATTCCCAAGAACCTTGACAATATTTAGGAACAATCACAATTTCCAGGGAAAAATCATGTTTTCCTGGTTTTCCTGGTTATTCAAAAATATTGATCGCCCCATCCAACGCTCTAGAGCATCGAAGGGTCATGGTTGAAAACCATAAAACTCAAAAAATTGACCTACAGGTAGGGACAGCTTTCTTTTCAAGAAACGGCTGGAGGGCTTGCCATTTCTAAAAAGTTGAAAATTGTTGAATTGAGGTTCAAGATCAGTACCTAGAAGCAACGGAGGCAACGTTACAAGCTAGTCCTGATCAGCCTTCAATCCCCGATTTTCAAGGGCTAAATCTAAAGTAAAAATTGCAAAGATTAACAAGGGTGGGGGCAAGCCAACCGATGAATGGAATCGTTTCACACCCAAGGCTCAAGAAGGTTAGGGTTCAAGAACTTTGATAAGAACCGATAGAGGCAAAGCTCAGTAGATTCTCGTAAACAGTCGGGTATAAACTAAAATCTGGCTAAATTTGCTGAAAAACCCTGATTGCCACTGTTCTATATCATGGCTTTCTAAATGTCATCATGCAACCCCAAAATTCACAGTTTCTTGTTGAAAAGACCGAGTAATAACCCACCTTTTCTAAGAAACTTTACCCCCTGATCGCTCTGCAACAATCGAGGGGTAAGTTACCAAGTTGCTCAACGAATGGGAGCAGCAAGGTCTGGCCGAATAGCATTTGCCTCTACGTTCGCTCCCCTGAGAAGTGGCTCTACATGCTTCTGCAAAGCGATCGAAGGCAGATCTCTGAGTACGAGCATCTCTGGGGCTTCTAAGTTTAATGTCCCTGTTTAGTGTCTCTAAAATCGCCTCATTGTTTTGAATCATGCTTCTTCAAGGACAATTTCTAGAATTTTCTCCTTCTGAGGACAGACGAAGCATAGCAGAAGATTAGATATGGTATTGGTCAATACTGTTTAATTTAATTGGTGAAATCTGTAGACGAATACCTGTTGCTCCAAATCTTAATTATGGACATCAGGGACAAGTTCAACTATAGAAAATTAGTTTTCCAGACTAGTGCTGAGTCAACGCTAAATTTTAGGGTTCATATCGTTCCAATTGTTGAACCTCTCAAACAACTATGATGGATCGACCCTAATTTTTAGAAGTGACGCTGCACTAGACATGAAAACGACATGCAAATAAAACTCTTTTAGGTGAAACGGGAGATACGGGTAATGATTGAAACGCTCTATGAAAGTTTAGAAATCGAGAACGATGCAAGGATAGTTGACGCTCACTATAGAATTACGGATTATAGACTGGCAGAACAATCCCTCCTAAAGTTACTGAAAACTGAAAACCTCGACCAGAAGCGTTTATCCTTGCCCGACGTTTCTCAGGCTCTGGAGCAGATAGAAGGTGCCGTAGAGACTGCGATCGCCACTGCCTATCAACCTTCCATTACCGGATTGGTTGCACCCGTTGATGCGGCTCACCGTTTTTTACAGCGGATTTTATACCACATCAATCGGCTAAACTTCTTTTGGTACCGCGATCTCAACGAGTATGAAAATGAACGATCGCCCTACCTGCAAAATCTGCGCGATCGCATTGAAACCCCTTGGCAAGCCTGGGAAACCCAGCAATTTGATCAAGCCCTCATGACCCAGTTTCAAACCAGCCTAGCCCAGATGCGAACCTGGAGCGTCGATCAGGTCAAGCAAGCGCTACAGGAACGCGCGGATGCCGACCTACAACCGCCGCTATCTCCCAGCAAACGCTACATTCGGGAAGGCATGACCAAGGCAGGATATCGACATTTGATTGCGATCGCCTCCCTGGACGGACTCGTAGAATCTAGTCGCCTCTGCCACATCCTGGGCGGAGCTAGCAATGAAATCCAAGCGACTTTGATCCGGGTGCTGCTGGAAGAGTATGGCAATGGCCGCCTATCGCGCAAACATTCCACCTTCTACGCCCAGATGATGGAAGAACTGGGGCTAAACTCTCAACCCGAAGCCTACTTTGAGATCGTGCCTTGGGAAGTTCTCGCCTGCATCAACCACAATTTTCTGCTGACCGAGCGCAAGCGTCATTTCCTCCGCTACAACGGCGGCTTCACCTACTTTGAAATCTACGGCCCCTCCATCTACCAAGATTACATGATGGCCGCTCAGCGGCTTGGCCTCTCGGATACGGCCATGGGCTACTGGGAATTGCATATCCGCGAAGATGAGCGTCATGGACAATGGATGCTGCATCAGGTCGCATTTGCCTTGGCTGACACCTATCCCAACGAAGCCTGGGAATTGGTGTGGGGCTACGACCAGGAGAAATGGCTGGGCGATCGGGCAGGGACTGCTGTGATGAGAGCCGTACAAGCCGTAGAGCAATGTTGCTAGCCGTGTTAGCAGAAGAACGTTGCTAAGGATCGTGGATTAAATAACCTGTAATTCTGGCTTTGCAATGTAATTCCATTGAGGCAAGCATTCATCAAAGACAATTTTCATGTTGGATTTGA
>JALOOP010000038.1 GCA_025454315.1 Oculatellaceae cyanobacterium Prado106
ATTTGCAGAAGAAAATTCTGCAAGAAGCACCCATCCACCCATCCACTCATCCACCCATCCACCCTCTCCCTGCGCTATCGTACATAAGCGAACAACGGCTCATCTGGATTCCTATGGCGATCGCATTCAAAAATACTGCCCAAGAAGAGACTTACAACAAAGTCGGGGACTATCTCACGGCTTCTCCGCTCTTTAAAGACTCCATTGAAATAGACCCGGACACTCCCAAGTTTCATTTGAGCTATGGGTCGGCTCGGGTGGATGTGGAGGTTTTGAGTTGGGATGTGCATCCGTGGGATGAGCGGGAGTTGGCGATCGTGCGAGCCTGTAGCTGCGTCACGACCGATACCCCGACTGAGGCTGTGGTGATGCGGTTTTTGCTCCAGGAGAATGCTCGGATGCGGTTTGGCAGCTTCCAACTGGGGTCTAATCAGCAGATTCTCTTTGCCGATACGGTCTTGGGGGGCGAAAACATGGATTTGATGGAGCTTCAGGCTTGCATTTTATCGGTGGTGACGATCGCCGATACTTACGATGAACTCATTGTCGAGAAGTTTGGGGGAGTAAGAGGGAGCGATCGCATCCCCGTCACCGCCCCATAATTTAATCTCTGAAAGTTCCTTCACAATTATTTAAGTGTCACGTTCGGTGATAAGCTGAAAGGTGGCATTTTTACCTATGACTGAGCCGTGCTGCTCAGACCTTAGGTTTTGTTTTTAAGGGTGCTTATCGTTGGGGTCAAAGGGCGCTGTGCGAACTCTGGCCGCAAGCATAAGCAGAATAAAGCCCTCTCAGGCGACACCCACTTAGACGATATCAACGACGATATCAGCCTTCTAGAAAGCAGATCAAAACGATAGGCGTAAGCATGGTCACTACAGCAGAAAAAACAAACGTCGGTTTTATTACTCAAATCATTGGTCCCGTTTTAGACGTGAAGTTCCCCCCGGGACAAATGCCACGCATCTATAACGCCTTGACCATCAGTGGCACCAACGCTGCGGGGCAACAAGTTGCCGTCACCTGCGAAGTGCAACAACTCCTAGGCGACAACCAGATTCGTGCGGTTGCAATGAGTACCACTGATGGCCTCGTGCGCGGCATGGAAGCCGTTGATACAGGCGCGCCCATCAGCGTTCCCGTAGGGCTTACCACGCTCGGACGCATTTTCAACGTGTTGGGTGAACCGGTCGATAACAAGGGTGATGTGGATCGCACCACGACCTCTCCCATCCACCGTGCCGCTCCCAAACTGACGGATCTGGAAACCAAGCCTTCCGTGTTTGAAACCGGGATTAAGGTGATCGACCTGCTGACCCCCTACCGTCGCGGCGGCAAGATCGGTCTGTTTGGTGGTGCGGGTGTGGGCAAGACCGTCATTATGATGGAACTGATCAACAACATTGCTACCCAGCACGGTGGTGTGTCGGTGTTCGCAGGAGTGGGCGAACGTACCCGTGAAGGCAATGACCTTTACAACGAAATGATCGAATCGGGCGTGATCGACAAAGACAACCCCGAGAACTCCAAGATTGCCTTGGTCTACGGGCAAATGAACGAACCGCCCGGAGCCCGGATGCGCGTTGGCCTCTCCGGTCTGACGATGGCCGAGTATTTCCGTGATGTCAACAAGCAAGACGTGTTGCTGTTTGTGGACAACATTTTCCGCTTCGTTCAGGCCGGCTCTGAAGTATCGGCGCTCCTCGGACGGATGCCTTCTGCGGTGGGCTATCAGCCGACTCTGGCCACGGACGTGGGTGACCTGCAAGAGCGGATTACCTCGACCACCGAAGGTTCGATCACGTCCATCCAAGCGGTCTATGTGCCTGCGGATGACTTGACCGACCCGGCTCCTGCCACCACCTTTGCCCACTTGGACGGTACCACCGTGCTGTCTCGAGGTCTGGCATCTAAGGGCATCTACCCTGCGGTTGATCCCCTGGATTCCACCTCGACCATGTTGCAGCCCAACATTGTCGGAGATGACCACTACAACACGGCGCGGTTGGTGCAATCGACCCTGCAGCGCTACAAGGAACTGCAAGACATCATTGCCATTCTGGGTCTAGACGAACTCTCTGAAGATGATCGTCTGATTGTGGCACGGGCACGGAAGATTGAGCGCTTCCTGTCCCAGCCCTTCTTTGTGGCTGAAGTGTTTACGGGTTCTCCTGGCAAGTATGTGACCCTGGAAAAAACCATCAAGGGGTTCAAGCAGATTTTGTCGGGTGAGTTGGATGATCTGCCGGAGCAAGCCTTTTACCTGGTGGGCGATATCGAAGAAGCGATCGCCAAAGGTGAAAAGCTCAAGGCAGAAGGCAAGTAAACGGTGATGGCGATCGGGCTGGGATGAGTTTTGATTTTTAAGTTTGAGCATCAATCTTAGAAATGACTCGTTCCAGCCGATCGCATCCAGGACAGAGGAGAAGTTATGGCATTAACAGTTCGAGTCGTGGCTCCAGACAAAACGGTCTGGGACTCTAGCGCTGAGGAAGTGATTCTTCCCAGCACCACAGGTCAATTAGGAATTTTGACGGGACATGCTCCCCTGCTGACGGCGCTGGATATTGGCGTGATGCGGGTGCGGGCGGCGAAGGATTGGGTGGCGATCGCACTCATGGGCGGCTTTGCCGAAGTGGATAACAATGAAGTTACCATTCTGGTCAATGGCGCTGAACGGGGCGATGCGATCGACCGGGAAGCAGCCCGTGCGGCCTATACGGAAGCGGAAGCGAAAGCATCTCAGCTTCGCAGTGGCGACAATCGTCAAGCTCAAATTCAAGCCGATAAGGATCTGAAGCGTGCCCGCGCCCGATTTCAGGCGGCTGGCGGCTCTGCCTCACTGTAGTCGTTTAGAGAGGTTCATCAGCCTTTGGCGCGGTGTGTGCTGAGTTGAAAGGGTGGATGAATTTTTATGAGATCTGGATCTGAATAGGTTTGAGCAATTTTTCTCAAGAATCCTATTTAAGAAACCTTTGAAGGATACTGTTTACTTTGCAGTATTTTTCAAAGGTTTTTTGATGAAAAGCGGTGGGAGATGAGGGGGGAATAGGGTGCCAGACTGAACTGTGTAGAAGCTAAGGTTTGGGATTTGGAAACCAGTCCTGAATTGGGATGGACAGATAGACTAATGGGCGAGATCTCTAAACCAAGGCCGGGTTGCTCCAGACAGAAAAGTGCTACTACGTTACGGAGAATTACCACTGCTTGGCGGCTTGGTAGGTGGTGACTTCAGACCATGTTGTTGATGAGTGGCTGCCCAAATCACTGCTGAAACTCCAATAGCCACTCCTACACTTGCACCTAGAATTCCTCCTACAGGTTCTACAAATGCACCGACTACACCCCCAACAACTGCACCACTTGATGCAGCAGCAATCTCTCCTCTAAATGTATCTATCACATTTTTATTTGGCGCTCCTACTGTAGCTTTATCGGTATCAGAAGGTTGTTGGTTATCTTGGTCGCTCATAATAACAGTAGCTCTAAAGAAAACTGACATTTGCATGTATCTGCATGATATTCCACTTGAGCTTGGCAGTTGCTTAGATTAATGGTTCGGAGCGGCAGCAGATCGACCGTAATGACAGACAGAAAGATCCTCAACTGTCTGCTCCAATCAGATAGCTGGGTGGATCAACAGGCCAGTCTCAGTAGAAACCTCCGCGTTTGCCGATGATCCGGGATTTGGCTCGGCTTTTTAAAAATTTTTGGGGTTTTAAGAAAGGGTTATGGGTGGCCTTGGGGTGGTGGTGGGCTGGCTGATTCAATCTGTGGGTTGGGTATGCTGGAACGTGGTTTGTTTGACTCTGGTGTTGGGGATGCGGCGATCGCCAAATGATGCTCGTTCATTGTTGCTCTATTTGCTGCTGTGCTAATTGGAATTGCGCTGATTGGATTGCGCTATTTGAAATCGTGTAACTGCTCTATTTTGAACCCCTCCTGCAATGCTCGAACCTTTGAATGCAGCCTTTAACCGTCTGAATGCAGCCTTTAACCGTCAAGATTATGAAACTGTGGCTCAGCTTCTGGAGCCGCTGCAGAAACAGCACCCGGATCATCCCTGGGTGAAGTTTTACACGGGGCGATATCGGGAAGTGCTGGGGGAAGTTGAGGCGGCAGAGGCGATTTATCGAGAGCTTTTGCGGGAGGTGACCAATCCCAAGGTGGTGGCGCAGGCGCGTCAGGGGTTGCAGCGGTTGGAGGCGTATGCTCAGCAGCAGAAAGAGGACGCGATCGCCCAGTCCGCCGCCGAGCCGCATCATTTGGGCGTGGGGTTTTTGATTTTGGAGCCGATTCAGGGAGAGGCGAGACAGGCTGCGGCGCAGAACCTGGCGCGGATTACCAAACTGGATGCCTATAGTGCGAGGCTGCAAATTCCCAGTCGGGGTTGGCGGCTGTATCGCACGGGGATTATGGGTGAGATTGCGTTTTATGGCAATGAGTTTCGCAAAGCGGGGATTCCGGCTTTTTGGATGCCGCTGAGTGCCGTTCAGTCGCTGCGGGTGTTTCGGGTGAGTTATTTGCAGGCGGTGTCGCCCCAGGCGATCGTGGTGTGTCAGGATGAGTCCGATCGCACAGGGTCGATGTCGTTTGAGTGGAGCGAGGTGAAACAGCGGGTGGAGGGACTGCTGCCGATTTTTGAGAGCGTGGTGGATGTGGATGCGCGGCGCAACCTGAAGCGTAAGGAACAAACCCTGGACTATGCTCAGGTGGTTGACCTGCATTTGCCGAAGCGCAATTGTATTTTGCGGTTTTGCGATCGCTCCTACCAGTTCCAGCAGGGCGTGGTCTTTGATGCTAGCCAGGACGGCCAACCCTTGAACCGAGTGTCAACGCGAATTCGCTGGAATACCCTGGTTCATTTCCTGGGCGAACAGTTGGCCGAGATTCCGCTACACAATGATTTCACGGTCTTTGCTGAAACGGCACTGGATCACTTGGATTTTATCTACGACTTGAAACCTCACATTGATCTGCTGCGGCGAGAACCGACGAATTGGGACCCGGCGTTTCATTTGTATAGTGGCCTCACGTTTAGGAAGAATTTTCGATAACACATGGGCGAAAGGGGAAAGGGAAAAGGGGAAAGGGGAAAGGGGCGGGTTGAATTACAGCCTCATCCTCTGGGGCTTATCTAGAACATTGACTAGTCATTGGAACTCCATGAGCAAAACCCTCGATTCTTGGTCAAAGATATCCCCTTTCGCCTTTCGCCTTTCCCCCTTCGCCTTCCAAGAATTATTCCGCCAGATCCAACCAACCCAGCCAGGATTGATCTAGTATTTATTGCGGGTCAATTCCTCATTCTTAAGAGATAGGTTCTGTGCATGGATAGGTTTGTTTTTCGGGGCGCGAGGTTGAGTCAGGGGCGGCGATCGCTGCTCAAATTCCTGGGTTTGATGAGTTTGTGTTTGATTTTTGCGGTGAGTTGTTCGCCTCGCAGTTCGACTTCGGGAACGGGTGGGGCAGCGGCCAATAATGGGCGAGTCACGATCGGGACGACGCTGAAGGCTGAGACGCTCGATCCGGCAGATGCTTATCGGTTGTTTCCGGGGATTTTGCTGTATAACCTGGGCGATCGCCTCTACACCTACAAACCGGGCACGACAGAACTGGTGCCGCAGTTGGCGACCGCGATGCCGGAAGTTAGCGGCGATGGCTTGACCTACAAGATTCCTTTGCGGGAGGGCGTGACCTTCCATGATGGAACGCCGTTCAATGCTGAAGCCATGGCCTTTTCCATGGAGCGCTTCATGGAAAACAACGGTTCTCCCGCCTTTCTGCTGTCTGAGAAAATTGCCTCGGTGAAAGCCTCGGGTGCCAATGAATTGACCATTACGCTGCAACAGCCGTTTGCTGCCTTTCCGGCGCTGCTGGCCTTTTCGGGCATAACCCCCGTGCCGCCCAAAACATACGAAAAGGGCGCAGGCAAATTTAAGCCGACTACCTTTGTGGGCACTGGGCCTTACAAACTCGCTGAATTTACCCCGACGGTGATTCGACTTGATCCTTACGAGGGCTATTGGGGCGAGAAACCTGCGAATAAGGGCATTGATATTCAGGTGATTTCCAGTGCGGCCAATTTGTTCAATACCTTTAAGAGCAAGGGGTTGGACATTGCCTATCAGACGCTAGACCCGGATCAGATTCGTAGTTTGACCAGCACGGCACAGCAGGGCGGTTGGCAGGTGGTGGAAGCGGGTTCGACTTCGGTCAACTTTATGACGCTGAATCTGAAGAGCAAGCCTCTGGATAATGTCAAGGTGAGACAGGCGATCGCCGCGATGGTCGATCGCAATCTGCTCAACGAACGAGTCTTCCAGGGACAAGCCGAGTTGATTTATAGCTTGCTGCCCAATACCTTCCCAATTTACAAGCCCGTTTTCAAAGACAAGTATGGCGATGGGGATTTTGCCAAGGCCAAAACGCTGCTGGCCGAAGCGGGTATCAATGAGGCCAATCCGCTGAACCTGGAAATCTGGTACTCCTCCAACTCAACGGTGCGGAACCTGGTGGCGACGACGCTGAAGGCATCCATTGAGCAGAACCTCAAAGGCATCGTCAATGTGATTCCCAATACGGTCGAGTCTGCGACCCTGTTCGATAACCTGGACAAGGGCACCTATCCCACGACCCTATTAGACTGGTATCCTGATTTTTACGATGCGGACACCTATATGCAGCCTTTCCTCTCCTGTGAGAAAGGGTCGGCGGCGACGGGTTGTGAGGTCGGTCAGAGTCAGTTGGGCGGATCGTTTTTCTTTAGCGATCGCGCCAACCAATTGATCGCTCAGCAGCGAGCCGAACAAAACCCTGAAGCCCGTAATGCTCTGTTTAATCAACTCCAGGATCTGCTGGCTGAGGAGGTTCCCTATATTCCGCTGTGGCAAAACAAGGACTATCTCTTTGCCCAGAGTTCGGTGCAGGGGGTGACGATTCAGCCGACGCAGCAATTTTTGCTGTGGCAGATCAAGAAGTAACTTGTTCTGAGTTTAGTTCTCTAGGTTGTATGTAAGGGTCGGGAGCATCAGAGGTGGGGAAGGGTGCGATCGCTCAAACTCCACCCTAGTTAATATCCAACATCCAATATCCAACATCCATGTCTCGTTCCAGTTCCCTGCGTTATTACGTTCTCTCCCGTGTCCTGCTGGCTCCCCTGATGATCTGGACGATCACCACGGTCATCTTTTTGTTGCTGCGGGCTACTCCTGGCGATCCGGTGGATGTTCTGCTGGGGCCGCGTGCGCCTGAGAGTGCCAAGGAAACTTTGCGAATTCAACTGGGGTTGGATGCGCCGCTGTGGTTGCAGTATCTGCGGTATGTGGGACAACTGCTGCGGTTGGATTTGGGGACTTCGTTGACCAGTCAGGGACAGTCTGTGTGGCAAATTATTGGGCAGCATTTCCCGGCGACGGTGGAATTGACCGTGTTTAGTATGCTGGTGTCGGTGATTGTGGGGGTGACCATTGGGGCGATCGCCGCCTCTCGTCCCAACACGCCTTTGGATGTGGGGGGACGGCTCTTTGGGATTGTTACCTATGCGGTGCCGATGTATTGGTTTGGCATGATATTGCAGTTGATTTTTGCGGTGCAGTTGCAGTGGTTCCCGATCGGCAGTCGCTTCCCCTTGGCGCTGCAACCGCCTCAAGGGCCGACCGGACTGTATGTCTTGGATAGTCTGCTGACGTTCAACTTTGAGCAGTTTTTTGCCAGCATTTACCATCTGGCGCTGCCTAGCCTGACCTTGGGGGTTTTGCTGAGCGGGATTTTTGAACGTATGGTGCGGGTGAATTTGAAACAAACCCTGAAGGCGGATTATGTCGAGGCAGCGCGTGCCCGAGGGATTCCAGAAAGGCGCATTGTTGTCGCCCATGCCCTGAAGAATGCACTAATCCCGGTGATTACCGTTCTGGGTTTAACCTTTGCTTCTCTGCTGGGAGGGGCAGTGTTGACGGAGGTAACTTTCTCCTGGCCAGGGTTAGCGAATCGGCTGTATGAGGCGATTTCGGCACGGGATTATCCGGTGGTGCAGGGGATTATGGTGTTCTTTGCGGTGATTGTGGCGATCGCCAGCATCCTCATCGATATCCTGAACGCCTACGTTGATCCCCGCATTCGCTACTAAACACTCCAAGGTCTTGTGGAATTAACCGCAGAGACGCAGAGACGCAGAGAGAAGAAGTTTTTTAGGAGAGTGGTAGGGAAGCTCAATCTCTCTTTAATTCCTCTGCGCCTCTGCGTCTCTGCGCTTTAAATCTTCCGGTTCCGGGTTATGAGTTGTTTTTGTAACAATGCTGCCAAAACCACCGCATTCCGATACAACATTAGGCATGATTTAAGACCACTTACTCATCAGGGAGTTTGACATGCCGTTACCCATTCTCAATAAACCTGAACTGGCTTTGGGCGACAATGGAGCAGCCGTTGAGGAATTGCAGATGCTGCTCCAGAAGCGGTTAGCAGGCATCACCGTTCCCGGTTCCCCCAATCTTCAGAGTCCGGGTTTTGTGGACGGTGACTTTGGGGCGGGCACTGAAGCTGCTGCGATCGCCTTTCAAGAGCAATTTACCCTGCCGCCGCCGCCCGATGGCATTGTGGGGAATGTCACCTGGGTGGCGCTCCTGCATCGCATTTTTCCCGATATTCAGAGCCATTGGGCAGCCAATTACATCACTCAGTTGGGCTTCGCTGAGGTAATTCAAGGAGATGACCTGGGCAAATTCAACCCCGATGCCTCCATCACCCGTGCCCAATTTGCTGCGCTTCTGGCTAGAGGCTTCGATCCCGTGGCGACTCAGCGTCCGGGGAAAGAATTTTCTGATGTGCCGACGAGTCACTGGGCTTATACGGCGATTCAGAAGGCGTACAAAGCGGGGTTCCTGTCCGGTTACGATGATGGCACCTTCAAGCCCAACCTCAGCATTCTGCGACAGGATGTCATCATCACCCTGGCCAATACGCTGGGAACTCGACGAGATGGCAGTGAAGCCGTCCTGAATCGCTATACGGATGCTCGTTCGATCTCCAACTATGCCCGTAACGGCGTTATTCTGGCCACGCTACACGGCATCGTCGTCAACTTTCCTCAGATCAACACCCTGAACCCCACCCGCGCCGCGACTCGGGCTGAGGTGGCGGCGATGTTGTCGCGATCGCTCACCTTCTACGTTCAGAAAGGCTTCAATCTCTCCCACCCCGTCGCACCCCAACCGATTGATTCGGCCTTTGTGGTGAAGCCTTAATGGGAAACAGTTAGACTACAGCTTACAAAAATTACAGCTTGCAAAAAAGGGAATAGCCTTGACCATCGGTCAAGGCTATTCCCTTTTCAACAAACATTATCGTGATGTTTGTTCAGGCGTTTCAGAAAAAGCGGGATACTCAGACGGAAACTCAGCGCGAGGAGCGTTGTCCGGGGTCGTTTCGGTAGAAATGACGCCAGAAGCAGGTTCTTGTCCCACGGTTTGTTCACCGATCGCCCCTTCCTCTGTCGAGGCTGGAGCTTGAGCGGTCTGGGGCGGCAACCAGATAATTTGTCGCTGACCCGGATCGACGCGGGTGCTTTGTTCTTGCATCACGGTCATGGCCTGTTTCGGGTCAAAGTGATGGTTGAAGTCCGCTTGCAAGTTGCCCACGCGCCCTTCGACTTCGGTGACTTTGGACTGAAGTTCTTTGAGGCTTTTCTGCTGCGCCAGATTGTAGGGAATCAGCTTAAACAGAGCAGAAACGGTAATCAACATCAGGAGCAGATTGACGACCAGTTTGGTGCTGGCCTCGGTGGCGATCGCTTGATGCGGCTGCGATTTGCGTACCCGTCGCACAGCAACTCGACGGCGAGGCTGCGGTGGATAGGGCGGACGGCTTTGAGGTTGGAGTGCATTCATGATGGTGGCAATTCTGATCTGACAGGGGGGATCGCTCAATCCGTAGAACTACTTAATTTGTCTAAGAGTCTAACGGAATTCGCCTTTCAAGTCTGGTTGGAGTCCTGAGCCAAGAGCCGCATCTGCAACCCCTAAACCTCAGCCAAAAACCCAACGCCGCAATTTAAAGACCGAGAACCGATCGACAAAATATTACATGCAAAACGAATTTTGGTAAGGCTATTCCTCAGAATCTTGTCCAAATTTTTAGCAAAAAAGGGGGACTTGAGGTGCGATCGCCCCCATGAAGCCGGATTGGGTGGTCTGTAAACTTTAGTGTTGCATGTTTGGGGGAAGGGAGGAAGGGGAAAGGGGAAAAGGCGAAAGGCGAAAGGGGAAAGGCGAAAGGGGTTGTCTTTGTCCAGGAATCAATGGATAGAAATCAATGAATAGGAATCAATGACCTGAACTCATTACCCTTCATGGTTTTTGTCCAAGTTCGGGACAACTCCCCCATATCCAAGTCACCACTCCAACCATCCCCCCTTTCCCCTTTTCCCTTTCCCCTTTCCCCTTTCCCCTTTCCCCTCAAAAAGAAGAGAGGCCAGCCCCTCAAGACTGCCCTCTCCACAAAGGTTAGATGACCATTCAATGCGTCCTACTTGTACAGTTCGGTGGATAACCGGAACGCCAGGACAGCAGGAATCAGCGCAATCACTAAAGCCACATAGATTTGTGTATCTGATAAAGCCATTGTTGGAAAACTCCTGATCTTTTGTATGAGTTCGGGGCGGCTCCCAGACCCCAGCCGGGGAAGATGAGTGCCCAGTCTTCATTAATTTCGGCTAAATTGTCACCTGCGGGAATGGTTTGTCACATGATGTAACAGAGGGAGGGAGTGGGGAGGTGGGGAGTGGGGAGTGGGGTAATATCTCACCTTTCACCTCTCTGCGTCTCTGCGTCTCTGCGTCTCTGCGGTTTAAATCTTCTTAGCTCATTTGCCTGTCATTCCCTAGAGAGATTTGGGACAGGTTAAATTTAGGGGGTTTATTTTTTGGGGTGTCCTTGATAAAGTTTATCTTTCGTCACTTTCATCTTATCCTTCGTCACTTTTATCAACCCCTAAGTCATGATTTTTGGGTGGGAGTGTCACCTGTTCAGAGGTTTAGAGCGTGCCATTTCACCCACAAATGCCATCACCTCTGGCATCAACTGTAGTTCGCCTATAGTTCAACTATGGTGAGGTTTAATTGATCTGCTCCCGTTTCGGGTAGGATTCAGCGCATAAAGTGAGCTAGGTTTTGGCAGCTTATTTGGTGTCTGGAGAATTGTATACAAAATGGCGATCGCATTTTTCGAGAAAGCACTAAGATGTATAGACATCTAGATAGCTGGACTGAAAGTGCGAGTCTAAATTTTGACAGTGGTTTCATCGATTGCTACTGATTTGCTCATCTATCATTTGGGGGTTCATTGGGTTGATTCATTGGCATGTGAGGGATTGGCCTGTTTCATGGGCCTATCTCAAAGATGGGGAGGGATGGCTCAAAGGACTGACGAAGTTGTTCAGACTTCAGCTAGCTTCATGAGGACTCTTGAAAGTTACTTCAGTCACTTTTAGTGCCACCTATTGTAGATAGAGTGGGGCTTGAGCCAAAGGTTTTAGAAAGTACATCCGGTCATCATGGGTTCTGTCTTTTACCCTTGTTCTGCCCTATGGATATCCCTTAGCAAACCTCATTCTTGCCCTAGTTCATGTTCCTGGAGTCAGTTCTATAGTGGTTGTGTATTGCGATCGCCCAACCTTCAGCCATGCGATCGCCTGACCTATAGCCTTTTTTTGTACCATGCGGGAGTCTCAGTTCGTGGATAGTGCAAGACCCACTCGCATCCAGTTTGAGCGACAGCTTAGACGCTTACAGCGGGATGTTCTGCGGATGGGTGCGCTGGTGGAAAATTCTTGCTGGTTAGCGCGGAAGGCATTGTGCGATCGCGACCTCCATGCTGCCCACCAAATCGCCGTCCAGGACAAACAGATCGACAAGCTCTACCGCCAAATCGAACTCGACTGCGTTAACCTGCTGGCGCTGCAATCGCCCGTTACCCAGGATTTGCGGCTGCTCAGCGCCCTCATGCAGCTAGTGCGCGACTTGGAGCGCATTGGCGACTATGCCGAAGATGTCGGCGAAATTGCCATCAAACTCTTTCCCTACCCCGTGCATCCAGCCATGGATCGAGTGCAGATGATGCTCGATCGCTGCCGTGCCATGGTCGCCATGGGTCTAGCCTCCCTCTCCAACCTCGATGCCGAATCCGGGCTAGATCTAAAGATGAAAGATGATGCCGTCGATTCTGACTACGAAACGCTCTACACCCTGCTGGCCTGCCAAAATAACATCGAAGGCTCCATTGAACCGATCGTCCTCCTCGTACTTGTCATTCGCCACATCGAGCGGATGGCTGACCATGCCACCAATATTGGGAAGCGGGTGGCTTATATTGTGACGGGAAAACGATAGAGAGGGGGAAAGGGGAAAGGGGCTCTTTGAGGATTTTGATGGAATAGTTCCTGAGATTTCCGTGGATAATCCTATGCGGGTTTTGATGAGGAAGCGCCATGAGAAGTTCAGGGGGAATTTCAGAAAAAACGTCTTGACGGCTTGGATGCGGAAGCTCCATGAGAATTTCAGAGAGAAAGCCTTGAAAAGATTGATGCGGAAGCCCTATGAGAACTTCAGGGAAGAGAGCCGCAAGAGATCCGATGAAGAAGCTCCATCCAATCAAGGAAGAAACCCGCAAAAGGCAAGGTGGAGAACCCCCAAGACCATCAGGAAAATCTCGCGGTAACCCCTTCCTACAATAAAGCGACGAAAATCGAGCCAAAGAAATTCCAGGAGAATCTCACAGGATCCCCTTTCGCCTTTCGTCTTTCCCCTTTCCCCTTCCCTCCTCCCTTTCCCGTTTCCCTTCAAAAAATCTCATCCCTTAGCGTGTTTAAAGAAGAAATTATTTATAGAATGGGGGATGAGTACAAAAATGGGCGAGATTCGAGTACGCCATTTTGAGTGCTTATTGTTTGATTGACCGTTTGATTGACTGTTGGACATCGATTCTTGAAGCATCGTTTGAGGCGATAGGTCATGCTTTGATTTCCGGATTTTGGGAGGGATGGTTTCGCGCTATTCCTTGAGAAATCGGACCTATTTCTGCCTTGACGAATTGGCTTTGACGAATGGGATGTCTACCCCTCAAACCCTCTGTCCCGCTATCCGCTTCATGCTGTCTGACCTTGTTGTCCGACCTTGACGTTCTTGGGGCTGGGTGTTCTGTCTAGAACTGGAAAGGGTTGGCGTTTCTCCCAGAAAATCTTGGTTTGCTTTGGGATAAACTGCTGCTTTGCCCGGTTGCGATCGCCTCATCATCCTGCTGATCTTGATCAAACCTGAATGCGGGATGCAGAGGCCAGGATAGAACACAGCTACATCACCAAACCCCGCTGAACGACTGACCTAAACCGATCGCCTTCTATTCGGTTTGGGGGTTGATTTTGAGATGACCTGTCCCCTGTCCCGCTTTCGCGTTTCAGTAGCAAGCGGGTAGGGCATGGCCGCTCAACCGACAGGGTTCACCCCGTGTGGCGATTTGACCCGCATCCAGCTACAAGGCATTCAGTCGCCCTGTAGACGGTATGCAAACGGCAGCATGGACAGGGAGTTTATGCCAAATTACAAGGACTAATCGCTTCATGGAATTCACGATCGCCGCCCTACTAACCAACTTTACAGATGACAAATTAGTGGCTCCCAAAGCTCTCGAAAAGAAGCTCAACTGCAAAGACGACGAGGAAGTTCATAAGTTGCAAATCGCCCTCGACGCGCTGGAACGGATTGGTCTTTTGGTCAAAGAGCGGGGCAAATATCGCCGCATTCACGAAGATGATGTGGTCGAAGGCAAACTGCGCTGCTCTAGCAAGGGTTTCTGTTTTGCCATCCAGGACATCGAAGGCTCTGAGGATATCTACATCCGCGAAAGCCACCTGAATACCGCCTGGAATGGCGATCGCGTTCTGGTGCGAGTCACCAAAGAAGGCACCCGCCGCCGCAGCCCCGAAGGCGAAGTGCGGTTGATTCTCGATCGCGCCAATGCCTCCGTACTGGCTCGGGTCAAACAGGCTGAGCAAAGCTACCGCGCCACGCCCTTAGACGATCGCCTCCTGTTTGAAGTCGAACTCCAGCCCGAAGACACCGACCTGCAAGAAGCCGTCGATCAGCTGGCTCATGTGGAAATCCTCCGCTATCCTCTGGGCACCTATCCGCCCCTGGGACGGGTGGCACAACTTCTAGGCAGCGATGCCCGTGCCGCCTCCGAGTTTGACATCGTCTGCTGCAAGCATGACCTGCCCCGCCACTTCCCCGAAGATGTCCTGGAAGAGGCCAGCAAACTGCCCACCAAACTCCGTCGCGGCGAACTCAAAAACCGCCTCGATCTCCGCAAACTCCCCACCATCACCATCGACGGCCCCGCCACGCCCACCGGGCCTGCGATCGACGATTCCCTCACCCTGGAGCGCATCCACGAAGGCTGGCGCGTTGGGGTTCACATCGCCGATGTTTCCTCCTACGTGCTGTCAAACTCCGAGATGGATCTGGAAGCCCGTCGCCGAGGCAACTCGATTTACCTGGGAGAAACCGTACTGCCGATGCTGCCCGACCCGGTGCATCGCTGCTGTGCTTTGGCAACAGGCCATGACCGTCTCACTGTCTCCGTCCTGTTCACCCTAGACGAAGAGGGCGAAGTCCTGGAATTTGAAATCCAGCCGACGGTGATCAATGTGGACTATCGGTTGGACTATCAGCAAGCTCAGGCGATTTTGCAGCGCCATGACTCCTCAGCCACCGAAGCCGAATCCGTCATCGCCCCCGCCTATTCCCTGCCCACCCTGGATGAAGTGGCAGAGTTTGAACCTGTCTATGACATGCTGGATCAACTCTTCACCCTCAGCCAAATGATTCGGGAACAGCGGCTGGAGCGCGGAGCCTTTGACCTGAACCTGCCGGACAAGGTCTTCCCCGACGAGGCCAACCCCGAACTCAGCAAGTTCCTCTCCACCAAGTTCCAGTACGACGATGAAGGCGCACTGGGTGCAATGGTAGTTTCGGTCTTTCTGCCTGCCCGTTCCATTGTGACGGAGCTGCTGCTGCTAGCCAACCAAGCGATCGCCAGCCACCTCGTCGCCCTGCAAGTCCCCGCCATCTACCGGGTACACCGCAGCCCCGACCCAGCGGATGTCCAAGAACTGCTGAAGCTGATCAGCAACATGGGCATCGACTCCCATATGGAACAAGAAGACGAAGTCCATCCCCGTGACTATCAGCGCCTGGTCGAACATTTCGCCGAATCCAAGATGGAAAAGGTGCTGACCTATCTGCTGCTGTCCACCTTCAAACCCGCTGTGTATAGCACCACTCCCGGCAACCACTTTGGGCTGGCGATCGAAGAGGGCTATACCCATTTCACCTCTCCCCTACGGCGCTACCCCGACCTGCTGGTGCATCGTGTCCTGCACGCCGTCTTTGAGTATGGCCGCGATCGCCGTTCTACCCGCTCCAAGGAAGCCGTTGACCTCCGCAGCAGTTCCTGCCACGGTCTAATCAACTGGAATGTCCTGCCAACCGAAATCCAAAACGAGCTAGAGGAAGAAGTGGGCAATGTGGTGGTGCATCTCACCGAGCAGGAAAAACTGGCGCAAGAAGCCGAGTCTGACCTGGAAGGCTTGAAGAAAGCCGACTTCATGCAGCAGCATACGGGCAGCACCTTCCACGGCCTCATCACCGGAGTCCAGTCCTATGGCTTCTTTGTGGAAATTGAGGAGCTATTGGTCGAAGGGCTGGTGCATGTCAGTTCGCTCAAGGATGACTGGTACGAGTATCGCTCTCGTCAGCAAAAGCTGGTCGGGCGGAAGAACCGCAAGCAGTATAAGTTGGGCGATCGCGTCGAAGTCCAGGTGAAGAGCGTCGATTACTACCGTCAGCAAATCGACCTGGTGGCGGTCGGTGGCGGCAGTGAAGCCCTTGACGAAGATGAACCCTACGAGCAGCATCCTCAGACTCCCGATGAGGATCTGGCTCCCGCTGATTCTAATGGGCATCAGGAGGATCTCTACGATTAAGTGGGGGAGTGGGGAGTGGGGAGTGGGGAGTGGTGGGCTGCTGTAACTCCTTGAGTTTTCCTGGGAGCCTCACTGAGTTCCGACAGAGATGAACTCCTTCTCCTGGAGCCTTATCGGCTTTCTTCGGAGCCGAACTAGTTCTCCTCGAAGCCTCATCGATTCCCCTTAGAACCGAACTAGTTCTCCTTGGAACCTCATTGGTTCTCTTCAGAGCCGAAACAGGTTTCCTCGGAGCCTCATTAGTTCTGCTCAGAACCTCACCAGGTTCCCCTCCAAGCTTCATCAGGTTGCCCTCGGAGTTTCATGGGTTCCCCCTTAGAGGTTCATCGGTTTCCCTTGGAGCCTCATCAGTTCCGCCCAGAACCTCATGAGTTCCCCTCAGAGCCTCACCAGGTTGCCCTTGAAGCCTCACCAGGTTGCCCTTGAAGCCTCACGGGTTCCCCCTTGGAGGCTCATTGGGTTCTCTTGGAGCCTCATCAGTTCCCTTCAAAACCTCATCGGTTGCCCTCGGAACCTCACGGGTTTCCCTTGGAGCCTGATCAAGTTTGCTTAGAACTTCATGGGGTTCCCCAGGAGCCTCATCGGGTTCTCTCAGAGCTTCATGAGTTTTCCTCAAAATCTCATGGGTTTCTCTTGGAGTTGTGGCGATCGCCCCTCCCCCCCAACTTTGGCCTACTGGATACACTCCCCTGGCTTCGTTACCAAAGATCTTGCCCTCTCCATTTCCCCATTCTGATACGGCTGGCCAATTCCATTTCCTTTTTAGGCAAAGGTTCTAGCATTTCAGAACCTGAGTCAGAGAACTTTCCAGCTTCCGCAGTCCATCGATCAAACTCAATCAATTAATCCACGAACGACTTCCTGAAATCCCTAGATTTTTCCAAGTTCTAATTCAGCGATGCTTACCGTGATAAGGACTAAAGTCCTTACTACGAACAGGCTTGTAGTAAGGACTTCAGTCCTTACAAACCAGCATCCATAACCCATAAATCCGAGAACTAAACCCTGGAAAACATAGTGATACTAAGAAGTCATTCCCCAGCAAATTGATTAACCAATCATCAATAGAGGCCAATTCAAATCTGAAGTGCATCACTGGATTGGGGCATTGATTGGGGAATTGACCAATTCATTTTTCCGTAAACTTTTGTGAACCCCACTGATTCATCGCGCCTAGCTAACTCATCGGCTCCCACCCGCCCCCTGATTCTGGGAATCACAGGAGCCTCGGGATTGATTTATGCAGTTCGCGCCATCAAATTTCTCCTGGAAGCCAACTACCGCATCGAACTGGTCGCTTCCAAGTCCACCGCCATGGTCTGGCAGGCCGAAGAAAACACGCGGATGCCCGTCGAGGCAACTCAGCAGGCGCAATTTTGGCGACAGCAGGCCGGAGTTCCCACCAGCGGCCATCTGACCTGCCATCCCTGGGGCGATGTGGGAGCCAACATTGCCAGCGGCTCCTTTAGAACCTTGGGAATGCTGATTCTGCCCTGTAGCATGAGTACCGTCGGCAAACTGGCGGCTGGCCTGAGTTCCGACCTACTCGAACGCGCGGCAGACGTGCAGTTGAAAGAAGGTCGCAAACTCGTTATTGTCCCGCGTGAAACTCCTTTCAGCCTGATCCACCTCCGCAACTTAACCACCTTGGCTGAAGCGGGAGCCCGGATTGTTCCAGCGATTCCCGCCTGGTACCACAAGCCCCAGACGATCGCCGACCTCGTTGATTTTGTCGTTGCCCGTGCCCTCGATCAGTTGGACATTGACTGTGTTCCCCTGAAGCGCTGGAAAGAGAACCTGCCCGAACCTGCCGAAGGATTTGCACCCGAGGAGTAAGCGGTTCTGAAGTTTCCCCTGAAATTTCATCTGAGAGTTCATCTGCGATTTCTTCCAAGATTTCGCCTGAAGTTTCCCCTAAGACTTCATCTGAGATTCCCTCTGATTCCCTCTAAAGTTTCGCCCAAAAATTCGCCCGAAAATTCGTCCAACTCCGGCAATTCCCCCCTTACGCTATACTGCATCAAATCCATCCGGCAATCTCTCCAATCACCAGGAGCGTCTTTTCGATGGATTCCTCCAGCATTCCAGGATGTCCTTTCAGGTTCAAGTTTGTTACCGACGAAGGATATACTTTTTCCTGAATCCCTTTATCTTCTTGGCTATGGCGATCGCAAGATTCTTCCTCCCCCTGCTCATTCTTTTAAGTCTGGGTCTACTCGTGTGGCAAAACTGGTCGCCCAGTATGCCCCTCGTGGTGCTAGGGCTACAGACCCAGGCTCTGCCCCTGGCGCTCTGGATTGGGGGAGCGATCGCCGCTGGAGCCGCCACCACACTGGTGGTTTCCGCCCTCTTTGGCCTCTCTCGCTTTTCTGCCGTCCGCCGCTCTTCGGCCACGGGTGCCAAACGTCCGACCAATGCCCGTGTCACCGAAGGCCGCCAACGCCCCTGGACAAACTGGGGTGCTGAGCGCGATCGCCCCCAACCCATCAACACACCCTCCGGTCGATCTGCCGATCGCATCAACCCACCGTCTAACAACACTCGCTTCCAGGACGACTGGGAAGCCAGCCCCCGCGAGGAATGGGACGACTGGGAAGACCCCCAAACGGCTCATCAAACGCCCCATCAGACCCCTAGTCGCTCGTCCCAGCGTCCCCCTCAGACAGAAGTGCGCGATCGCCTCGACGAAGACTGGGAAAACTGGGAAGGCTTCGACGAAAACCTGCCCCAAGACCGCGTCCGTTCCAGCACCGAAGAACGCCGCGCCCCCCGCAGAACCGACTTTGAAACCCGACGAGAACCCGTCACCCGCCAGCAATCTGGCTCCGTCTACTCCTACAGCTACAAAGATCCAGATTCCCCCCGAGACAAACCGGAATCCTCCAAGCAATCAGGCCAGCCATCAGACCCACAAGAAGTTTACGACGCAGACTTTCGGGTGATTGTCCCGCCCTACCAGTCCGATTATCAGCCCGATTATCAGCCCGATTATCAGGCCGAACCCGCGCCGCCGCCCTCCAATCCATCCATCAATGCTGACGATGACGAGGACTGGGGTTTTGACGATGATGAGCTAGAAGAAGCCCGCCGAAAATGAGCTTTGCGCTTAAACTGCATCAGACGCAGAGACATAGAGACGCAGAGAGGCAAAAAAGCAGATGAGTTTGTCTTCTCTCTGGATGCTCTCGCATAGAAATTTCAGCTTAGTTTCTATGAAACTTGATCAATGAATCCAGGAATTGCTCTCTAAGATCACCGGGTTCTGCCAAGTTCCAATTCAGCGATACTTGCAGTGATGAGGACTAAAGTCTTCACTACAAACAGGCTTGTAGTAAGGACTTCAGTCCTTACAAACCAGCATCCAGACCCATAAATTCAGAAACTAGAATCTGTAAAATCCGGCAATACTAGGGATTGCTCCTAGGACTCGTCAGGGTTGGCGAAGGTCGAATGACCCGATTGATTCGCCAATCTTCATAATCCTTACCGACTCGGCTCGGTGGTTTGCCCCTGGGAAATTGCAGTCAGATCTTCAAAGAATTGGGCAAAAACCGCTTCTGTCTCAGCCTGGTTAGAACCTTTTGCCGCATGGGAGCCAGAATCAGGGGCTTCCTCTTCAGGCGGGGTGAGGCTAAAGGGATAAACCTCGTATTCCTCGTAGTAATGGGAATCGTTGGTGTACAGTTCCACGGCCTTTTGCTCGTAGCGATCGCCCTGCAAAGCACACCCCGTACTCTGGATCGCAAACCGCCGCCGCTTGGGACGAGTGGCGCAAGATTGGGGATGGGCGATCGCTCTCATCCGCTGTAATTCATGACTTTGAGGTTTTGGCTTCTGGAATTGAGCGGCCAGATCCGGCAAGGCCAGCGGTTTGACCTGCATCCAAAAGCCAATAATTTTGTAGCGCTGCCAAACAGACATGGGAAAAGGCTGGGAGGAGGGTATTGGTACAATAGTATTGCATAATTCCCCGTTCATCAACCCGACCCCATCCCAGGGAGTCCCAAAACTTACCCTAAAACACCAAGGGTAGAGCGGCTGAACCGCTCTACCCTTGGTGTTAAAAGGATTGAACGAACTAACGAGCATGGAGGGACTCGAACCCCCGACCCTCAGAACCGGAATCTGATGCTCTATCCACTGAGCTACATGCCCTTACAGACTTTCCGTAAGATACCTTGAGAGTATAGCATTCTTATGGGCGAAAGAATCAGCCCAATCTCCAATAAACCAGTTCAGTTGTCGTTACTTTCATTCATCGATCTCCCCCCAATCCATTCTGCGTCCTGAATCCACTCCCCCTCCACCATGACTCAACCGTACAAGCTCCTTTTCGTCTGTTTAGGCAATATCTGCCGTTCTCCCTCCGCCGAGAACATCATGAACTACTGGGTTGAGCAAAACCACCTGGGCGATCGCATCCTCTCCGATTCCGCCGGAACCGCCAGCTATCACATTGGCAGCCCCCCCGATCGCCGCATGAACGCCGCCGCCATGAAGCGTGGCATCCAATTAGTAGGACGCGCAAGGCAGTTTCAGCGCAGCGATTTCGAGGAATTCGACCTGATCCTGGCCATGGACAAAAGCAACTACGAAGACATTCTGTCGCTCGATCCCCAAGGCAAGTACCACCACAAAGTCAAGCTCATGTGCAGCTTCTGCCGAACCCACCCCGACCAGGAAGTTCCCGATCCTTATTACGGCGGTTCCGAAGGATTTAACTATGTGATTGATTTGTTGATGGATGCCTGTGAAGGGTTATTGGATGCGATCGTCAAGGAGGAAGTCTAGGGGGTGTTAGAGCGATCGCCGACTTTTCTGCCGATGCCGCACAAACCAGACCACTGCCCCGATTGCCACCAGCAACAAAGCAATCTTTGACACTGGAGCCAGATATTCCTCAATCAGGCTGTAGTTTTCGCCCAGTTTATATCCGGCGATCGTCAACAAACTACACCAGGCAATGGTTCCCAGCGTCGAATAAATCAAAAATTGCGGCATGGGCATCTTGCTAAACCCCGCAGGCAGGGAAATCAAGGTACGAATCCCCGGAACCAAACGCCCCAGCAGCACCGCCTTGGAGCCATGCCGATAAAACCAGCGCTGAGACTTGGTGATTTCTTCCGAGGAAATTCCCAGCCATTTGCCGTGGCGATCGATCCAGCCCTTGATGCGGTCTTCGCCCATGAGATAGCCCAGATAGTACCAGGGAAACGCGCCCAGGATGGTACCAATAACTCCGGCTGCGATCGCCGGAACCAGCGCCATATTCCCCTTAGACACCGTAAACCCCGCCAGTGGCATGATCAGTTCTGAGGGAATCGGGGGAAAGAGGTTTTCCAGGAACATGAGAAGCCCAATTCCCAGGTATCCCATCGATTCCATCATGTTGGTAATCCATTCAACCATTGGCGAGAATCCTTCTTGTTTAAGTTAAATTGCCTTGAATTGTCATATTTGCTAGATTAGCGACCCTGCCCTATTCCAAGAACCAGCCTCCGACAGGCCACAAGACAGAATCTTAATCAATTTCAAGGTTGGAGCGCAAATAGAGAAAAAGACTTTAGGGCAAAGCCAGCCTTCCGAATTGGGAATTGTTCAGGTTCAACCAGCCAAAGACCACCCAACCCAACAACAACCCAACATTTCTCCTACTAATACAAAAAACAGATCCTCTGCGTCTCCGCGTCTCTGCGGTTCAAATTCCGAATTCCCCACAAACAATGAGATGCCGCACCAAGTACGACATCTCATCAGGGGTTTACTCAACCTCCAGGAACGTTCAGACCCAAAGGTTCAGCCTAGGTTCCAGCAGTCCAAGAGTTGATGTACTCATCTTGCTCAGCGGTCAGAGAGTCGATCGCAATCCCCATCGCTTGCAGCTTCAGACGGGCAATTTCCTTGTCCAGATCAGCCGGAATCGAGTAGAGGCCGGGTTCGAGTTGGCCTTTGTTTTGCGCCAGGTATTCGCAAGCCAGCGCCTGGTTGGCAAAGCTCATGTCCATGACGGCGCTGGGGTGACCCTCTGCAGCAGCCAGGTTGACCAGACGGCCTTCGCCAATGACGATGACCGACTTGCCGTTGCTAAGCCGATACTCTTCGGTGAAGTTGCGAACGGTTTTGACTTCGCCCGCCATGTCCTTGAGGGACTTGAGGTCGATTTCGATGTCAAAGTGACCGGAGTTACACACGATCGCCCCATCCTTCATCACTTCAAAGTGTTCTTTGCGGATGACATGCTTGTTGCCCGTCACCGTGATGAACACATCGCCTTGAGCCGCTGCCAAATCCATCGGCAACACGCGGAAACCGTCCATCGCCGCTTCGATCGCCCGTACTGGGTCAATCTCGGTGACGATGACATTGCCGCCCATGCCGCGTGCCCGTAGCGCGGTGCCCTTACCGCACCAGCCGTAGCCTGCAACCACGATACTTTTGCCAGCCAGCAGAATGTTGGTGGCGCGGATAATGCCGTCGAGGGTGGATTGGCCTGTGCCATAGCGGTTGTCAAAGAAATGCTTGGTGTCGGCATCGTTGACGTTCATGGCGGGGAAGGTCAGCACACCATCACGCAGCATCGCCTTAAGACGGACGATCCCGGTGGTGGTTTCTTCGGTGGTGCCGATCAGGTCAGCGATTTGCTCGGGACGCTCCTGGATCAGGGTGGCGACGACATCGCTGCCATCGTCCACAATGATGTTGGGTTTGTGGTCGAGGGCAATGCGGACATGGCGATGGTAGGTATCGTTGTCTTCGCCTTTGAGGGCGTAAACCGAGATGCCGTGATCCACGACCAGGCTAGCGGCCACATCATCTTGGGTGGAGAGGGGGTTGCTAGCAATGAGAACCGCATCTGCTCCGGCAGCCTTGAGGGCGATCGCCAAGTGAGCCGTTTCTGTGGTGACGTGACAGCAAGCCACGAGGCGAATTCCGGCCAAGGGCTTTTCGGTGGCAAAGCGATCGCGAATTTGGCGCAGAACGGGCATCTCCCGTCCAGCCCATTCAATCCGCTGCCTGCCGAGAGTAGCCAAAGACAAATCCTTAACGTCGTGCTTTACCTGAGTTACTACCATGTAAAATCCTGTGGTTTCTACTGTGAATTGTTCTAACCGGGGTTTGGGTTCATCCAACGTTCAGAGAACAAACAACGTTCAGAGAACAAATTTTGGACAAACCCCTTCATCAGAATCAGAAAGCATTCCCATTTAATAAGAACGCTTTGCTTCGCAACAACCTGAGACACCAGAGGAGGGATAGTGCCAAATTCAGAGGTAGAGCAGCGAAGTGCAACAGCACTTGTCCGGTAACTCGCCGCTTGAGTCATTGCAGAAGTCGAGGGATCTTTAGGATATCAGGATGCAGAGCCTCCCAAAATCTATCTCTCCCATGACTGAACAATGTCTCGCTAGGGGGACGACCCGTCTATCAAGCGAAGACAGATATCCTGAAAAACGAGATCAGAACAGCCATAAACTTATCAAATGTTAACGCTATCTGAAAAGCTTTTGCAGGATCTCTTCTCAAAACCTCCGTAGATTCTCCGAATTGCTTCATGAAGGCTTTATTTGGGAGTAGGGAGTGGGGAGTGGGGAAGGCGGGGCGAAAGGGGAAAGGGGAAGGGGGAAAGGGGGGAACTCGGAATTATTTATGGAATGGATTCAGCGGGAGAACGGGGATCATTTCTTTGGCATTTTCCAAAGATTTATTCCAAGCCCTTCCTTTCGCCCTTCGCCCTTCGC
>JALOOP010000388.1 GCA_025454315.1 Oculatellaceae cyanobacterium Prado106
TCTCTGCTGAGGTTTTGCCTACGGATATCAGTCAGATTATTCTGATTACAGAGATCTGTGAACGGGAATATCTTTTAAATAACACGGCAATTTTACTAGACTGTGACTATTTAGAGAACACAGATGGGACTCGTGAACATGCGATCGCCCGATTCATTGAATCCATCCAGGTGCCGCTGATTGTCATGGGTCGCGATCGCCGTCCCCAACGACAACGTGCCCTCTTGCCCATTCAAATCAACGCCCCCACCCTGGAAGAACAGCGCGTTCTGTGGCGCAAGGCATTGAATTCGCCCCATGAATTAACCAATGGAGACTATCCCGAGACACTTCAAGGAGATGACGAAGATCACTCATCAGCGCGTTCAACGAATCAGTTCATCGACGATCCCGTTGATACGTTAGTGTCCTACTTCAACCTCAGTTCCTCCAGCATCCACGCCATTTCCCTGCAAGACCGAACGCCCCTCACCTCGGATACTGCGCTTTCCCCCTACTCTGGCAAGCCTGCCGCGTTCAGGCGCGTCCCCGTCTCGATGAATTGGCACAGCGCATTCAGTCAGCGGCGGACTGGGAAGATCTGATTTTGCCAGAAAAGGAGCAGCAGGTTTTAGCCGAAATTGTCGCCCATGTCCGGCAGCGCATTCAGGTCTACGATCGCTGGGGATTCGGTAAGAAAAGTAAGCGAGGGCTGGGCATTAGTGCCCTGTTTGCGGGAGCTAGCGGCACCGGAAAAACGATGGCGGCTGAAGTGTTGGGGCAAGCTTTGCAGTTGGATGTCTACCGAATTGATCTGAGTTCGGTGGTCAGCAAATATATTGGCGAGACTGAAAAGAATTTACGTCGAATTTTTGATGCGGCAGAAGGCGGTGGCGTGATTCTGCTGTTTGATGAGGCGGACGCTCTGTTTGGCAAACGCAGTGAAGTGAAGGATGCGCGCGATCGCTATGCCAATGTCGAAGTCGGCTATCTGCTGCAACGTATGGAAGCTTACCGAGGGCTAGCGATTCTCACTACCAATCTCAAAAGTTCCCTCGATCAAGCCTTCCTCCGGCGGATTCGCTTTGTCGTGCAATTTCCCTTCCCCGATGCCACCCAGCGCGCTGAAATTTGGCGCAGAGCCTTTCCCAGTGAAACGCCCACTGAAGCCCTGGATTATGAAAGGCTGGCCAAACTCAATGTCGCAGGCGGCAACATTCGCAACATTGCCCTTAACGCGGCTTTCATCGCAGCAGATGCCCAGGAACCTGTGAGGATGACGCATTTGCTGCAAGCCGCTAAATGTGAATATCTCAAGCTAGAACGGCCTTTGACCGATTCTGAAATTAAGGGCTGGGTGCCAAACTTGAGCCAATGATCGATTTTCCAAGTCGTTGACCGGGCACTTCAATCCAGCGAAACGTCACTTCAGAAATTAGGCAAGTGCCAACCAATGTCAGGCTCAAAAGAAGGAATAATTGGGCGATCGCAGGCATCCCAAAAGGCAAAGCCGCCAATCCTGCCTTCAGCCCAGCATCCGCTGCTGCTAACACGACAAAGTGACTTAAATAAGCACTAAAGCTGATCCTGCCAAGATAACACCAGAAGGGATTGACCAGCCATCGAAACGGATACATGGCGAGTGCGGTTGCTAGCATTACAAAGGCAACGCCATACATGAAGTGTCGGGGCAAGTAAACATAGCTACCAAAGGGTAAGATCACGATCAAGAAAAGGGCGATCGCCAACAGTAACGACGCGGGAGCTTGCTGCGAAAGATGGGGGTTTTCGGACGACTGCACGCCCTTCACCCAACCGCTCTGAAAGACGATGAAATACAGCATAAATCCTAGCCCAAAGATCGCCACTTGATTGGGTAACCAATAAAACAAAAACTCTTCCCGCACGGCTTCATCGACAATCCAGTCCAACTTTCGCATGATGGGAAAGGTCATCAAACTCATCACCAGCATCAGAGAGGTAAACCCAACGGACTGCTGCAAGTTGCGAATTTTCTGAAACAACAACGGCACCACCCCATAAAACATCACCTCCACCGAAATCGACCAACATCCCGGCACCAAACCATTCACCCAAAACGGATTCCAGCTATTGGTAAAGGTCAGCACCGACAGCAGTTGCGGCACCGAGAAGGTTTCCGGCTCTGCGATCGCCTGCTGGATGGCGTAGAATGCGATCGCCGTATAAAACAAGGGCGCAATCCGAAAAAAGCGACGAATGAAAAAGTTCACCAGCGGTCGGCTTTCCTGCCTGCGCTGCTGCATGGACAAAAATAAAGTGAACGCACTGACAATAAAAAACAATTGAACTCCCCTCGCGCCTTGCTTAGCGATCGCATCCAGCCAACTGGGCAATCCCTCAACATGCTGATTCACATGCACCAGCAACACACCGAGAACGGCGATCCCTCTCAAGGAATCAATATAGGGAAGCTTTTTCATGAAAATAGGCCGTGAAGTTCACCCCCAGCGTTCCCGGTGGGGGGCAGTGGCTAACCGGGGGAAAGGGAAAAGGGAAAAGGGGAAAGGGGAGACATTGAGATAACCCTGTATATTCCAGGGCTTGTCCTCAGTTTTACGCTGGAAAACTCGGGGCTAAATTTGTGTTCTTTTCAAGTACTCTCCTTGAAAAGATCCTGATTTAATTGATGTTTTCTCTTTCCTTCTTCCCCTATTTCTCATCCCCAAATTAAAGCTACTGTGTACACACAGGTTCTGATCTGGTTTCCCTCCTGGATGTCGCGCCCCCCAGCCCCCAACTTTGGGGGAGCCAGACTTTCCAGGAGTTTTTATTGAGCGATTTAGGAAGCTTCACTGAACTCAAAGTCCCCCAAAATTGATATCGCTGGCGACTTCACAGCGCTTGGATCGGCTTCGTTTGCAGCCCGCCCGTAGATGAATCACGGGCTATTAGCCCAAAGTCCATTGAAATGGACTGCGGAGGCTGGAAAGCTTCCTAGACATGCCTTTCAACCCATTTTAATGGGTTTTGCCGATTAGCCCGCAATTCATTCGCGGGCGGGCATGGAGCGTAGCCATTTCAGATTCTTGAGTGCTGAACCCGGCGGCTACAAGACTTTTGGAATTCGCCACCGATATCATTCATTCGCGGAAGAGTCTGAAGCGCAGCCATTTCAGGCGCTTGAGGGACGAAACAGGTATCAACCAAGCTATTGGAATTCGCCAGCAGTATCAGAATTGGGGGATTTAGAGAGCGCAAAACCTGGAAGCGGAGCCGAGTTAGACTTGTGTGGACATAGTGGCCAAATCAAAGAGGGATATGGATCTTGTCCATATCCCTCTTTGAAGATGGTTAAGAAAACTCA
Organism: Oculatellaceae cyanobacterium Prado106; assembly: GCA_025454315.1. Lineage (GTDB taxonomy): Bacteria > Cyanobacteriota > Cyanobacteriia > Elainellales > Elainellaceae > Prado106. The sequence continues at coordinate 3,326 of JALOOP010000388.1, forward strand.
ACGCAACTAAACCGAGACAGTATCTTCGACATTTGCGGAAGATGCGGGTTCTGGGCTGGATTCAGTCTTTTGGCTTAGACCGAGTTGTTCTCGGGCTTGGGCGATCGTGTAGTGCAAGCTGGCTTTTCCGGCGGAGAGGATAGTTTTGCTCGTGCCGGAAGCCAGATCGGCGGCCAGATGGTCAGTGTTGACGGCCTTGAGGTTGCTGGCGAGATCCTTGGATTGTCGTCCGAGGGCGATCGCCTTTGTCCCCAGCCAATCAAACAGAACCAACACCAAGCAAACGGTCAGCCAGAGCAGCAGCAGCGTTTCTTTGAGAATCTCGAACGTGACAGTCACGACCTGGGTGTAGGTCGAGAGCGTTTTGGGATCGGTCAAGCGCTGTTGTACCTTGACGAGTTGGGAGGAAAATGAATTGCTCATTGTGGTCATTTGAAAACTCCAAAAAAGCACCTTCAATCTTCCATACTCTGTTTGGAAGTTACAGTAGACCAAGGTCTAAACCTTAAGTATTCGTTGAATTCACCTTCTTTGAAACCTCAGAATTTCCACGGAAAATCCTCTCTTGCATCTCTCCTTTTACTGTAAATTTACATGGTTAAAGAATGTAACTGATATTATCCTAACGGTATTCTAAAATCGGTAAATCTAAAGAAAATATTATCAAATTGTATTTATTGCCATTCTCCGTCGTTCCCATTTCCGTGAAACTGCGATAACCCAGAATGGTAGGTTGGGTGGAGCGCAGCGTAACCCAACAACCTACGAATTTTCTAGGATTCCATGAGAGCGGGGTAATCCACCGACGGTAGACCACTCCGCTCTCATGGAATCCTATTGAACACTACTGGAAGAATAAAGAAAACCATTGAAAGATGCTGTCAGATAGACAGGATCTTTCAATGGCTATTCATCAGACAAATCATCAGACAATCAACAACAAGGTGAGGTGACGAACCTACAGGCCAGGGATTTCGGAGACTTGGCACTCCAACTCTTCCACTGCAAACCCGGTCGTTTGCTTCCACTCCTCAATCGTGAACTCATAGCCATATTGGCGTGCCATCAACACAAAGGCTTCTATATTAGGAGCCGTGTTAAACTTCTCGCGCAGTCTCAAATCCGTTTGAGCCGCTCTAAACAATTGCACGACTTGTTCTCTAGCCATTTTTTTTCTCCACTTATGTCTAATGAGACTTGAGTTTGCATCAGGATACCCTTGCAGAGTCAGGTCAGATAAGGCGATCGCACATTCTAGACTTTCGGCTAATTCTTCAAAACACTATGGCTATTTCCAACATCCCCAAGGTCGTTGTCAAGTACTATCTCAACCGCTACCCGCCCCGAGTCCGGTTGACCCAATTCAACTTCCTGACTCGCTGGTCCTGGATGTTGCCCATCCTGGAGGAAATCAAACCCGAGCTATTTCCCCCCAAACCCGGAGAAGAAGCCCCGCCCGAGGCCGAAGAAATTCCGGCGATCGCCCCCCCCGGACTGATTCCGGCTGCTTCCCCCTACAAACAATACCGCTGCCGACTCGGCGATCCGCTCAACTGCACCGAACCCCTGGCCGTCATGGGACGGGAAACCAAGGACTGCCGCATTTGTGGCTTTCCTGCCACGATCGCCGAAAAGACCGAAATCTTTGGCAGACGCGGCACCTATCGGGTGGTGCGCTGTCTGGGACGAAGAGGCCGGGGGAGACTGTATGACGTGGTGCAGACGGGTACCGAACAGCCGATGGTGCTGAAGGAATATCTGCTGCCCCGTCGCTATTTCAACGCCGAAGAAATGCGCCAGCGACAGGAAGCGTTTATTCAATTAGCAGGCGTGGCTTTGGCCGATGGCCGCAGCCAGGATTTTCGGGTGATTGTGCCTTGGGAAGCGATCGCCGATGACCGCGAAGAACGCTGCTACTTAGTGACACCCTCCCTGGATGCTAAACCCACGTTAAACCAGGTTTTGGCCGTGACGGGTGCGCTGAGCGCTCCCCAAGTTCACCAGATTCTCAACCAAGTGTTACAAACCTTGGAATTTCTGCATCAACAGAAGTATTCCTTACCGATGGGACAGGTGCAGACCGGACTTTTACATGGAAATTTGACGCTAGATAGTTTGCTTGTTGTCAAGCAGAAAAACACAACTGAGAATGAACAAGAATCCTGGAAAAAATACGGCATTGAGAATGGCGATTTTATTTATTTAAGCGATCTGCTGCTTTGGGAACGATTATTTGAACCCTACCATTCTCAAGTTCCGGATGGCTCAGTGGCTCAGGATTTGATGGCGATCGGGCAAATTGCCTTCTCCCTGCTCATGGGCAAAACCGTCAACGACGAAGGACAACCCCTCAACCCCAAAGACGATCACCACTGGCAGGGCGTTTACCCCCCGCTGAGAAACTATGTCCGCCGTTTACTAGAGCTAGATCTCCCCTTTGAAACCGCCACCGATGCCCGTAAAGCCCTGCTGAAGCTGCCGAACCTGGCCTGGGAAGATCAGTTAGCTGGGGACGCAGAAGTTTTAACCCCCAAGAAGCCCTTTCCCAAAGCATTGGCTGCTCTGATCATGGCGCTTCTATTGGCGGCTTTTGGCAAGTTGGCGATGGTTTTGCTCGTCAAACCTGCCCCGGCGGCTCAGCAAGCTCCGCCGATTTGCTGCATGAAAGAAGTGGGCGGAATGCCTGCCGGAGAGTTCACCTACACCGCCGTAGAAGATGGCATTTGGAGTAAGTTTCTTCAGCAAACGGGATTAGCGGGTGTGCCCGGCAGTCAGAAACTGAAGGAATACCTAGCCACTACCCAACCTCAACTCAAACTGAACTATCAGCCTGTGGATTCGGTGAGAACTGCGATCGCCCGTGTCCGCTCCGGAAAAGCCGCCTTTGCTGTCATTCCTCTGGCTCGAGAACTCCCTGATGATTTGGCCTACGATGAAATTGCCTTTGATGCCTTAGCGGTGTTTGTCAACTTCAGCTACTCTGAGCGAGAAAAAGGATTGCCCACCGCACTCAACGGCCAATTAACCCTGAAACAACTGCGCCAAATCTACATGGGAGAAATCCAGGATTGGCAAGCAATTTCCAATTCCCATCTGCCTATCAAACGCTATGCGCCGTTAGAAAACGAATCTATCAACCTGTTTGAGCAAAAGGTCTTGTCTGACCCGAGAGCGATCGCCCTCTTCCGCCAGCAAACCGCCAGTCCCAAGGACGATCCCGATGAAGCCGACACCTTCATCCGTGACCCCGACCTGCCCGATACCAAAATCGAGCAACTGCCCACTATGGATCTCCTGCGCGCCAGCATTCAGGACTTTGAGCTAAAACAAACGGGCGGCATCGGCATCGCGCCCTTTAGTCAAGTCTTTGGCCAATGCTCCGTCTATCCTTTGGCACTCAGCAAAGACCGAAAACCGCCTGTGCAAGCGCTGGTGCTAAAAAAGAACGGCAAAGCGATCGACCCTGCGGTTGACTTGTGCGATCGCAAAGGCAGCTACACCCTGGTTCCTGACTTGGTGAGAACGGGACGCTATCCGTTGGGGTATGCGATCGCCATCATCTACACCCGTGACAACAGCCGTGCCCCCGTCGGAGAAAAGTTCGCCGAAATGCTCAAAAGCACGGAAGGTCAAACCCTGCTGGGCGAATTTGGGCTGATTCCGCTCCAAGACAAACCGAAAAGCCCATAAAATACCATTGAAAATCCTACAGCCTAAGAACCGTATAATTGTTCGATTAAGCGATTCATCGGGGTTGGTGATTGATAGGATGAATTTGTGTGTGGCGGCGCAGCCGCCACACACAAATTCATCCCTAGATTAAGCAACATCCGATTCATCCAAGCATTAGCCAAGAATTGACCCGTTTCCCAATACACTCAATCAATCTTCCTCAATCCCCACTCCTGATTCGCCCCTGGCTGAGGAGACATCATTTGTTCTAGCGTTTCCGGACTCAAGACATCATTAGGCGGGCAACCTCAATAGACTTTATCGAGAATAGTGTTTTTGCGCGGCTTTGCCGCGCAAAAACACTATTCCCAACTCCTAAAACCTTCTTTCCGACAAGGTTTAATGCCTGG
>JALOOP010000389.1 GCA_025454315.1 Oculatellaceae cyanobacterium Prado106
AGGGAGTGGGGAGTGAGGGAGTGGGGAGTGGGGAGTGGGGAGTGAGGGAGTGGGGAGTGGGGAGTGGGGAGGGAGGGAGTGGGGAGTTGTGAGAATACAATGGCTCTTTTAGGTGTTCTTTGCTGGGGAATCTCTGGGATTCTATATTGGGGTGTCCCTGTTCCCCGTCGGCTCATCTTCCAGATCTGCTACTTCACCACTGCTTGAATCGGAGGAAGGTAGCCAGCTTCGTGGGGAAGACCTGATTTAAGGGGCATCTGATCTACCGCGCGAAAAAGCTTGTGGATCTGGACTCCTTGATGGGGTTGCTGTGGCAGATCCGAGAAAAGAAGGGTCGGTATACTTTGAATAACGCGCCTATAGCTCAGAACCGTTGTGATGGTTAGGAGAATGCTTTTATGGATGACAACCTTCTTGCCGAACAGTATGACAAAACTGGGAATTTAATGGATTGGTGCGACACTGAAGCCTGGTTGAAGTCCATTGAAGCCGATGGGAATGAGCCGATTGAAGCGGGTTTGCCGATGAAAGCGTATCAAGCTCAACTCAATGCGCTCACCCAGACGCAAATGCAGCAGATTCGTGACCAAATGAAGGTGCAATCTGTCCTATTCCCTGCTTTACATGACTGGATGAGTACCTGGGATCTGGGGGCTGGCTTTGAGGATACCTATGCGATCGCCCGTCGCCTCATCCGGCAGCACCTGGGCGCACCAACTCCCGCTCTCCAGCAGTTTATCGACCAGATTATCGACCAGACGAGTGCGGAGAATGCTCAACCGAATTGCGCCCTCAACTCACCCCAAGTCATTGAACTCCTCTCCGCAGTGTTTACCCCCGAAGATTGGCAGGTGATGGCTCAAGCGGCGGCACAGTCTATCTCTGCACAGGTTTTACAGGCTGGGCAAACGCAACCGAAAACCGCCGCAGCGTGAGGGTCGTACTATTGATTTTGGTTTGCAGATCCGAGCGCCATGTTCCGCTGCTGTGCGGTTTGATCGCCACCCCCTGCATTGCGGAAGATCGGCACCCCAACCCGCCGGATGTCATGAATTCCCCGGATGGAATGCCCAAACATCATCAGAAAGCGATCGCCAAACCCTCGTCCTCCGTTCCCTCTTCTTTACCCCCACTCCCCACTCCCCACTCCCCACTCCCTTCCTCAAAAAATTGTGCAATGAGTGACTTTATGCAGTATGCTTATTTACTGAAGCAAATCAAGCCTAGTTTGATGGCTTCGCTTAAACCGGCGGATGTGGCGGAATTGGTATACGCGCACGTTTGAGGGGCGTGTGGCTTTGCCTTGCGAGTTCGAGTCTCGCCATCCGCATTTTGTTTCTTACCAACTAAAAAAGGAGTATTGCGCTAAGCGTGGTACTCCTTTTTTGATCGCGTCCCTGGATCTAGCTGCCCTGGATCTATAGGCTTTGGTTGTTCTTGCCTCCTGGATTTTGCGCCCCCCAGCCCCCAACTTTGGGGGAGTTGAGCCTTTGAGGAGTCTTCACAGGAGTTTTCATGGAGCAGTCTCAGAAGATCCGTCGAAGATTCCTCGAATTCAAAGTCCCCCAAAGTTGGGGGCCAGAATTAGAAGAATGGGGGCGGGAACCTCGGAGCGAAGCCGATCGCAAATGAGTATGAACCTCGTTTGTGGACATCAGGGTTCTAGATTGGGGAGCGATCGCCCCTCTCATTCATGCCGCACTTGAACCGAGAACCGGAAACGTAGAAATTGATCCCTAAGCCCCATGAAACCGATGGCGCTCCTTCCTCCTACGCAGAATTGCGATATGATCACAAGAAGAAAATAAAGTTTTGTAAATTACTTCATTCCCTTCTGCCCCTTGACTCCAGCCGCAAGTCCGATCCAACCCCGCTCCTTGCCAAAAACCTGGCACGCCCTCCAGCCCCTCTGGGAAGGCGATGAATCGATCGTCCAGCAAGGGTTGCCCCATGAGCAACTGGCTCCCTCCTGGCAAATGCTGCTCCTGGGAGATGGCTCCCATACGCGCAACCTGCAACTGCTGACGGGAGAACCGATCGCCGTTGATGTCATTGATATGTCGGTGATTGGCACTGAATTAGACGGTGCGCCAGATCTTGTCCATGCGGTGCCCAATCCCTGGATGCGCCGTCAGGTTTGGCTGCGGAATGCGTCTGGGCAGCGGCTAACCTATGCGGCTTCCTGGTGGGAGGCGAGTCATTTGGATGAATATTTGCAGAATAAGTCGCTGCCGATTTGGACGAGTTTGGCGCGATCGCGCACTGAGCTTTTCCGGGATATTCAGGGGGTTCACTATGGGCATTCTCAGGCGCTGGCGGCGGCTTTTGGGCAGCCGGGGCCGTTTTGGGGGAGGCATTATTTGTTTTGGCATAATGGGCAGCCCATTACTTTGATCTATGAGGTGTTTTCGCCTTATTTGGAGAAGTATTTGGGGCCGATGGCGATCGGGTAGGGGATGAGGCGGGGATTTTGGGATTTGAACCGCAGAGACGCGGAGACGCAGAGGGAAGAGGGAAGAGGGAAGAGGGGGAAAGGGGAAAGGGGGGGCGATCGCTCCGAGGTTATCTTCTTGGTGCAAATTATGAAAAAGCGCTGATCTCCTGGGAGGTCGGCGCTTTTATGTTGAAGAATTTTCTGCAGAGCTTTCTTGACGATTGAGAATCCAATAGACCAGAAGACAAATTCCTCTGCGTCTCTGCGTCTCTGCGGTTCAAATAATTCCAGCTTCTTTCCTTCTCACCCTTTAAAACTGGCGGAGGAATCTGAGATCGCTGCTGTAGAGGCGGCGGATGTCGTCGATTTGGTGGAGTACCATGGCGAAGCGCTCAACGCCGAAGCCTGCGGCGAATCCGGTGTAGATTTCGGGGTCGTAGCCGACGGCTTTGAGGACATTGGGATCGACCATGCCGCAGCCCAGGACTTCTAGCCAGCGACCGCGCCATTGGACATCGACCTCGGCGGAGGGTTCGGTGAAGGGGAAGAAGCTGGGGCGGAAGCGGATGGGCAGGTCGCCGAACATTTCTTCGAGGAAGATTTTGATGGTGCCGCGCAGGTCGCTGAAGGTTAGACCCTCATCGACGGCGAGGATTTCAATTTGGTGGAAGACGGCGGAGTGGGTGGCATCGACCGTGTCCCGGCGGTAGACGCGACCTGGGGCAGCGACCCGGATGGGGGGATCGTTGTTTTCCATGTAGCGAATTTGGACGGAGGAGGTGTGGGTTCGCAGCAGGTTGCCGTCGGAGAGGTAGAAGGTGTCCTGCATGTCCCGCGCGGGGTGGTCGGCGGGGGTGTTGAGCGCCTCGAAGTTGTAGTAGTCGGTTTCCATTTCGGGGCCTTGGGCGACGGTGTAGCCCAGGCCGACGAAGACATCCAGGGCGCGATCGATGGTGCTGGTGAGGGGGTGGGCATGGCCTTGGGGGACATAGACACCGGGCATGGTCACATCGAGGGCTTCTGCGGTGAGCTTGGCTTCAATTTGAGCCGATTGGAGCGCGGTTTTCTTTTGCTCTAGCTCGGTTTGGATTTGTTCTTTGACCTCGTTGGCGGAGGCTCCAATGCGGGGGCGATCGGCTGCGTCTAGCTTGCCCATGCCGCCGAGGACTTGGGAGAGGCTGCCCTTTTTGCCCAGATATTGAATCCGGAGTTGCTCTAGTGCTTCCAGGGTGGGGGTGGTGGCGATCGCCTGAAGCGCCTCTTGCTTCAGGGTGGCCAATTGGGATTCGAGATCACTAAGCTGTGTCGTCATGAGCGGCAGGGAAAGGGCAATAATAAAGGGCTTTGGCGATCGCCAGGAAACTCCAGTAGAATTCAAGCACCGGGTCGGCAATCGGCCAGTGTTTATCAGTCTACCGTCAAGACATGGACTCGGCGCAAGTTTGAGACGATCATCTTTTCGCGATCGTTTCGCCATCCTTTCGCGATCCTTTCGCCATCGTTTCGCCATCCTCTCGTATGCTAATTTCGTATGCTAATAAGGCCAAACCCTTCGCACTGAACTTCCCACCCCCATGAATCTTCTGATTAGCAACGATGACGGTATCTTCGCCCTGGGGATTCGTACCCTGGCCGATACCCTGGCTGAGGCCGGACACCAGGTGACGGTGGTCTGTCCCGATCGCGAACGCTCCGCCACCGGACATGGCCTGACGCTGCATGACCCAATTCGCGCCGAAAAGGTCGAGTCGGTTTTTCATCCCACCATTCGAGCCTGGGCCTGTTCGGGAACCCCGGCGGACTGTGTCAAGCTGGCGCTCGGGGCGCTGCTCGATGAGATGCCGGACATGGTGCTGTCGGGGATTAACCATGGCGCGAATCTGGGCACCGATGTGCTGTATTCGGGCACTGTCTCTGCTGCTATGGAGGGCGTGATTGAGGGCATTCCGTCGATCGCCCTCAGCCTCACCAGTTTTTCCTGCCAAACCTTTCAACCCGCCGCCAACTTTGCCCAGGATTTGGTCGAACATTTGGCCAAACATCCCTTCCCCCAAGCCACCTTATTAAATGTCAACGTGCCTCCGGTGGCACAGGATGCGATCGCCGGAGTGGCCATGACCCGGCAAGGCGTTCGCCGCTACATTGACCAATTTGAAAAACGAGTCGATCCCCGAGGCAAAACCTACTATTGGCTCTCGGGTGAAGTCCTGGAAGAAGTCCATGACCATGAACTCGACCCGGCAGAGCTATTTGGCTCCTATCCAATGATGGGCACCCCGGTGGGTAACCTGGACTGGTTTAAGAAGACCCCCACCGATGTCCAGGCCATCCAACAGAACTACATCACCATCACCCCGTTACAGTACAACCTGACCTGTGCCTCGGGATTAGCTCATTTGTTGCAGTGGACTTTGGAATAGCGCTGAAATTGGACAAAATCTGCTGGGCGATCGCACCATCTGCCGAGAGTGAAGCTAAAATTGCCTCATTCAGATTTGGGATTCTAGATTTGAGAGTCTAGAGCCAAGCTTCTAGATTCAAGCTGCTAGATTTAAGCTGCTAGATTTAAGCTGCTAGATTCAAGCTTCTAGGTTCAAGCTTCTAGGTTCAAGCTTCTAGGTTCAAGCTTCTAGGTTCAAGCTTCTAGGTTCAAGCTTCTAGGTTCAAGCTTTCTCTAACAGTTTATTGAGAAGATTGGGCAAACTAGAAGCAGGTGTTTTGTAAAGATTTCTTTTAATCTGAAACAAAACCTGCGTTTCTGGAACAATCCCAATGGTATTGAACCGACCAGAACCGGGCAACGCTTTCAGCCTAGCTGATTCTGGTTATCGCGCCGATCAAAAAACAGGTTTGGTGGAATCTGGTGAGAACCGCTCATGTCTATTGCTAACGACCAAGCTAACGACCAATTCAAAATTCAGTTCTGGGGCGTGAGGGGCAGTATTGCCTGTCCAGGGCAAAGTACCGTCCGCTACGGGGGCAACACCTCCTGTGTCGCCATGCAAGCTGGCAGCCATCGCATCATCTTTGACGGTGGAACCGGACTGCGGGTGCTGGGGCAGACGCTGCTGCGGTACATGCCCATGGAAGGGCACCTCTTCTTCACCCATTCCCACTGGGATCATATTCAGGGATTTCCCTTCTTTATCCCGGCCTTTGTCAAGGGCAACCGCTTCAATATCTATGGTGCGATCGCCCCCAACGGTTCCACCATCGAGCAACGGCTCAACGACCAGATGCTCCACCCCAATTTTCCGGTGCCGCTGCAAATCATGGCGGCGGATCTGAAATTCTACGACCTCGACATTGGCGAGTCGGTGCAGATTGGCGATGATCTATTGGTGGAAAGCGCCTTGTTGAACCATCCCGGAGAGGCGATCGGCTATCGGGTCAACTGGCAGGGACATTCTGCGGCCTATGTGACGGATACGGAACATTATCCCGATCGCATTGACGAGAATGTGTTCAAGCTGGCCAAGGATGTGGATGTGCTGATCTACGATGCCACCTACACGGATGAGGAATATCACTCGGAGAAATCGAGCAAGGTGGGTTGGGGACATTCCACCTGGCAAGAGGCGGTGAAGCTCTGCAAAGCCACCAATGTCAAAAAGCTCGTCATCTTCCACCATGATCCGCTGCATGACGATGACTTCATGGATCGCATCAAGGATGATGTGATTGCGGCCTATCCCAATAGCGTCATTGCCTGGGAAGGTTTGGAAATTGATGTGATGAACCCGGCCTAAACGTTCGTCGCGGTCTAATTTAATGGGCGAAATCTGGTTTGGAGGGAGGGGTGGATTGCGATCGCCCTTCCCTCCAATTTTTTTTGGGATTGCGATCCAGAATATTCGCTAAACGATGCCCTAATGATGAATGCTGATAGAGAGCAGGATTTACTCCACGCCTGTTCAGAAAGAAACATTGAGAGAATCTGTGAGTTAGTTGAGCTAGGCGCAAATCCAAACGTCAAAAATGGGTTTGGTGATACGCCTCTCATTCTGCTGGCGAACAGTCACGGCCATATTTTTCCAAATATAGATTTTACTCCTGCACTCTCAGCCCTACTGGCTGCGGATGCAAAAATTGACCAGAAGTGTCGAAAAGATGGATTAACCCCACTGTTTAGCTCCGTAGAAGTTTATAACGAAAATATTGCACGGTTTTTGATTGAGCAGGGAGCAGATGTTAACGCCAAGGATAGAAAAGGCAAAACTGTCCTGATGACTGCTCTCATGAGAACTCAGGAAAAGATTGTCCATTCTCTAATCGATCATGGAGCCTCTGTCCATGCAGTTTCCCGAGCTAGCAGGCATGTAATTTCTTATTTGTGCGGTAATGTTTCCGTTGGACTCATTCAACGTTTAGTAGAAGCTGGAGCAAACCCCAGAGATGATTATTGTCTTTGTCTATGGCAAATGATCGAGAGTCAGAATTGGGAGGCAGCCCGTGAATTAGTAAGATTAGGGGCGATGCCTGTCTAGGTGTTAAATCCAGATGAGAGAAAAATTCAGGTCAGTTTGGGCTTTTCAAGGCGGGTAACCAGGAGACTTTTTTCGATGAAACC
>JALOOP010000390.1 GCA_025454315.1 Oculatellaceae cyanobacterium Prado106
CTCAGCCGCCCAGCAAAACCAAATCCAGGTAGAACTGGCTGAATTGCAGCAAATGGCCGACCAACTGCGATCGCAAAACACCCTCTGGAGCGCCGAGGAGACCTGGGTCTGGCTCCAGACCCATCGTCTCACCCTGGACGACTTTGAAGAGATCGCCCGAGAGCAAGTGTTGTCAGCCAAACTGGCGCAGCACCTCTTTGCATCCGCCGTTGAACCCTTTTTCGCAGAACATCAACTGGACTATGTCCAAGTCATTCTCTACGAAGTCGTCCTCGACGATCCTGACCTCGCCCTGGAATTGTTCTATTCCCTGCAAGAACAAGAAACCAGTTTCTTCGACATCGCCCATCGCTACATCCCTGATCCAGAACTCCGACGCAAAGGCGGCTACTCCGGCAGCCTGCGCCGTGGAGATCTGCGCCCAGAAATCAGTGCTGCTGTCTTCGCAACCCAGCCGCCCCAGATTCTCAGACCCATTGTGATCAATCGTCAGAGTCATCTAGTTTGGGTGGAGGAGATTGTTCAGCCGCAGTTGGATGAGGCGTTGCGATCGCAAATTCTCCAAGAGCTATTTTCCAAGTGGCTGCAAAGACAAGTCGCAGAATTAATGAAGCTGGTAGAGGTCACCCTCTAGCCCTGCGGTTCTGCCAGGGCGATCGCCCGCTTCCTTCCTCCTGTAGGTTCAACCTTCAAAATCTGATCCCGCACCATTTGATGAAAAGCATGGGAAATTTTTTCCAGATAAGGTCGGGTATAGGGAAAGTTTCCGGCATGGTCAAAGTTGTGCCGCATCGCGGCATTCAGTTCAAAAATCAGCAAAGTGCCATCCTGAAGCAGAGTAAAGTCTAGGCCAAAAAAGTCAAGCTGAACTAAATCTCGGATGGCGGACAGATGGTCAAAAGTCTGCCGCCCCAGATAACGGACTGGGTCACTCAGGTAAGCTTTTTCTTCATCCTGCATCCAGGAATGGTGAATCATGATGCTGTAGCGATCGCCCGAGTGAATATTCCAGGAATCATGAAAGACATTAGCCACAGGATAGAACACTCCATCAATGCAGAACAATCGCATCTTATGGAAGACATCCGGCTGAAGACAACAGTTATGAAACTGAATTACATAATAGGACTGGTTGGGTGAACTATTTTCAAAATGTCTCCGCAATGCTGCACTATCCCCCAGTAGAACAACACTCTGGCCAGTTTGCGAACCCACCTCACGCACAATCACCGGAAAAGTAAAGCCCCCATCCATGACCTGCTTCACCACCTGATCTGGCGAAACGCCATCCCACCACAGTTGCTGAGTATGGGGAAATCTCACGCCAGACAACCGATTGAGGCGAATACTGTTGCGTTCGCGGGTGGTTTCTAGCACTTGTTGCGGTGAGTTAATGCAAGGGATGTGGGGATGGCGATCGACGAACCGCGCCGCCGATCTCAGGGATGCTGGCTTTGAATCTGGACAGGCGATAGTATTGAGAATCAGATCAAACGCGGGCAATGTCTCCAACTCATCCACATTATTTTGATAAAGGTTCAGCAGACGGATATTATAGGCAGATTTATTCAGCAAATGATCGGTCGAAAAATGCCCACCCCGCAGAATCTTTTCATAGGTGCCGTCGGGCTGTGTGACAATCCCATAGGCCGCTCCTTCAAAACCACGCAGTCGTAAAATCGTCGGCTTGTGTGGCTCATAGGAGTCTTCCAGGATATGGGGATGGCAGCGAATCACATGCTCCAGGCGTTCCTGAGCTTCCTGCCGATTGCCCAGTTTGTGCGCCAAACTGGAGAGCGCCAGCCCATTGTCATAGTGATTCGGTTCAAGGGCAATGGCGCGTTGGAAAAGAGCGATCGCCTCCTCAAACCATCCTCGACGCAGCAAAAAATGCCCACAGCGATTCAGCACTTCGACATCATCCGTGGCAGCACTCGCCCGTTGATAATGCTCCAGCGCCCGCTCCCAGCGTTCGAGATATTCCAGGTGATCGGCAAAGGCTAAATGGGCTGCGGCCTGGTTGGGCAGGGTGGGCGACGGCAATTGCAAACTGGAGACATGCAGACGAATGCGGTAGAGGAGGCGATCGCTCTTACTCGAAAGCGCCGTCCGCCCATGCAAAACCTGGTGGTTGTGCATCCACACAATCTGACCGGGCTGCACCACAAACTGATGACCTGGTGCAAGTTGTTCTAAGCAGACATCCAGTTTCTGCAGTGCGGCTTGATGCGCCTCAGAGAGCGAATTGGGCTGCCGGGTCAGGGTGTAATCGATCTGGGCGCGGTAGTAGCGAATTTGAGCCGCATCCCCTTCCCCCGAGAGAATCGCATATCGCTCCTCACCCAATGCACCAAAGGAATAGACGGGTTCTCGTAACAACGCTGCCACATCCGCGTCTAGATGCAGCAAAACATCCTCAACCGGAACCATGACTGTCTCACCGCCCTGATCATCCGCGACAATACACTGAAACCCCACTAGTTCGTGGGGCAAAGGCAAATAAGAAGAATCTGTATGAGGATTTAAGGGCTGACGAGTCCGGCTAAACCGAGTGACATCTCCCCGAGGTTCTGCCGCTTCAGGATTGATATTGACGACGGTAAAGGAAACAGCCTCTTCGTCCAGCAGCGCTTTTGTAGGAGGCACCTCCATCGCAGCCCCGATGCCCCTCGCCAGGGTTTTCAGATATTCTGGCGAGTGATGCGGTGGAAACCCGTTGACCACGACGTAGTGAGGATAGTTCTGCAAGGCTTGGCAGAGAGCGATCGCCAGATCTTTTAGGGTGGCGATTGCCCCCGGCTGGGCTGAATCAGCATCGGCAATATCAATCATCGGAATATTCATGGGCGACTCTTTGCAGCAAAATTCTTGAATCTAGAACATTGAATTCGCACCTGGAATTCTCACCTGAGTCCAAGTGCAAATCCGGGTGTGAATTGAGGTATTGGTCACAGATTGATGAATTTGCATGGAGTGACTGCGCCACCCACACCCATTCATCCCTAGATTAAGCAATATTTAGATTGAGCAGGATCTAGTGTTCTGTCTAGGAATGTTTGCGGTGCCGAAGACAGCACAAACAGTCCGACAGTTAAAAATTGAACCACTAGATGGAGTAATGTCTTAATTGAGCGATACCTTGATTGAGGACAAAGAAGGGCAGAGCGATCGCGCTATCGACTCCACCCTCAAATAGTCAGCGCGATTAAGACAATCAGGCAAAGCGAATTCACCCGATCACAATCACCGCCTTGATTTTTGATCAGAAAATCTTAGAACCGAAACCCATGATTTTTAGTTTTGAAAACATCCAGTTTTGAAAACATCCAGTTTTGAAAACATCCAGTTTTGAAAACATCCAGTTTTGAAAACATCACGGGCAACATTCCTGACGTGATTGCGAAACTGCGATCGCTCTACAAACGATTGAGTCACTGGAGTGATACTAGTCACCGTAGTAGTACCCATACTTGCCTTTACCCTTACCGCCATCATCATCCTTCCCACCGTCATCATCATCACGGCCTTTGCGACCATCATCGTCGTCGTCACCCTTGCCGCCGCCATAGCCGTAGCCACCGCCACCGGAGACTTTCAGTTCAGCTTCGCTGAGATCAGCAACAAAGTTAGCCATTTCAGAAGACTCGGGATTTAGCTTCAACAGATCCGCAATTTTGATATCAGACATGACTTGAATCTCCTTGGTTGGTTAAGATTGGTTGGTTAAGAGCCTTAAGCAGTATTCACTGCTTCCCAACGCATAGAATGTCTATTACTGGGAAAGCTTTGATACTGGGAAAGCTTTGATCTCTCCTAGGGTGTTTCACATCGAACGATAGACTAAGGCGGCAGACCAAAGGAAAAAGACTCATCAGCGGTGTCACCAATGGCGTCACCCAGATGGCTCTTAGCGTGTCATTCATCCGTAGTTTTACCGTTCGATATACTAGCTATGCTTTCGCAATTTCAAGAGGAAGTCAACGGGGTTTTAGATGTTTCTGGACACAATTCTGAATATCCACAGGACATAATTCGAGACATAAACAGTTCATAACCTATCAATAGAAGTATTCATAGCTGATTGATAGCAATTCGATAGAATTAGACATAGTTTTGATAGAGATAGACATAATTCTGGACTCAAGCGGCTCATAATCTATTGACAGACTAGTGCTCACTGATAGACAGGTATTAATAGACGCTATACGGATACTCTCGACAAGGAGTTTGATGATTATTCCAAGGTAATTTAAAAGAACAAAAAGAGGAGAATCAAGCCACTGGACAGCCTTTCCTCAAGACACAAAAGCCTGTCTCCGTTTTTCTACAATTCCCATCAAAAATATCAGCTTTTCTCTTCAAGTCTGAATACTCTGATTCTTTAAAATGCTCTGATTCTTGAATCAGTCAACAGAAAATGAAGCCCATGACGAACTCTTAATTCTCTCTTAACCCTGGAATAACTCAATCCTTGAATCCAAAGAGCGAATCATATCAGTCCTATTTATATTTGTCCAAATGAGCAAGAAAATAAGCAAGAGACTGGAAAACCTTTACTTCTGCTTTTTGGAGGGCACTTTTGCTTTTTGGAGGGCAGGTGCGATCGCGCCCACCACCGCTACCCATAATTTTCTCTGATCTTCTAGTGTCGTGACCGGGAGCCGCTCAAAGTGAGCCAAATCGAGCTTGACATCCGCAAACAAGCCCGTAGGATCTTCATGGAAGTGTAAGAAAGCAGACGATCGCTAATAAAAAATTCCGGGCTTTCGCTCCACCAAACCTGGAATAGCCCGTAGTTCGTCGATTAACTCAGTGAGAAGTTGGAGAGTGGCAGCAGAGGCATGTTTCACGCGGCGCAACCCCAAGAATCATGTAATACTAAAAGACGAAAAGCTGTACGACCATGTCCCTCACCGAACAAATCCTCGCCCAACTCCCCGGCACCCTCGCCCAACTCCAAAACGCCGATCGCCTCTGGAGCCAATACCGTTCCGGCACCTTACCCGTCACACCCGTTGTCACCTCAGCAGAACAGCCGCTGGAGTCCGTGGAGTGGGATGTCGTCATTTGTGGTGGCACATTAGGCATTCTCATGGGAGCTGCATTGGTGCAGCGCGGTTGGCGAGTCGCGGTGTTGGAACGGGGCATTCTGCGAGGACGAGATCAGGAATGGAACATTTCACGGCAGGAACTTCAGGTTTTGCTGACGTTAGAGTTGCTCACTCCAGAGGAATTAGAAACAGCGATCGCCACCCAATACAATCCCGCCCGTCTCAGCTTCCACAAAGGCATTGAGCTATGGGTTGAAGATGTGCTGAATATCGGCGTTGATCCCGTTTATCTACTCGAACGACTCAAGGCCAAATTTCTAGCAGCCGGGGGACAGCTATTTGAACAGGTGGTCTTTGAAGGGGCGATCGTTCATTCCAACGGTGTGAATGTGCAGGTGAATAGTTTAGTGAACAGTTCTCAGCATGAATCTGTGAACAATTCAAATACAAATCTCAGTTCTACACTGACCACCTTTAAGACCAGGTTACTGCTGGATGCAATGGGACATTTTTCCCCGATTTCCCGGCAAGCTAGACAGGGACACAAACCCGATGCAGTCTGTCTTGTGGTCGGCAGTTGTGCCACCGGATATTCCCAGAATGACACCGGAGATTTGTTCGCCTCCTTCACGCCGATACAAAATCAATGTCAGTATTTCTGGGAAGCCTTCCCCGCCCGCGATGGCCGCACCACCTATCTGTTTACCTACCTGGATGCCCACCCCGATCGCCCCTCCCTTGCCGATCTCTTTGAAGACTATCTGCGACTTTTGCCCGACTATCAGCAGGTCGATCTCGCCCAACTCACCTTCAAACGCGCCCTCTTCGGCTTCTTCCCCTGCTACCGCCAAAGCCCCCTCAAACCCGCCTGGAATCGCATTCTGCCCATTGGCGACAGCAGCGGCAGCCAGTCCCCCTTGAGCTTCGGCGGCTTTGGTTCCATGATGCGCCACCTGCAACGCCTCACCGACGGCATCCACGAAGCCCTAGAGCAAGATCTGCTGTACCGAACTGCGATCGCCCCCCTCCAGCCCTACCAGCCCAATCTAGCCGTCACCTGGCTATTCCAGCGATCGATGAGCGTTGGCATGAACCAAACCATTGCCCCTGATCAAATCAACCAACTGCTGTCCAGTGTGTTTCAAGAAATGGAAGGATTGGGCGATCGCGTTCTCAAGCCCTTCCTGCAAGATGTGGTGCAGTTTCCCGCCCTCTTCCAAACCCTGCTCAAAGTATCCCTTCACCATCCCGCCCTCGTGGCTCAAATCATTCCCCAAGTGGGTCTTCTAACCTTACTTGACTGGATGCGCCACTATGTCAACTTAGGAATTTACGCAGGTTTATATCGCTTTGTCTCGCAGCAGGTTCAGCACTCAGAACGGGCACCGAGTCAACAATATGCCCGACATCGTTGGCTGGATGCGTTGAAGTATGGCTCAGGGAATGATTGGCATTCGCAGGATAGCCAGTAGGAAAGGGGCGATCGGCTCTAAAGCTCAAAGTCACATTATGAAGCGGCGATCGGGGGCAATTGCGCTAAAATCAAATCAACGAAGGCAACCCAGTGATTCATCCCGATTTTCCAAGGTAGTCGCCCCATGGCCAGAACCATCATCCTCGAACTCACCGACGAACAAGAGCAACAGCTTCTCCGCCAAGCTGAAAAGCTTAACCTGCCGATCGAGAGTGTCTTACTGCGACCCATCACTCATCCTCTGCCCTCCCTCTCCTACAGTGAAGAAGATCTGCTCCGATTTTTTCTCTTGTCTGACCTCTTCAATACAATTAGAGCGGCTCGACTCGTTGGACAAACGACCACAGAAGTCCCCGCGACTGAAACCACAACGAATCTCCTGCACATCCTTAAAGGTGGTGCATTAATCACCGACTTTCAACCCATCGAACGCGACCAACAACACTATCTCCTGCTCCACTTAACCATTGATGGCGATCGAGGCACTGCTTTCAGAACCTTGTCCGACGAGCCAGAACTCAGTCTATCCAAAGAATTTACTGCGATCCTAAAAGATTTAGACCATGAAGATCCGCAAATTCGAGAACAAGCCGTTATAGCCTTGGGAGAATTCGGTCGTGACTCCCAGTGAATCGAATCCACTGACAAATCAAGCAATTCACTATCTTTGTCAAGTTTTGCGCCATGACCGCTCCCCAAAAGTTAGACTCGCAGCAATCCAAGCTCTAAGCAGTATGGGTAAGGTCAATGCTCAAGCGATCGATGCACTAGGACTCGCTGCAACGAGCGATCCAGATGAAGTCCTTCGCAAAGAGGCTGTTTCAGCGCTAGCTAAGATTTGTAGAGATACCCAAGACTTTTCTCAACTCAACTCTTTCTTACAAACCATGTCAGAACAATCTGGCCAACCCAAAGTCCAGATGAACTTTAATGCGCCAGTCACATGCGTGGCAGGTAATGTTGAAGGAGATTTTATTGTCAATCCTTCAGAAACAGAGCTAAAGGCGCTTCTCTTCGATGTGACAGAATTTTTAAACACACTGCAACAGAAGCATTCCCCTCCAACCACCACAACGGAAGCGATCGCCATTATCAACGCCGAGTACCAAGAAATCCAGCAAACTCAACCTTGGCGTTGGCAGAACCTGCTCAGTCTTAAGCGTCTGTTCAATGGGAGTAAATCTGCTGCTTTGAAAGTTGGTGAACATTTTGCTGAAGAAACCCCTTGGGCAAAAGGGATCATAGGGTTTATTGAAGGGATTTCCGAAGAAGTTGAATAAGTGCAAACCATCCGAGCAACCATTAGCAACCCTGTAAAACCAATCGCCTACGTTCTATTCCAGGTTCACTAGCATAATTTCTCCCTGTGTTTTTTTAGAAAACTGGTGACATGCAATGGCGATCGCAATCCGTTCCTTCCAGATACAAGACGCTGAACAAATCGCTCAGTTATTCCATGACACCGTTCGGGAAGTCAATATTCGGGACTATTCCAGCCAACAGGTTCAAGTCTGGGCACCTGATGATATTCACTTCCGCAACTGGGTCGAGGTTTGTGCCAATCGATTCACCTATATTGCAGAAGATACAGGTATTGCAGAAGGTACAAATATTGCAGGAAAGGCAGGAACCATTGCAGGATTTGGAGAATTAGAGCCAAATGGTCATATTGACTGTTTTTATTGCCACAAAGATTACCAAAGGTGCGGTGTCGGCAGACACCTGTATCAAGCCATAGAAGCCAAAGCTAGAGAATTGTCATTGAGCCGATTATTTACAGAAGCCAGCATTACCGCCCAGCCATTTTTTCAGCGCATGGGCTTTTCAATCATCAACGAACAAGCGGTGACTCGTCGAGGCGAAACCTTCATTAACTACGTTATGGAAAAGCTCCTGTAGAAGCCGATGAATGAACGGCAAACAAACTCGCCACCCCCAATCCCCCGCCAATCCCCAAGGTCGCTAATCCCAGCCGAGGATTCTTGCCGTTCGGTTCTGCTCGACGGATCATCTCCGTGAACAAGCGCGTCACCAAAATCGCCCCCGATGCCCCATAGGGATGCCCCAGTGCGATCGCCCCTCCCCCCACATTCACCCGCGCCTGATCCAAGTTCAACGCATCTAAACAAGCCAAAACCTGAGCCGCAAAGGCTTCATTAAATTCGACGAGATCAATGGCCACTAAGGCGATCGCCTGTCGTTGTAGTAGCTTCTGCACTGCTGCCACCGAACCAATCCCCAATAGATTGGGATCAACCCCCACCGCAGTCGCATCTACAAAGCGTAAACCCTGTATGCATCCAAGCGTGTTGAATTTACGATCGGAAACCATCAACACCGCTGCGGCACCGTCATTCACTGGACAAGCATTGCCAATCGTTACCGTCCCGTTCTCCATAAATGCAGACGGCAGTTTCGCTAAGCGTTCCAGAGTAATGTTATTTCTGGGACATTCGTCGGTGTCAACCTGCGTCATGGACGAAAGCGAAACAGGAACAATTTCAGCCTGGAAGCGACCAGATTGGAGGGATGCGATCGCCCGTTGGTGACTCTGGAGGGCGTATTGGTCTTGGCGATCGCGCCCAATGCCAAACTTCTGTGCCACCTGTTCTGCCGCAACGCCCATATCCGGATCGCCTAGTGCTTCTGGCGCAAAGCGCGCCCGATGGGCAAACTGCGGCAACTCGTAGAGACTCTGAGGCTTTTCAATGCGCCAGGGAGCCGTGCTGACACTTTCCATGCCGCCTGCAATCACGACTTCAGCGGCACCCGATTGAATCAACCTAGCGCCCCAGTTAATTGCTTCTAACCCTGATCCACACTGGCGATCGACCGTCACCCCCGAAACCTGAATCGGCAACCCAGCGGCCAACACCGCCAGCCTCGCCGGATTCCCCCCCGGCCCCACCGCATTTCCCAGGATCACTTCATCGATGTCCAAGGGAGAGATCCCCGTGTCCTCCAAGAGCGCTTGGATGACCGGAGCCATGAGCGCTTCGACGGGGAGGGTTTTGAGCGATCGCCCCACTCGCCCAATCGGCGTTCGACGAGCAGCAATAATCACTGGATGGATCATAAATTGGGTAACGATGATGCTTAAGGTTTGAATCTTTAAGATAATCTCTAAATTCAATAAAAATAGACAATCTACTAGATCGGTTCACTTTGACTTAACCACTCGCAAATCAATGATACGCCTGGGTACATGACGGCGATACTGGATATTACTCCTAAAACTCGCCAGGGTTGGCGGAGGTCTAATTACCGATTAGTCAATCTTCAGCTTGATTCTCTCAACGCGATGTCCATTGTTTCCGTAACGCATCCCGTTTGATCTTACCGCTATTCGTCCGGGGAAAATCTTGTAGATCCTTCAGCGTGAAGAAATGTCGAGGCATTTTTGCAGCCGATAACCGAGACTGTAACCGCTGATGAATTTCCAGCCGACTCAACGGACGATCGCCCCAACAAATCGCCGCCGCGATCGCCTCCCCCCGTTCCCCATCCGGCACCCCAAACACCGCCACCTCCAACACTTCCGGTAACTGACGCAACGCCGCTTCTACCTCAACAGGATAGGCATTCATCCCACCCGTCAGAATGCGATCGGCCTCCCGTCCCACCAAATAAAGATAGCCCTTTGCATCCATCCAGCCTAGATCACCAACCGTCGCCCAGCCTACGTCCATGACCTTGCTCCAAGATAATCCAGGCTCTATCCCATCCCCAGAAGATACATTAGAGAATTCATTGGAAGATTCACTGGGAGATTCACTGAGAGAGGCATCAGAAGGTACATTAGAGAATTTACCGGAAGATTCACTGGAAGAGGCATGAGGAAATACACTAGAGAATTCACTGGAAGATTTATTAGGAGATACATTGGAAGATTCACTGGGAACTGCGTTGGAGGATACATTGGAAGATTCACTGGGAACTGCGTTGGAAGATGCATTGGGAGATTCGAGGTAACCTGAACTGAGGAATGGACTTTTGACACAGACGAGGCCCACTTCTGCGATCGCCGCTTCCCCCCTCCCATCCTGCCGCTGAATCGACAGTTCCACGCCCCGAAATGCCCGCCCCACCGACTCCGGCGGCACTGCTTCCCGCGATGAAGACAAGCTCACAAAACTCAGTTCTAGCGCCCCGAAATATTCCAAAATATCAGCCTTGGGAAAAACCTGTGGCAATTGATGACGTAACTCAGGCTCCAGCTTAGAGCCGCCTGCGATCACCGTTCGCACATCATAGGTTTTTGTCGCAGCCTTCACGAGGGTTTGCAGCACAGTGGGAACAGCAACGAGTTTAGTAATGGCAGTGGTGTTGAGGCGATCGAAAATGGCCTTCGGGCTAAACTTGGGCAAAATATGCACCGTCGCTCCAGCATTCAACCCTTCTAGCACCGCATACAGCGACAAACTATGCACCAATGAACCCGGCACCAGGATTTGATCCGCTGCACAGGTATCGAATTCAATCTGACTCGCAGCAAAACTCTCAACCCAGGAACGATGACTACGAATCACCCCTTTGGGCAATCCCGTGGTACCTGACGTGAAACCGACGTAGAAGGGTCGATCGCCACTCTCTGAATCATGCTTATGAACGTTAAATATTCGTGAATGAGAATCGATTAGAGATGTCCTGGAATAAGTTTTGGGAAGGGATAAGGCAGGATCAAGGAAATGGCGATCGCACCCCCAATCCAAAATTTGCTGAATATACTGCGTCGGCCATTTCGGGTCAAGCACCATTGCCACCCCACCCGCCAAAACAGTTCCCAAGAAGCATTCCAGAAATTCAATGCCGTTGGGTAGACAGATTGCAACCCAAGGCATTGCTGATTGGCCAGAGGTAGAGGAGGTTAGGGTTTGAGCGATCGCTTGAGCCGCTTGGTAGAGTTCGCCGTAGGTATAGGTTTGAGCATGGATAGCGATCGCCACTTGCTCTGGGTTTTGCAGCGCCCAGTTTTGGAAATTAGTGGCGATCGTTGGCTGATCTTGCTCCATCTCAATGCTCCCTTCTTAAATCAAATCACCCCGCTCGATTCAGAGATATCACTCCGCTTCTAGAAAAGAACGAGTTGTGAGAATGGTGTCCGGACGCAACCCCTCCACCGCAGAAACCGGAACCGCAATCCTGGTTGACTGACAAAAGTTGGGTTTGACAACTCAAATTTCTTGCCAGGACTGTGTTCAAAGGATTCACTCAGGCGCATAGACAAAGGTTTGAATCT
>JALOOP010000039.1 GCA_025454315.1 Oculatellaceae cyanobacterium Prado106
AGCAGCTTCGCCACAAGCCATAAAGCAAGACAAACATGATCAATAACGCATTAATCGAGAGTCGCATCGACGCTGGCAAGAGAGGCATATTGCGAGATGATAACTTTTTTCCCTCAGCTGGCATCAAAGCAGAGCTTGAGAAACTGTCTGGCCAACTGGACTGCCGTTCCGGTGGATCAACAGCCCGATCTGACGCTCTATTCGGCAGCGGACTATGCGCCCACCACCAAATTTGAAAGTCAGGCCATTGGCGATCGCATTGCCACCGCCCTCTGTCAATCCTGCGACTTTCCCCGTCTGGTACAACAAGTTTATGAATCAGGGGCACGCATCTTTATCGAACTCGGTGCAGGCAGCAGTTGCGCTCGCTGGGTGCGAGACAGCTTAAAGGATCAGCCGCACCTCTCTATTAGCTCGGATGTACGCGGGGTGAGTAGCTCTATTTCTTTGGTGCGCGCCCTGGCCAAATTGATCAGCCATCAAGTGGATCTGGACATTGCGCCTTTGTATCAGCCGCTTCCCCAACCCTCCAACCGCAAGCGCACGCTAGTTCGACGCATCATCTTAGGCGGCCCTCGCATTTACGATAAAATTGTGGCAGAGGTGAATCGCAAACGCTTTGTGGATGTGGCGATCGCCCAAACTCCGCATCCCACGACTGTACCCATGCCGATTCCAGTTGTAGCTCCAGTGGCGGCTCCAGTGGCGGCTCCAGTGGCGGCTCCAGTGATGGCGATCGCGTCCTCCAACCAGCAATCTGCAATTTCCTTTTCCCTGATTTCTCCGGTATCCGCCCCGATTGCAACACCGACTCCAGTCCCGGCTAAAGCTGTAGCGACTCTTGGTAAATCTGGTGGTGCATCCGTGGGTGTATTGGGTTCTGGATCAGGTTCAGGACATCATTCAGCGACAGGGGTTATCGATCATGCTGCGATCGCCCCTGGAATTCCTACCTCGACCTCTGCTCCGGTATCTTCTGCGATCGCATTCTCGACAGTTCCCTCGACCTCGACCTCGACCTCCATCCCCGCTTCCTCTACTTCTGGCTCTGCTCATCCTTCCTCACCTGCGTCTTCCATGACTTCTGCCTCTTCTCTCTCGTCCTCCCCATCCAGTCAACCTCAATCCTCTCAGTCCTCTTTTGAGCCGTTCCAGTCCATTCCCGAATCCATTGCTCCACCGTTGAACGACTCTCCCACCGACTACTTGACCACCGCCCTCCACCAACTCGGCCAACAGCGTCAAGCCGTCTCCAACGCCAGCGTCACCTTCCTGCAACAGCGTCAGGACGGACTCCGCCAAATGGGCAACCTGATCCAACAGCAGCTCACCCTCGCCCAAACCCTCCTCACCCCCCCATCCCCCCAAGCCTCCCCATCTCCTCACGTCACGCGCAAACCCATCACCGTCACCCCCAACAGCCCCACCGCCCCCCTATCCAGCGTCTACTCCCCCGACCTAATCCATCAGCCTCGCCAAAAACCCGCCCATGTCATCTTCGATGAAGTGGACTTGCTGGAAATGGCCTGTGGCAAATTGGCCAATGTGTTTGGCTCTGAGTATGAGGCGATCGATGCCCTGCCCCGAGCGGCTCGGATTCCCATGCCGCCCTATTTGTTTGTGAGCCGCATTACCAAGATTGAAAACGCGACGCGCGGCCAGTTTGAGGATAGTGTCATTGAAAGCGAATATGACATTCCTGAAAATGCCTGGTATGCCTGGGGTGGATATTTGCCAGTGGCGATCGCCATTGAAGCCTCCCACACCAATATTTTCATCATGAGCTACCTGGGCATTGACTTTAAGGCACAGGGGCAGCGGGTTTATCGAGCCTTGGGCGGCACCGTCGAGGTCTTCAGCGAAATGCCCAGAGTTGGCGATACCATGCGCTGTCGGGTGCGGGTGCATTCCTTTAGCGAACTGAACAATACTCTGGTGTTTAAGTTCACCCATGAGGTGTTTGTGGGCGATCGCAAGATTCTCTGCATGGAATCCGGTGCTGGACTGTTCTCCGACGAAGAACTGCAAAATGGCCCTGGCATCACGCTGTCCCGTATGGAGCTAAAAGCCCGTAATGCCATCCAAAAACAGCCCTTTGAACCCTTCCTCCGCAGTTCCAAAACCAGCTTCACCGATGCTGAAACCCTGAAGTTTTTCCGGGGACAACTGGCAGAAGTCCTGGGTCCCACCTACAGCAAAATCGGCTTCAATCCCGCCGTCTTCAACATCCCCGAACCGATGCTGATGATTCAGCGCATCACCCATGTGGATGCCCAAGGGGGAGCCTGGGGACTGGGACTGATTCAAGCCGAAAAAGACCTGCACCCCGACGACTGGTATTTCAACTGTCACTTCAAAGATGATTTCTGTATGCCGGGAACGGTCACGGGCGAAGGCTTTGGCCAACTGCTGATGTTCTACGCCTTCTACATCGGCTTCCAAACCCAACTCAAAAACGGCAAGTGCGCCACCATTCGCAATCTGCCCCAGTTGGGCAAATATCGCGGCGAAACCCGTCCCAAAATTGGCACCATCACCTACCAGTTAGAAGTGACGGCGATCGGCCTGGAACCCCGCCCTTACATTGTCGTAGAAGCCTCCCTGATTTCTGAAGGTCGCACCATTTCCATGATCAAAGACCTGGGCATGTACTTCACCGAAGAAAACGATATCTACGCCGTCTCATACCAAAACAAAACCTTTCAGCTTGTACCCCAGGGAGAATAACTGTGACTGGTACCCCATTATCCACAAGCCATCTGGACATGAGCCATCTGGACATGAACCCTTTGGCCGAACCCCATCAGGAGACTGCGATGAACGCCCTTGCTACATCCACTGGAACACCCGCAGGTCTTGCCTTTGACCTGCCTGCCATCAAGCAGCAGCTCCTCCAGTTTGACCAACCCTGTTATGTCATGCGGCATCAGGGGCAAATCGGGGTGACCGCCACCTATGAAGGTTCCGCCGCCACCGAACTACTGGCGACCCTGGCTCCCACTGGCATTTACCAATTGGGCGATCCCAGTTTTAGAGCCTTTCACCAGGTCAACTACGCCTACACCACGGGCGCTATGGCCGGAGGAATTGCCTCTGCAGAACTAGTGATTGCTCTGGGACAGGCCGGAATGCTGGCTTCCTTTGGGGCAGGGGGTGTTCCGCCTGCTCGTCTAGAAGCGGCTATTCAGCAGATCCAACAAGCTCGCCCCCACGGCCCCTACGCCTTTAACCTGATCCATATCCCCAGTGAACCCGCAATGGAACGGGGCGCGGTCGATCGCTTCTTGCAGTACAGTGTTAGAACCATTGAAGCCTCTGCCTTCCTGGATTTGACTCC
Organism: Oculatellaceae cyanobacterium Prado106; assembly: GCA_025454315.1. Classification (GTDB taxonomy): domain Bacteria; phylum Cyanobacteriota; class Cyanobacteriia; order Elainellales; family Elainellaceae; genus Prado106. Next base: position 3,338 of record JALOOP010000039.1, read on the forward strand.
AAATCTGGTTTACTATCGTGCCGCTGGTCTACACCTGAATGCCAACCAAGAACTTGTCATTGGCAATCGCATCATGGCCAAAGTGTCCCGCAAGGAAGTCGCCGCCAAATTCCTCCAGCCTGCGCCCCTGAAACTGTTGCAGCCCCTGGTCGAGCAGGGTTTAATCACCGAACTCCAGGCACAACTGGCGCAGCAAGTGCCCATGGCCGACGATATCACCGTCGAAGCGGACTCTGGCGGTCACACTGACAACCGCCCCCTGGTGGCGCTCTTTCCCTCCATCCTTAGCCTGCGGGACGAACTGCAAGCCCAATACCAGTTTGCCAATCCGGTTCGCATCGGTGCCGCAGGCGGCATCAGCACCCCCGAATCCGCCCTCGCCGCCTTCATGATGGGAGCCGCCTACATCGTCACTGGATCGGTCAACCAATCCTGTCTAGAAGCAGGCACCTCCCCCTACGTCAAGCAGCTCCTGGCCGAAGCCGAAATGCCTGATGTGATGATGGCACCGGCTGCCGATATGTTTGAAATGGGCGTTAAACTCCAGGTGCTCAAGCGCGGCAGCCTCTTCGCCGTGCGCGCCCAAAAACTCTACGATGTCTACCGCACCTACGATCGCATCGAGGACATTCCCGCCGACGAACGCCGCAAACTCGAAACCCAAATCTTCAAGAAAACGCTAGCAGAAGTCTGGGACATCACCCGCTCCTTCTTTGAGCAGCGCGACCCCAGCCAAATTGCCCAAGCCGAAGCCAACCCCAAACGCAAAATGGCGCTGATCTTCCGCTGGTATCTCGGTCTTTCCTCCCGCTGGGCCAACAGTGGCGAAACCGGACGCGAATCCGACTACCAAATCTGGTGCGGCCCCGCCATGGGTTCCTTCAACGACTGGGTACGCGGTTCCTACCTGGCCGAACCCGCCAACCGTCGCGCCACCGAGGTCGCCTACCACATCCTCATCGGCGCACTCTACCTCTACCGCGTCCAACAGCTCAAAATGCAAGGCATTCAGCTTCCGCCGGAGTTGCTGCGCTATTATCCGGTGCCGCTCTCTTATTAGGGGAAGGGGAAAAGGGGAAAGGGGAAAGGGAGAGTTTCTAGTCATCTCCCCATCCCCCATCCCCCCATATCCCTACTCCCTACTCCCTCTCACAGCGTGTATCTTCTTTCCTCATGAACACGATCGCCCTCCTACTCCTACCGATCGCCCTAAGTATGCCAGCGTTCCAAATTTTGGCAACCTGGGCTTATTTGGCGGTGCTGAGATCTGCAAAATCGAATCCCTCAGTAGAGACGGATTTGTATCAACCGAAGGCGGCAATTTTGCTGAGCTTGCGAGGGCCTGATCCCTTCTTGGGGGATTGTGTGACGGCGTTGCTGAACCAGGCTTATCCGGAGTATGAACTTCAGATTATTGTGGATAGTGCGACCGATCCGGCTTGGGAGATTGTGCAGCGAGCGATCGCCCAATCCTCCTCGACGGTTCCGGTTTCGGTTCGGCCTTTGGAGCAACGGCGATCGACCTGTAGTCTAAAATGCAGTGCGCTGATCGAAGCAGTGGAGGCATTAGATGCTTCTGTGGAAGTCATTGCCTTTGTCGATGCCGATACCCTGGCTCATCCCCAATGGTTGCAGCAGTTGGTTGCGCCTCTTGGCGATGACAACGTGGGCATCACCACGGGGAACCGTTGGTACACGCCTGTTGGTGATCAATTGGGAACGCTCAATCGCTATGCCTGGAATGCTTTTGCGGTTATTGCAACCTATTTTTCTAAGCTGCCCTGGGGCGGCACGATGGCGCTGAAAGCTGATTTGTTGCGGCAGGCTGATCCGCTCAAACTTTGGGGGAATGCGCTCTGTGAGGATGTGCCGTTGCGGCAAGTGGCGATCGATCGCCAGCTTGAGGTTCGATTTGTCCCCTCTTTGCTGAGTGTGAATCGGGAGGAGTGCGATCTCCCCAGTTTTATCCGCTGGTCTACTCGGCAACTGGTGCTGACTCGGTTGTACCATCCCACCTGGTGGTTTACTCTGGCCAATGGACTTTGGGCTTGTAGCGGCCCGATCGCGAATTTGTCTTTGGCTGCGATCGCCCTACTTACCCATCACAGGTTGGCCGCCGGAATCTTCCTGCTCAACTTTGCCATTATCTTTTTGGGTAGCATCATTTTGCCGTTGCTGGTACTCGAAAAAGGGATTCAAGCTGCGATCGCCACCCCCTCAGCACCACTGCCAATGATGACGCGCGATCGCCTGCCAAAGCTACTTATATCCCTTGCAATTTCACCGTTCATTAGCCTGTATACCCTCCTTGCTGCCGCCTGGGCACGCTCCATCCAATGGCGAGGAATCACCTACGAAATTCAATCCAATCAGCAAGCCCATATGGTGGAGTATCGTCCCTATCGCTCAGGCCACTTCGCCAACCCCAATATCCTCACCCAAAAATCCCTCTAGTTCCAAATCTAAGCCTGTTTCAGACTCTAGTTTTATCTAATCCGTCTGACCTAGATCTATCTGTATAAAGAACAAAATCTAAAATCAGAATCCAGTGAACTAAAGCGTTCATCTTAACTCGGGTATTCACCCACGATATTCATCTAAAGGGAACATATGCAACTAGTGAATGAGTCCGTCCAGCAACCCACCTGCCCACCTATCGGTAGACCCGTGAATGTGTCAGAACATGGGTTGGAACTGCTCAATCTCACCTGCACCTGGCATATTGTCACCGTTAGCCGCATTCGTGGAAATTTCACTGAGGCGTTGCTGTCCCAAGCTCTCAAGACACTTCAGTTGCGTCATCCTGCCCTTCGTAAAGGCATCACTGGCTCTATTGAAGCGCCGCAACTGGTGGAATTCGATCCGGCTCCGCCCGTTCCCCTACGAGTTGTTTCGATCGCACAAGCTGAAGATTGGTCTGCGATCGCCAACACTGAACTCAACCAAAAAATAGACAGTGCTCAAGGGTTGCTTCGAGCCGTTCTCGTCCAGGTCAACTCAGACCCAAAACTGCACTACTTGATCACGGCCTCCCACCATGCCATTTCCGATGGCCTCTCCTGTATTCAACTACACTCCGAAATTCTTACCATCTGCCAGCACCAAATCGCAGGCACCGATCCCAACCTGCCGCCCCTGCCTGAAGTGCCCTCCATCACCAGCCTCCTGCCGACTGCCTTTCAACCGGGCAAAGGCGAATCAAAAGGGCTACTCTACGCCATCAGCCTGGGACTAAAACGCAAGTTTTTCCGGCTCAAAACGCTGCCAGCGGATACGAGTGCGCCCCTTGGCGATCGCCATTGTTACCTGATCAGCCAAACGCTTCCACCCGCCGTTACCCAGCAGTTGATCCAATCCTGCAAACAGCAAAATCTGGGGGTAAATGCTGCGATCGCCGCTGCCCTCCTCACCACCGCCCGTCAACAGATCAACTCAAGGCAAAGGTCCCAGCAAAAGCTCTGCCTCAGCTGTGATTCTGCCGTGGATGTACGGCGACGACTGCCAATTCCCTGGAGCAGAGAGCATCTCACCAATCTGGCTCCCTGGGTGAGAACCTTCTATATCATTCGCCCCCAGGATTCTTTCTGGCAAATTGCCCAAAAGGTACAGCAAAAGTTGCAGCAGGCGATCGCCCGCCAGGATATGTTCCGTGCCCTCTGGGGAGCTTTGATCATGGCCGACTACACTATCAAGCATCCCCAAGAAGTCCAGGCCACCGCCTTTGTTTCTAATGTCGGAAAACTCGAAATTCCCCAGTCCTACGGTGAATTTGAGCTAGAAGACATTACCTTTACCGCGTCTAATGCCGTATTCGCTGGTGTGTTCGCAGTCTATGTCACCACCTATCAATCTCAGATGCGACTCAACTTTATGTTCTCTGAACCTGCGTTCGATCGCTCCACCCTGCAAGCGCTTGTGGATGCGGCCATGGATTCGCTCTACCAGGCCATTGGAGAATCCCGTTCCCCAAACCCTCAATCATCCAGGTCAACTTTAGAAACGGTGTAATATACTCTTAATAAACCTTTACCGTTATCTCTGGTCACCATTGAATCTTCAAGTGAATGATTCAGACTGATATTTTTCATTTCCTTTCAGGATTCATCGACAAAACCCATTGAGAAATAGGAATTACGACATGGTTTCTTCTGCCGTTCCCTCCAAGAAGCAAAACGCCTTCAGCCCCGAATCCATCCAAGCATGGTTCGTCGCCCAACTCGCCGAGCAACTCGACCTCGACCCCGAAGACATCGATCCCCGTGACACCTTTGAAAGCTACGGCCTCAGTTCCGCCCAGGCCATGCTGATCGCCACCCGCGCCGAAAAAATGCTGGGCTTCCAAATCTCCCCCAGCCTGCTGTTCCGCTATCCCACGATCGCCGGACTCTCCGGCAGACTCGCCGAAGAAGTCGAACTCCTCGAAGCCGACCTCCTCAAAAACCTCGATCCAGACACCCTCGCCCAAGCCCTCGCCAATGTAGAAAATCTTTCTGCGGCTGAAGCCCAGAATTTGTTGAACTCCTAGTTTAGGGAGGGAGTGGGGGAAGGCGAAAGGGGAAAGGCGAAAGGGGAAAGGCGAAAGGGGAAAGGCAAAGATTTAATTCCCCATCTCCCCACCTCCCCTACTCTCCACCTCCCCATCCCCTACTCCCCACCTCCCTATCCCCTACTCCCCACTCCCCCCTCCCTACTCCCTACTCCCCCCTCCCTACTCCCCCCTCCCCCCTCCCCACCATGACCACAACCCAAGACCTGTCCCAACGCATTGCCGGCCTCTCGCCCCAACAGCGAGAACTGTTGTTGCAACAGCTTAAGCAAAAGGCTGGATTGACCTATCGGAGTGCTTCTGCCACCGAAAAGAATCCGGCGGACAGTCTGGATTTGGCCAAGGAGGCGGAGCTTGATCCGAGCATTCAGCCGATGGCGGTGCCGGGGCAATTTTGTACTCGGCCTAAGACTGTGTTTTTGACGGGTGGGACAGGGTTTCTGGGCGCATTTATTATCGCTGAGTTGATGAAACAAACCTCAGCCGCAATCTATTGTCTGGTGCGGGCGAAGAGTTCGGAGGATGGGAAGGCCAGAATCCAAAAGAATTTGCAGTCCTACGGGATTTGGCAGGCTGACTTTGGCGATCGCATCATCCCCGTCCTGGGCGATTTGGCCAGCCCCCAATTTAGCTTGAGTGCAGCAGAATTCCATCAGCTTGCCTGTGACATTGACGTGATCTATCACTGTGCGGCTTCGTTGAACTTTGTCTTTCCCTACACCGCGCTTAAAGCAATGAACGTGACGGCGACGGAAGATGTCATTCGCCTAGCCAGCCAGGTCAGACGCAAAACGGTACACTATATGTCCAGTGTCTCCGTCTTTGAATCCCACGCCTACGCGGGTAAAACCGTCGATGAAACCGACCTGCTCGATCATCACGACGGCATGTTCCTCGGCTATGCCCAAACCAAGTGGGTGGCCGAAAAACTGATGCTAGCTGCCCGATCGCGTGGTCTGCCCGTCTGCATTTATCGTCTCCCCTTTATCTCCGGCGACAGCAACACGGGAGCCTGGAACACTGAAGACTTTACCTGTCTGGCCATCAAAGGCTGCATGATTATGGGCGCTGCGCCCTTGCTCGATTACTGGGTCTACAACTGCCCGGTCAACTATGCCAGTGAAGCGATCGCCTTCCTCGCCCAACAGCCCCAATCGGCGGGCAAAGTGTTCCACCTGATGAACCCCTACCCGGCCACTTCTGAGCAGGTCAACGCCTGGGATCGTGCCATTGATTCCCCGGTTAAATACCTGCCCTATCAGGAGTGGCAGGCACAGCTAGCCAGGGATGTGACGACACCCGACCATCCGCTGTTTAGTCTGCGTTCCTTCTTTCTGGAGCCTTTCACCGACGAACAGCTTTCCATCCCAGAACTGTATACCCGCGATCGCACCCCTGTGTTTGATTGCACCGCTACCCTGGACGCACTGCGTGGCAGTGGCATTCACTGTCAACCCATCAGCCCCGCCCTCTCGGCCACCTACTTTGACTATTTTCTGCGACAAGGCATGTTAAGCGCTGACGACTTTGGTCAGGAGGCGATCGCCAAATTCCGATTCTTCTTCCGACTTCAGCGGCTAGCGCAAAAACTGAGCCTCAAAAGAGCGATCGTCACTCTGCGCGACGGCTTTGACTTCGTGGCCTGGAAGCGAATTAATCTCGCTAATTTCACGTCTTGAAGCCTTTTCACGTCTTGAAGCCTTTTCACGGCTTAAATCCTTCTCAATGCAGTTCACGTCAGGGTTCCTACGTCTTCCTGTTGTCTGATCCTCGTTGGGGTTAGCGGTTTCATCATTTGCAAATTGTTGTGAGATATTCATTACCCCCATGACTGTTCAAACTCCAGATTCATCATCCAATCCATCGACTAATCCAGCGTCTAACGCCGTTGAGAAACCTCCAATCGTTTGGATTAGCGTTCTGTATTTTGCCTTTTTTCACGGCATGGCGCTGTTGGCACCTTGGTTCTTCTCCTGGTCTGCCGTAGGAATAGCCGTTTTTCTCAACTGGTTTATTGGCAGCGTCGGCGTCTGCATGGGTTACCATCGGCTGCTGACCCACCGCAGCTTCAGCGTGCCCAAGCCCCTGGAGCGGGCGATCGCCATTATTGCCTCCTTGGCTCTTCAAGGTGGCCCCATCTTTTGGGTGGCCAACCACCGCAGACATCACCTGCACACCGAAGATCTGGTGAACGATCCCTACTCTGCCAGCAAAGGGTTCTGGTGGAGTCATATGGGCTGGTTGCTTCGTATGGAAGCAGACACCTGGGACTATGAGCGGTATCGCAAGTTCGCCCCTGACCTAGACCGTGATCCCCTATATCGCTGGCTCGATCGCTATATCATTCTGCTGCTGATTCCCTTTGGCGTGATTTTGTATCTGCTGGGCGGCTGGTCTTTTGTGATCTATGGCATCTTCGTGAGAAATGTCATTGAGTGGCATGGAACCTGGTTGATCAACTCAGCCTGTCACCTATTGGGCTATCGCAATTACGACAACACGGGCGACAACTCCCGCAACCTTTGGTGGGCAGCCGTGTTCACCTATGGTGAAGGTTGGCACAACAACCACCATGCTTTCCCCAATTCTGCTAAAGCCGGGATGAAATGGTGGGAGGTCGATATGACCTGGTGGTCTATCTGGGTTCTAAGTAAATTAGGTCTGGCTCAGCGGGTGGTGCTTCCCGCGATTGATGCCCCGTCTGAATCCATTCAGCAATGAGGGTAGATTTCCCCTCAGATCATGTCAATACAGCAGATTTCATCTAATGAGGTACGGACTCTGAGGTACGGCAGCGGCTCACAGCCCCGCTGCCGTACCTCAAAATTCTGAAAAGGGCTGTAACTCAGCGAGACTGGGTGATTTAAAACTGGGATTGAACGTAATAAGGATTGTGGAGTAACAATGCTCAAGAGAATGCCTGCACCTATGCCTGCACCTATGCCCCTCGTGAGCCATCTTGATTCAATCAAAATTCTGACTCAAAAGATTTAAATTTCACTTGCCGTTGATGTTCTGATTCACGTCCTGTCTCCGACCCAATTCAAGATTTATATCCGTATTAGCGCGATGGCTTGTCTCCTCCTTGCATCTCCAAGGTTTCTCAGGTGAATCACATGAAATATCCCCCGTTTGTTGAAGATCATCCTCAGATTCAATTGCTGAAATGGACTTTCTGGCCGATTGAATTTTTAGAAGACTGCGCCAAGCGTTACGGCGATTGTTTTGTGGTGCGATTTGGTAATGTCAAGCCCTCTGTTTTTTTTAGCCATCCGGATGCGATCGCCGAACTCTTCTCTTCCACCCATGCCGAAATCTTGGACTCAGGCCGTGCCCAGCCTATGCTGAAAATGGTTCTGGGCAAGCATTCCACGATTTTGCTCGATGGTCAGGAGCATCGGCGGCATCGTCAGCTAATCACCCCGCCCCTGCATGGGGAACGGATGCGAACCTACGGGGAGATTATTAGTCAAATTACTGAGCAGGTCACTCAAGATTGGCAGCCAGGGAAATCCATCGTCCTCCATTCCTACTTGAGTGACATTACCTTCAAGGTGATTGTCAAAACGATTTTTGGGTTGCGCGAAACCGAACGCGATCAGAGCCTGGGCGTGGCGGTGCGAAAATTCCTGGATGCCTTCAAATCGCCGCTCCTCTACTACCTCGCTGCGACCCTGCCAATTTTACAAGCAGACCTGGGGCCTTGGAGTCCGGGTGGCAACTACCAAAAACAGATCCAAAAGCTAGATCAACTCATGTTCGCCATGATCCAAGATCATCGCAAACATCTCAACCCAGCCCATATCGACATGCTCACCATGCTGATGTTGGCCACCGATGAAACTGGGGCTAGCCTCAGCGATGTGGAACTGCGAGACGAACTGCTGTCCCTGCTCTTTGCCGGGTACGATACCAGTTCGACCGTCACCTCCTGGGCGTTCTACTACATTCACGCCAACCCTGCGGTCAAAGCCCGCCTCCTGGAAGAACTCGATCGCTTAGGCGACAACCCCTCTCCCAGTGAAATCGTCAAACTCCCCTATCTCAGCGCCGTTTGTTCTGAATCGCTGCGGATGAGATCGGCTGTGCCCTCTAGCACGCCACGCATTAACAAGGCTCCCATTTGCATCCAGGGCTATGAGTTTCCCCCAGAGTCACAGCTTGTGCCTGCCCAACACCTCACCCACCATCGCCCAGACCTCTACCCCGATCCCTATCGATTCAACCCCGATCGCTTCCTGAATCATCCCCATAGCCCGTCCGAATTTTATCCCTATGGCGGCGGTGCCCGATTCTGTGCCGGAGCAGCCTTTGCTGGATACCAAATGAAGCTGATTGTGGCCACCATTCTGCCGAAATACCAGCTTGAGCTGGCGCATCCCGGCTCTATCAAAACAATGCGACGGGGAGTGAACATTGCGCCCAAGGGAGGGGTTAAGATGGTTCTAAAGCAAATTCGAGTTCCTGCCCAGAAGAAAGTCCCTCTGGGTTTGAGCTAGCTGTTCATGCTTCGTTAGACGGTCAACAGATGGTAAATAGACGGCCAACCGCGAATAGACCTTAAATAGACCGTGAGCAGACTGATGACAGACCCTGAACAGATCGCGAACGAACCCTGAACGCCTGTATTTCTCTGCCTCAATTTCCCTTGAAAAACGTTCCATGAACACCCCCCCTGTTGTTAACGTGCATCCCCTGGTTCAGCTTTTGAAATGGACGTTTGCCCCGCTGGACTATCTTGACGAGTGCTGCACCCTTTATGGGGACTGCTTTGTTTCGCAGATTGGCAGCGGTAGCCCCAAGGTGACCTTTCTCAGCCACCCGGATGCGATCGCCGAACTATACGCGCCACATAACGCCAGCAATCTAGTCGCAGGTCGGGGACAGTTAATTCTAAAATTAGTTCTGGGACGTCACTCCAGCATGTTGCTGGATGGTAAAGAGCATCGTCGCCATCGGCAACTTGTCATGCCTTCCTTACATGGCGAAAGAATGCGAGTCTACGGCGACACGATCTGCCAAATTACCCAGCAGGTCACCCAGGAGTGGCAGGCGGGGCAAACGGTGAAAATGCATTCGGTGCTAAGCCAGATTGCATTACAGGCCATTCTCAAAAGTTTGTTTGGGCTGAGTGGGGCAAAACGCGATCGCCTCCTGGCTCAAAAGCTCCGCCAATACCTCGACATCCTCAATCAATCGGTGTTTTTCCTGGTTGCTTTTTTCCCGCCTTTGCAGAAAGACCTGGGAGCCTGGAGTCCCTATCGTCGCTTTCTCAAGATGACTCAGGAATTGGACGAACTCATCTATGAGGAAATTCGCGATCGCCGAGCCAACCTAGACCCCAACGCCATCGATGCCCTAACCATGCTGCTCCAGGCACAGGACGAAACGGGAGTTGGCCTCAGCGATGAAGAAATCCGAGACGAGATGCTAACTCTGCTATTTGCTGGATATGACTCCAGTGCCTCCGTCTTCTCCTGGGCGTTTTACTATATCCATGCCCATCCCGCCGTCAAAACTCGCCTCCTGGCCGAACTGGATAGCCTGAGCATAGACAGCTTGAGCAAGTCACCCGATCCCAACGAAATCGTCCGCCTGCCCTACCTGACTGCCGTCTGCTCCGAATCCATGCGTCTCCGTTCTGCCGTGCCCTCCAGCACCCCCCGGATCGCCAATGTCGCCCTCAAGATTCAAAACTACGATTTTCCCCCCGAATCCATTCTGATTCCGGCTCTCCACCTGACGCATCACCGCCCCGATCTTTACCCCAATCCCCGCCAGTTTAACCCCGATCGCTTCCTGGAGCGGCGCTACTCCCCTGCCGAGTACAATCCCTATGGCGGTGGTTCCCGCTACTGCGTCGGTGCAGCCTTTGCCTCCTTCCAAATGAAACTGGTGATTGCCACTATCTTGCGAAACTACCAGCTAGAGCTAGCCGATAAGCGTCCCATTCAAACCATGCGTCGCGGCGTGAATGTTTCTCCTAAGGGCGGCGTCAATATGATCATCAGAGGCACCCGGATTCCAACTCCGCCTGCTGTCGTTGCGGTTGCCTAGTAATCTTTTAATAATCCTTCAGTAATCTTTTAATAATCCTTCAATACTCGTTCACGAATTGTTCCGTAATCGTTTCATAATTGTTCAATCATTGCCAAAACGTCTCTCTAATCGTCTTCATAGTCTTTTAATCATCTTCCCATTCCTCTCCTCCTCATTTCCCCATTACGCTCTCGCCAATTTCCTTCCCTCTCACCCGACACCCCCTTCTTATGGCTCATCCTCCTCTGGTCGAAATGTCGCCGATGCTCCAGCTTTACAACTGGGTTCTGCGGCCTTTGCAGTTTCTAGACGACTGTGAGCAAAAATACGGCGATTGCTTCATGGCGCAAATTGGTAAAGACACTGCGCCTCTGGTGTTCGTCAGCCATCCCGAGTCCGTCGCCTACCTGTTTAGCAACATTGACCAGTTTGATGTCGGCTGTACCAATCGCAGCGTGCAATATGTTGTCGGCGATTATTCCAGTCTGTTGCTGGACGGTGAACCTCATCGACAGCGGCGTAAACTTCTGCTGCCCCCGTTCCATGGCGATCGCATGAGAAACTACGGCCAGCTCATCATCGACATCACCCAGCAAGAAACCCAATCCTGGCAACCGGGACAACCCTACACTATGCTGCCCGTGATGAGCGAAATCACTTTCCAGGTGATCATGTCTGCCGTGTTTGGCCTGCAGCGAGAGGAACGCCATCAAAAACTCAAGCAACTCCTGCAATCTTTTCTGAAAATGTCCGTTTCGCCGGTGATCTATGCGATCGGCTTTTTTGCTTTTTTGGTCAAAAGCACCTCCAAATGGAGTCCTGTGGGGCTGTTCATGCACTTTCGCGATAAGGTCGATCGCCTGATCTTTGACGAAATTCGCGATCGCCGTGCCCATTTCGATCCCCATAAAACCGACATTCTCACCCTCCTGCTGTCGGTGCAAGACGAGGCCGGAAATGGCCTGAGCGATCAAGAATTACGCGACGAACTCATTACCATGCTGGTGGCCGGACATGACTCCAGCGCTGCCACCATCGCCTGGGCAATCTACCACCTGGCCACCCATCCCGAAGTCCAAGAAAAACTAGTCGCCGAAATTCAGGCCGCAGGCGATGCCGACCCTGTTCAGATGAGCCGCCTTCCCTACCTCTCCGCCGTCTGCAACGAGTCCCTGCGCCTGCGGGCTGCCGGCCCCACGGTGATGCAACGCCTCACCAAAGAACCCATCACCCTCCAGGGCTACGAGATCCCAGCCAACACCCTGGTTGCACCCTGCCTTTACCTCACCCAACACCGCACCGATATCTACCCCAACCCCCGCGAATTTCGGCCTGAGCGATTCCTCGATCGCCAATACTCCACCTCCGAATTTTATCCCTTTGGTGGAGCCAATCGCTACTGCATTGGAGCCGCCTTTGCCCAATTTGAAATGCGTCTCGTCTTGGCCACGATTCTGCGACAATATCACCTCACCCTGGCTCAACCTGCTCCCATCCGAGCCGTCCGTCGAGGTGTCAATGTCGCTCCCGAACAGGGTGTCAAAATTACTGTCACTCCCCGTTCTCAGCCTGCGGCTCCAGCAAAAGCCCAGGAACTAATCCAATCTCAATCCTAGGGGTGTCATTCCTGCTTCAGTCGGTTCCCATAGAAATTTCCATTGAAATTTCTATTCAAACTCTCATTCAAACTTCCATTCAAACTCTATCCATGCAAGTTCTACAAAACCCCTCCCAACAGTCTAAAAAACTCTGGTTCGTCGCCTCTGGACAACCCTACGATGGCGGTGATCCTTGTTTCTTTGATCCCCAAGATTTCCCCTGGGTCAAAGACCTGGAATCCCAGTGGCCTGTGATTCGCGACGAGCTAGAAGCCCTGCTCAAGGAAAGAGGCGATAGTCTGACACCCTATTTCCATCCCGATCTGGTCTCTAGTGAGGGCGTTTGGAAGACCTTTGCGATGTATTTTTGGGGACTCAAGTTCCGGGATAAATGCAAGCAATGTCCCCAAACCACCCGCATTCTCGAATCTATTCCCCACATGATTGGCGCGTCCTTCTCGATGCTGGAACCCGAATCCACCATCAAACCCCACCATGGGGATACCAATGCGATCGCCCGTTGTCACCTCGGTCTACTGATTCCGGCGCAGCTTCCAGAATGCGGCATGGGTGTGGGCGATGAGAAACAAAGCTGGGAAGAGGGCAAACTGATGATGTTCTGTGATGCTCACAAGCACACCGCCTGGAATCACACTCCCTATCGTCGCTTTGTCCTGATTGTGGACGTGATTCGGCCTGAGTATGCCTCTCAGAAATTCTGGGTCTGTTTCAGCGTGTGGAAAGACATTGTCAAACAATGGTTTAAAACTCGCAAAAAGTAATTTCGATGGGATTTAAAAGGGTGTTGTTTTGCAGCAAAGCTGTAAGACAACACTCTTTTGAGTCTTTAAAGGATCTACTTTTCAGACCCGTAGCGTTTCGATGTGATCTTTGACTTTTGCTCCTTGAATTTTGATCTTTGAATCTTTTGTGGATTGCCTTTGAGTGCGATCGCCCCTCAAACAACGAGCATTGGCGACCAATCCCCGTGAATTCAGCTAGAAAAAAAGGGATCAACGCAAAAACTTTACGAAAAATTGATGAAGGGATTTTTAAAGAATAAAGAACCCCTTAGAAAATAGCTCTCAGCCGGATTTTCAGAAAAAAATAAGAAAAGCAAAAAATTTCGTTCAGAAGACTTTCATTAACAAGTTTTGTCCAACTTAATACCCGCTTAGATCCAGATTAGATCCAACTTGAAGCCAATTTAGATCCCTCTTGAATCCATCTTAGATTCATCATTTACGTCAAACGCTATGTAAATTGGCCTGTACATCGGCGACTTCAATGCATCTATCTGAAAGGCTTATGGGAGCAGTATACAAACAAACATTAATATGGTAAAAACTGGGTTAAGCCCTATATTTACTAGATTCAGCTTTTTCTATTCACTTTTTGATTTTAAGTTCAACCCAGCTAAGGGATTCCCAACTTAGGGGTTCCCAACTTAGGGATTTCTAAATTAGTCCATTTCAACGAATCCCAATTACCGATAAAGATGCTCGTTCCCGTAGGATGCGTTAGCGGAGCGTAACGCATCGGCAGGTCAATATTGTGTTAGTCCGCATCGGTGAATCGATCGGTAAGCCGATGGAGCCTTAGCGGAGTGCAAAGCACCCAATGATTCTATGGAACACGCGATCTAACGCGATTCAGCAAGATTCAGCACGATTCAACGTTAAACAACGATTCAACGTTAAACAACTTAAACAGTAAAGATGCGTGAACCGCATCGCGAACAGTCCCGCATCAGAGAATTTATGAAAATTACCCTTTTGACTTACGGATCGCGGGGAGATGTGCAACCCTACATTGCCCTTGGACTAGGGCTAAAAGCGGCTGGCCACCAGGTGCGAATTGCAACCGCGCGCCTGTACGAATCCTTCGTCAAAGGTTATGGGCTAGACTTTGCGCCCCTTGCTGGAAACCCCCAAGCCACCCTCTCCAGCCCAGACTGGATCGATTTCGCTGAGCATGGGCGGCATCGGCTCTTTCATGTCCGTCAAGGCGCTCAAATTCTCCTGGGAGATGTACTAGAAGATCACCTACAGGACTCCTGGCAAGCTTGTCAGGGCACCGATGCGATTATTTCTATGCCTCTGGTTCCCAGTGGGTTTCACATTGCCGAAAAATTGGGTGTGCCTTTCTTTCCCGCCTGGACCTGTCCCTTTACGCCCACCCCAGCTTTTCCCCATGGACATCTCACCGTCCAGGCTCCCTTTCCCTTCACAGGGATGGTCAATCGTCTATCCCATCATCTCGCCGCCAAAGAGTTTCAATCGGTGATTGGTGCGCCTATCCACCGCTGGCGCACTCAAACTCTCAAACTCCCAGCCATTCCCACCCGCAACATTCATCACCTGCCGACACTCTATGGCTACAGCCCGTCCCTGCTGCCCAAACCCCAGGATTGGGGCGACTGGCTGCATGTGACGGGCTACTGGTTTCTGGATGACTCGCTCAATTGGCAACCGTCCCAGGCGTTGCTGGATTTTCTAGATTCAGGTTCTGCCCCGGTCTACATTGGCTTTGGCAGTTTGCCCGAAAGTGATCCGGCTCGTACCAGCCAACTGATTGTGGATGCCGTGCAGCAGGCAGGACAACGGGCGATCGTTGAAACTGGATGGGGCAGTTTAGGCGACATTGATTTACCGCCCCAGATTTTCAAAATGCAGCCCCAGGATGCGCCCCACCGCTGGCTTTTCCCTCGGATGGCGGGCTTAATTCACCATGGCGGCATGGGCACTCTGTCCAGCGGTCTGCGGGCGGGTAAACCCACCACTGTCATCTATGCGCCAATTACCGACTACTATCTCTGGGGCAGCCGCATTGCAGAACTCAACATTGGCACTGCCCCCCTTCCCAAAAAAGGCTTAGCCGCCGAGCAGCTTGCCCAAGCGATTCGCACCCTGGTCACCGATACCGCGCTCCAATCTCGCGCCGCCGCTTTTGGCGAAAAAATGCGCGCCGAAAACGGAGTGGCCAATGCCGTTCGGGCTTTTCATCATCACCTGCCCTCGGGTCTGCTTGCAGACTCAACCCCGCAAGCTTTACAGAACCGCATCTACGCAGGAGAACCCCTATGAAAGTTGGAATTTTAGCCGGAGGGTTGGGCACGCGCCTTTCCGAAGAAACCGATACCAAACCCAAACCCATGGTCGAAATTGGCGGGGAGCCGATTTTGATCCATATTATGAAACACTATGCTCACTATGGGTTTGACCAGTTTGCGATCGCCCTCGGTTACAAAGGCGAAGTCATCAAAAAATACATGGTCGATTACTGCACGCTCAGCAGCAATCTCACCGTCGATTTCAAGAGCAGCAGTATCATTCAGCACAGCACTCAACAACCCCATTGGCAGGTCGATTTAATCGATACCGGAATCCCAACCAACACGGGCGGACGCATCAAACGTCTCGCGCCCTACCTGGGACGAGAAACCTTTATGGTTACCTGGGGAGACGGTCTTTCGGACATTAATCTCCACGAACTGCTTGCCTTTCACCAAAGACACGGTAAACTGGCTACATTGACTGCCGTTCGTCCGCCAGCACGCTATGGCCATATCGAAATGGACGGCGATCAAATCGTTGAGTTTTCTGAAAAATCCCAGGCCAAA
This sequence comes from Oculatellaceae cyanobacterium Prado106, assembly GCA_025454315.1. Classification (GTDB taxonomy): domain Bacteria; phylum Cyanobacteriota; class Cyanobacteriia; order Elainellales; family Elainellaceae; genus Prado106. The sequence continues at coordinate 19,143 of JALOOP010000039.1, forward strand.
GAAGGCTGGATCAACGGCGCATTCTTCGTCTTAGAACCTGGTATCTTTGATTACATCGACGGAGATGATACGCTATGGGAGAAGGAACCACTCGAACGGTTAGCGCAGGATGGTCAGTTAATGGCTTATCGCCATACCTCATTTTGGCAATGCATGGATACGCTGCGTGAAAAGCGCCTATTAGAAACCCTCTGGCAGAGCGGCCAAGCGCCGTGGAAAGTCTGGCAGAACTATCGGGAGGATCGACCACATGCGAGTTTTGGTTACGGGGCACAAGGGGTACATCGGCACCGTGATGGTGCCTATGCTAATGGCCGCAGCGCATGAGGTGGTCGGGTTAGACAGTGATTTATTCGTTCACAGCACCTTTGGCGACGGCATTCCCCAAATTCCAGAAATCAAAAAAGACATCCGCGATGTCGTCGCTGCCGATCTCGAAGGCTTTGAGGCGGTGATTCACCTCGCCGGGTTATCCAACGATCCCCTCGGCGATCTCAATTCCATTCTCACCGATGAAATTAACCATCTCGCCTCCGTTCACCTTGCTCAACTCTGCAAACAGGTCGGCGTCAGTCGCTATCTGTTTTCTTCCTCTTGCAGCAACTATGGCGCAGGCGGTCAGGATTGGCTCACTGAAGAATCCGCGTTTAATCCCGTAACGCCCTACGGCAAATCCAAAATGCAGAGTGAGTTGGCGATCGCCACCCTCGCCGACGATCATTTCAGCCCCACCTTCCTCCGCAACGCCACCGCCTACGGAGCCTCTCCCCGCATCCGCTTTGACCTAGTATTAAATAATCTTGTCGCCTGGGCATATACTACTGGCAAAGTCTATCTCAAAAGCGACGGCACTCCTTGGCGACCGATTGTCCACATTGAAGATATTTCTCGGGCATTTCTGGCTGTATTGCAGGCACCGCGCGATCGCATCCACAACCAAGCCTTCAACGTAGGCCGCAACGAAGACAACTACCGTATCCGCGACATTGCCGAAATCGTCGCCGCCACCGTCCCCGATTGCCGCATCGAATATGCCCCCGATGCCAAACCCGATCCCCGCTGCTACCGCGTCGATTGCACCAAAATCACCCAAACCCTCCCCGACTTTCAACCCCAATGGAACGCCCAAAAAGGAGCCGCCGAACTCTACACCGCCTACCAAAAAGTCGGCCTCACCCTGGAGGACTTTGAAGGCACGCGCTACAAGCGCATCGCCCAAATTCAACATCTCATGGAGCAAGGCTCCCTCGACTCCTCCTACCGCTGGCGATCGCCCCGTCAGCCGTAAGGTGGATGGGTGGATGGGTGGATGAGTATCTCAAGGGCAGCCTTCCCCGAAACAAAAAAATCCATAAGGAAGAATCTCTCAATTCTTAAACTTGCCCCTCTCTTCACCCATCCACCCATCCACCCTGTTACCTATCCACTCCCCACCACTCCACACCACTCCCCACTCCCCACTCCCCACTCCCCACTCCCCACTCCCCACTCCCGTCCATGCAAACCCAAAACCCTTCCACTCCTTCCATGTCAGTCACTACTTCCGCCCTCAGCGTTCCGGTGCTTGCCGTCCATGACCTGTGGAAGTCCTACAAAACACCTGTGAAGGGCGATCGCAATCATCGCACTCCTGTAGTTCAGGGGGTGTCCTTCAACTTGCACCGAGGCGAAGTCCTAGGCTTGCTCGGCCCTAACGGGGCGGGCAAAACCACCACCGTGGGCATGTTGTATGGCGCAGTTTTGCCCGATCGCGGCACGGTGCAACTGAGCGGTCTGCCTGTGCAAAATCGCAATCGCATGGCGCGAATGCATTTGGGCGTCGTCACCCAGGATGACAACCTCGATCCCGATTTCAATGTCTTTGATAATTTAATTCACTTTGCCCATCACTACGGCATCACCGGCAAAGCCGCTCGCAAACGTGCTGGAGAAATTTTGGCGCAGGTCAATCTAGAAAACGTTGCCAAATATCGCATCGATCGCCTCTCTGGCGGCATGAGAAGAAGACTCGCCCTAGGTCGTGCCCTAATCAACCATCCCAAGGTAATTTTCCTGGATGAACCGACCACGGGCTTAGACCCCGATGCTCGTCAAGACTTCTGGAAACTGATCACCGAACTCAAGCGCGAAGGCTGCGGCATTCTGCTGACCACCCACTACATGGATGAAGCTCAGCGACTGTGCGATCGCCTGCTGCTGCTGCAACAAGGCCAAGTCATTGACGAAGGCACCCCGAACGAACTGATCCTCCGCATTGTGGGGCATGAAGTGGTCGAACTGGAAGATGTCGCCCCGGACACCCTGGAAGAACTGACGCGCAACGCCAACACCTGGTACCGTCCGTTTGGCACTGGGTATATCATTGCCCTGCCCAACCCCCACCCCGAAACCCTCTGGCATATCCTGACGGATCTCAAATCGTCCCGCATTGCCCGCCGCCGCGCCAACCTCGAAGATGTCTTTATTCGCCTGACCGGGAGCCTACTGTCATGAAAGCTGTCATGAAAGCTATTTCCAAGTTCTTATTTGCGCTCAAAATGACCCTATGGGGCACCTATTCCGTCTGGCGGCGACATGCCAAGGTCTACCAGCGATCGTTTCTATTCAACTGCATTCCGCCCCTATTTGAACCAATTATTTATTTGGTCGCCTTTGGATTTGGCCTCTCGCCCCTGATTCGAGAAGTTTCCTATCTGGGCAACAATATTCCCTATCTCAATTTCATCGCGCCGGCCATGATTGGCATCGGCCTCCTGTTTCAATCTTTTTTTGAAGGAGCCTACGGCAGCTTTGTCCGGTTGGCCTATGTCAAAACCTGGCAAACCATGCTCACCGCTCCTCTCAACTTCACTGAAGTGTTTATGGGCGAATGGTTCTGGGCTGCCACCAAAGGCATGATCGTTGGGACTCTGACTGGGATTGCGGCGATCGCTCTAGGACTCTACACGCCCCTAAATCTGCTGATTTCCCTCCCCATCATGCTCCTGAGCAGCCTGCTATTTGCCGCCCTTGGCGTTGTGACCGCCAGTTTGGTAAACCAAGTCGATCAGGTCAACATCCCCATCTTCCTGGTCATCGTGCCCATGACGACATTCTGCGGCACCTACTTTCCCCGCGATAACCTGCCCTTTTTTCTGCGCCCGATCGCCAATACGCTCCCCTTGGCTGCGATCGTCGATCTGCTCCGTTGGCCCCTCGGCCTGCCTAGCTATTGGTGGATTGGCCTACTCTGGATTATCGTCCTGCTGATCCTTGTTTCCAGTCTGGCTGCTCGGCTAATCTATCCCAAAGTCATTCGGTAAAGGCAGGCAGAAGGAAGGGGAAAGGCTAAAGGGGAAAGAGTATTAAGCGCAGAGCCGCAAAGTCGCAGAGGAAGAGGGGAGGGGGAAAAGAGTTTTTTGCACCATCCTCCATCCCCCTATCCCTCATATCCCCATCCCCCCTACTCCCCACTCCCTACTTACCCTATGGTCATCTGCTTCTCCTGTGGTGAAACCCATCTCAAACCGATTCTTGACTTTGGGCATACTCCCCTGGCAGATGCCCTACTCACCGCTGATCAATTGCATCAACCTGAGATGACTGCGCCTTTAAAATTAGTCTTTTGTCCCACCTGTAGTCTGGTGCAAATCACCGAATCCGTTTCGCCTGAAATTTTATTTTGTCGAGATTATCCCTATTTCTCTTCCGTCTCTCCCAGCCTGCTGAAACACTTCGCCGACAGTGCCCAATCCCTGATCCGATCACGTTCCCTCACCCCTAATAGTCTTGTCATCGAAGCCGCCAGTAATGACGGCTATTTGCTGAAGAATTTTTCAGCCCAAGGCATTCCTGTTCTCGGCATTGACCCAGCAGATGGTCCGGCTGAGGCGGCTCAACAGGCCAATATCCCAACCCTCTGCACCTTCTTTGGCCAAGGTCTAGCACAACAATTGCGCGACGAAGGCAAAGCTGCCGATGTCTTTTTGGCCAACAACGTCCTGGCTCATGTACCCGACCTCAATGGTTTTGTCGCAGGTATTCACATTCTGCTCAAGGAAACCGGCGTTGCCGTCATTGAAGTGCCCTACCTGGTCGATCTCGTCGAACACTGCGAATTCGACACCATCTATCATCAACATCTCTGCTATTTTTCCGTGACCGCCCTCGATCGCCTCTTCCGCCGTCACCATCTTTTCCTCAACGACATCAAACGCACTCGCATCCACGGCGGCTCTCTCCGTCTCTTTGTCGAACCTCGTGAAGCCGTGCAGGACTCGGTGCGATCGCTCCTCCAAACTGAACGCGAACAGGGCGTGGATCAATTCACCTACTATCAGCGCTTTGCCGAAGCCGTTGGCACCATCAAACAAACGCTGCTGCAATTGCTGCGAGATCTGAAACAAGAGGGAAATGCGATCGCCGCCTATGGAGCCGCAGCCAAAGCCACCACGCTGTTAAATTTTATTGGCATCGATCGCACCCTGATCGATTTTGTCGTCGATCTCAAC
>JALOOP010000040.1 GCA_025454315.1 Oculatellaceae cyanobacterium Prado106
GTAGTTGACCACCGCAATATCGGCCTGGTTGTCGCCGTTGAAATCTCCGGTTTTGGGGGCGATCGCAAACACCCCCGTCGCATAGGTGGTTTGGGCACTAAAGCCGCCGCTGCCAAGACCCAGCAGCACCGAAATATTATTGGAGGTCAGGTTGGCCACCACCAGATCGGCTCTGCCATCCTGATTAAAATCATTCACGTCAACACCGTAGGGAATGCTGCCCACGGTAGATCCAGTCGGCGCACTGAAGCTGCCGCTGCCGTTGTTGAGCAACACCAGCGCCTGATTGCTGGCCTGACTGGCCACGACCAAATCCGGCTTGCCGTCACCATTGAAATCCCCTGCCGCCATGGCTCTGGGAATTGACCCTGCCGCAAAGCTGGTCTGGGCACTAAAGCTGCCGTTGCCATCCCCGGCCAGGATCGACACGGAACCGCCCTGGTTGAGAACGGCTAAGTCGAGTTTGCCGTCGCCCGTGAAGTCCTTGATGGCGATCGATCGCGACTGTGCCCCGGTCGCATAGGTGGTTTGGCCACTGAAGCCGCCGCTGCCGTTGCCCAGGAGAACCGAGACATTGCCACTGGTATAGTTGGCGGTCGCCAGGTCAGCTTTGCCATCTCCGTTGAAATCGCCCACAGCCGTAAACATTGCAGAGGTACCCGCTGCAAAAGCCGAGGGATTGCTAAACGCATTCAGCCCTTGTGGTACGGGAATCGTGCCGTCGATTACCAGCGCTTTGCTGCCTGCCAGGGAATTGCTGCCCGTGGGCAGGGGGCTGAGGCTAATGTCGTTGTTGGAGCCGTCTTTGAGGGTTGCGCCACCGGAGAGAGCGATCGCCGTCACATCCAAATCCGCGCTGTTCTGTCCTGCCGCCACTGTGTAATTGAACGTGGTGCTGCTGCCGCTGAAAGCCGGAACGCTGACCACCGCCCCCGTGTTGAGCGTCACATCCAGGCTGCCCGTCAGGGTGACGGTATCGGAAAAGTTGAGGGTGATGGGAATGACCGCCCCCACCGGATAGCTGCCGTTGGCCTGGGGAGAGATAAGGTTGACCAGCCGAGGCAAGCCGTTGACCCGAATACCTGCCGTATCCATCGCAGGCAAGCTCAGAACCGCATTGTTGGTGCCGGGTAGATCGGTGATGGTGCCGCCGTTGAGATTCAGGGTGTTGCCGAGGGTAATGCCGTTGCTGTCCAGTTCACCGCTGGCCACGGTGTAGGCAAAGGTAAGCACCTGGGAGCCGCTGCCAGAGACATAGGTGGCGTTGCGGACGGTGCTGCCGATCGTCACGGGCAGGACGGGCGTTCCCGTCACATTCACCGCTTCGTCAAAGCGCACTGTAAACGTCAGGGTTTGTCCGGCGATGTAGGTGCCGCTCGCAGGCACCGTAATGCCAGCGGTAGAGGCATTGAGGATCGTGAAAATGCTGCTGTTGCGATTGCCGACCATCAAATCCGCCGTACCGTTCCCATTGAGGTCGGCCACGGTCACCGACTTGGGCTGACTGCCTGCCGCAAAGGTGGTCTGGGCACTAAAACTGCCGCTGCCATCGCCCAATAAAATCGAGACATTATTGCTATTTTGATTGGCCGTTACCAAATCCATTTTGCCGTCGCCGCTCACATCGCCGACGCTGACAAAATACGGCCCAGTGCCTACGGTATAGGTCGTGGCAGGGCCAAAGCTACCGCTGCCCGTGTTCAGAAATACCGAGATGTTATTGGAGTCACGGTTAGCGGCCACCAGATCCGATTTACCATCCCCATTAAAATCTTCGACGCCGATGGCATAGGTTCCGGTGCCTGCCGCGTAGGTCGTTGCCCCACTAAAGCCGCCGCTGCCATTGCCCAAAAAGACCGAAACATTATTCGTGCTGGAGTTGGCGGTAGCTAAATCGGGAATGCCATCACCATTGAAATCGCCTGTGCCGATCGATCGGGGACTGGAAACCACTGCAAAGGTCGTTTGGGCACCAAAGCCGCCGCTGCCATTGCCCAGCATCACGGAAACACTATTGCCACTTGTATTGGCCGTGGCGATATCCAACCGGCCATCGCCATTAAAATCCTTCAGCACAATGGAGCGAGAATAGGAGCCTGTGACAAAGGTGGTCTGGCCACTGAACCCACCGCTGCCATTGCCCAACATCACCGAAACATTGCCCGAATCAGCGTTGGCCGTAGCGATATCCAGTCTGCTGTCGCCATTAAAATCGCCGACACTCACCGAGTAAGGCCCCGTTCCAACGGCAAAAGTCGTTTGGGCACTAAAGCCGCCGCTGCCGTTACCCAGCATCACGGAAACGCTGGCCTAACTCCGATTGGCCGCCACCAGATCGACCACGCCATCCCCGTTGAAGTCGCCCACGCTAGTGGAATAAGGACGGCTCCCCGTAGGCAACGAAGTCGGCGCACCAAAGCCGTTATACACTCCGCTGACCTTGGGCGCAAAGGTGCCGCTGTAGTGCTGCAACACCTCATCGTTAAACACCGCCGCCATCTCCGGCAACCAATGCCCTGCGCCCAAAATCTCTGCACTGGCAATCACCCGGCTCCCCGTCACCGCCGCCAATTGCTCGACAAATTCCCGATCCGCTCCAACCCGACAACTACACAGAACAATTTCTTCCAGCCTCCAGGCGCGCCAATCCCCACCCTCGACCAAAGTCGTAGTCGTCAGCGGGGTATCGCCCCAATGCACCACCCCCGGTTCCCCATGCGCCACAATCACCAAACGCTGGATGCGCTGATGTCGCTGCAACAGTTCTGTAACCTGCTCTAGCAAGGGGCGATCGCACTCCAACACCACCGCCATCACTCCCGGCAAAACCCCCATCTGCAAAGTCTGGGCATCTTCCAGGTAACGCGACAGAACGACCAGCGTCTGGGCATCAGGCGTGGATGCGGCGATCGGACGAGCAAGCACAGCAGCGGATAGGGTTGGCATGGGATTTATCAGAACATAGAACTTACGTCTGTCATCCTTCCCCTGCCATTTGATATCTTGCATTGAATCGCCGTGCTAACAGCAAAACTAAACTTTCGTCGAGAATAAACAACGAACGGCCAATGAACGATTAAAGCGATCGCCCCTCTTGCCTAAACCTACTGTGTACACACAAGTCTAACTGGCTTCGGTGTTGAGTTTTCGCCCCCCCGCCCCAACTTTGGGGAGCCGAGCTTTCAAAGAAGCTTCAAAGAGTCTCTTATGAGTGTTCAAAGGAATTTTCAAAGGAAAAATTCCAGGAGATTCAGCAGATTCAAAGTCCCCCAAAGTTGGGTACCAAAATTAAAAGAGGACGGGGGCGCAAAACCCCGAAGCGAAGTCGATCATGATTTGTGTGTACACAGTAGGAAAACGGCAAAAGTTGGATTCAGCAAGACTTTACCGAAGCGGGTGTTGCCCAACAGTTAATCGAACGGGGCGTTCCTAAATCAGATATCGTTCTGGGGTTTCGATCCTCCTTCATGCGGCAATTGAGCGACTTTGCAGTGGGCTAAAACCATAGAGTCGCCCCTTCCTCTTCACCATCTGTTAAGCTAATGCATACCCCACCGATCGCACTTCAACGATGGACTACCGCGACTTCATCACGATCGAACCCAACAAACGAGGCGGAAAACCTTGCGTCCGGGGTTTAAGAATTACGGTCTATGAAGTGCTGGAGTACCTGGCTTCTGAAATGACCGAAGCCGAAATCCTCGACGATTTCCCCGATCTCACACCAGAAGATCTAAAAGCCTGTATCGCCTATGCCGCCGATCGAGAGCGGCGATTGATGATCGCGCCACTATCCTGATGCTCCAACAGGGAAGGTTTTCAACGCATGGATCAACTAACCCATTATCAAGACCTGATCAAACAAGTGTTGAACGACTATGCGCGATCGCGTTCACACAGCAATAACCTGGAGATCCACACCCTATTCAACGACTTACAGAATGACTACCAAATCCTTTACCTGGGCTGGCACGATGACGATCGCATTCATCGTTGTTTGATCCATATCCAGATCAAGGGCAGAAAAATCTGGATTGAACAGGATGAGACAGAAGTGGGAATCGCCAATGAATTGGTAGAAGCAGGTGTGCCCAAAACAGATATCGTCTTAGCCTACCAAGCCCCTTACCTGCGACATTTGACAGAGTTCGCCGCAGGATAGCCAGGGAATGCGTCTGCCTTTTCCTCACTCCGTCCTCCGCCTCGTCCTCCACCGCGCCCACCAAATCTCCTGGAACTTCGTCACCTTCTCCCAGTCTGCCGAAGAGCGCCTTTTCATCCAACGCACCTCAGAGTAAAATCCTTCGCAAAAGATGCTAGGGTAAAGGCATCGCGTTCAGGGACACTCAAGCATGGTCGCTCAGCAACCCGGCTCAACCTCTCCCGCCTCTCCTGAAATTGTCTATCCCGACAGCGACGGAAAACCGATGGCCGATAATACGCTGCAATTTCGGTGGATCTTGGTGATCGAACAAAATATCGATTGGCTGTTTGTCGATGATCCCAACGTCTTTGTCGCAGGCGATCTGCTGTGGTATCCCGTGGAAGGCAACAACACTCTGACCGCTGCCCCTGACACCATGGTGGTGTTTGGCAGACCCAAAGGCTACCGAGGCTCCTATCAACAGTGGAAAGGGCGTAGAGGAATATTATCTGTACGATCCCTATCAGCCCCAAGTGAGCGGCTGGTGTCGTTCTGAGGAAGGGTTGTTGGATGAGATTGAGTCAATGCAGGGCTGGGTCAGTCCCCGCTTAGGCGTGCGGTTTGAACTGGGCGAAGAACTCCAGCTTTATCGTCCTGATGGGGTGCCGTTCTTTTCCTTTGCTGAAATCAATCAAATGTTGGAGCAGGAACGCCAAAGGGCAGAAGCAGAAAGTCAACGGGCAGAACAGGAACGCCAACGAGCCGATCGCCTGGCCGAAAGACTCCGCGCAATGGGCATTGATCCGAGCGCCCTCTAAAGTTTTCGGTCGGATCTGTTGGTCAATGTCCAGAGTCTAAAGGCTTATGCGGGTGTCTCCATCTAAGCGATCGCGATTTCTGCTACCCTTTCGGTGCCAGTAAAGCTTCGAGATGACTCGAAATCTTGCGTTCCTGTGGCTCTTTTCCATCAATATCCGCAATAATGAGAAGGGTTTATGATTCTGGAGGATGGTGATAGATGTCTGAATTGACTCAAGCCCAGGAAATTCTTAGCTTTGACGCAATCCAGAATCGTTATCCTAACGATTAAAGAAGAAGGGTGACGAGCAGGCGGGAGAGTCTGGAAGGGAAGGGCGATCGCCACCGCCACCGCCTGCTCCCCCATACCTGCTTCAACGTGCCTACACCGGACGCCAGCGCTGAATCGTGCCCGAAAGCAGCCCCGAGAAATACAGGTTAGAATCACGTCCCGTGGACATCTGGGAGATGAACCTAAACTGCGTTCCCGATGCAAATCGCTTCACCGTGTTGACCGTGCCATCGGGGTTAAACAACAGCACCTCTACCCGCCCGATTTCAGAGTCACTAAAGAACAGACCACCCTGATACACCGAGGGAAACGTGGTGCCGCTGTAGAAATCCCCGGCAATGATCGCCGTAGCATTCTCCGACACGGCATAGAGGGGCGCGACGACGGTGGTGTTTTGATAGAAGGCCGGGGCTTCAGGCAGTTCGGAGTAGCCGCCCGTTTGCAGACTGACTCCATTGCCGCCCTCATAGTAAGGCCAGCCAAAGTTCTGTCCCCGTCCCGTATTGATTTCTTCCCATTGCGTCCAGCCCACATCGCCAATAAACGGTTCGCCCGTCGTCGGGTTAATTGCCATGCGGAAGGGATTGCGTAGACCCAGGCTGTAGACCTTGGACTGGTTGCTAAAGGGATCGGTGCTTTGGAAGAACGGGTTGTCCGCCACCCCGGCACCTGTGATCGGGTCAATTCGCAGCAGTTTGCCCGAGAGGTTATTAAGGTCTTGGACGCGGCGAGTCCGGGGGTCTACCCGGCCAAAGGAGGTGCCGTCACCGTTGCTGACATAGAGGAAGCCATCCAGGCCAAACTCCAGGTCGCCAATGGTGTGCGAGGTACTATCGGTGGCCAGATAATCGCGGATATTGCCGTTGCCGTCGATCGAGGTTCCCGGCGGGGCGGTAATCGTGGGGCCAATGATGCCGGACGGGGGCAGGTCAATGTTGTCGGTGCTGTTGATGTCCGGGCCACTGGTAAAGGCCCAGTTGCTGTTGGTACCCAGAATCACCACGGCACTTCCCGGCACCGCCGTTCTAAAGCCCGTGGCCGCATCGGCGGTGACTCGAATCACCCGCGAAGGACGGTTGCCGTTTTGATCCCGTGCTGCTAGCCCGGTGCCTGTGGCCGCTTCCGGTGGATCGTAGGTGTAGCCCAGGTAGATGTAGGGCGTGGTGGGGAAGTTGGGGTGAATGGTGAGGCCGAGTAGACCGCGATCGTTCCCCAGTCCGTTGGAATTAACCTCATCGGCGATGTTGATAAAGGGGGTTGGACTGAGAACGCCATTTTCAAAGACCCGGACGATGCCTGCTTTTTCGGCAATATAGAGGCGATCGCTCCCTGGTTCCCATTCAAAGGCAGTCGGTAGCGTTAACCCGGTCACCACCGTATCCACCGCAAAGCTGCCCGTGTCCTCATCGCGGATCGTCACCGTTGCCGCGCTGTTGCTGCCGAGAATGGCTCCGACTGGACTGCTGAGCGTCACCCGAATGGTTTCATCGCGTTCCACCAGCGTGTCATTGGTGATGGCAATGGTGAAGGATTCTTCCGTGTCTCCGGGGGCAAAATTGAGGACTCCGGAGACGGCGGTGTAGTCTGCTCCAGCGGTGGCGGTGCCGTTGCTGGTGGCATAGTTCACACTGGCGGCATTGGCGCTGACATTAATGCCTCTTCGCACTGTGACTGTAGCCGTTCCAGCGGTTTCATCGACGATGTAACTAATCGGGCTAAATCCGATGCTCGGCGGTGAACCGTTGGAGGCAAAGCGCCAGTTCTCAATGTCTTGGTTGTTGAATAAACCGCCTGTTCCAGCGCTAAATCCAATGTAGGCATTGGTGCCGACGATCGCAGTCAGATCCAGCGTTTGCGCCAGGAGCGGCGTGGAGGGTTTGGCGATCGTGTTGGAGAGGAAGATTTCCAGGCGATCGGTTGCGCCGTTGTAGTCAATCCAGGCATTCAGCGGTGCGCCGCTGTTGAGGTCAAAGGGCGCAGGCGCATTGGCTAGGGTCGTGGCCACGTCTCCATCTCGGACAATACCGACAAAGTTGCCACTCGGATCAGCGAGGCCATTGTCAAAGGTGTCAAACTTCACACCAATGCTGCGGGGGCCTGTTCCGCCATAGCCCAAGCTGCCGCCCGTGCCGCCCAAACTCTGGTTGCCGCCGGAGGTGTCTTGCAGCATAAACATCAAACCATCCGCACCCGACGCACCCGAACCACCGCTGAGACGAAACTGGAACTGGGTTTGGAAGGAGGTATTGCCATCGATCGCCAGAATATCTCGAAAGAAAGCGCTGCCCGCTTGATTGGTGGCGGCTGGCGTGAGGCGCAGAATATTACTGGCAACGGCTGCATTACCATTCAGTTGAAGTTGCCCCGCACTGGAAAAATTGGGAAAACTCAGCGTAAAGTCCTCATCAGGGGGCACATCGTCGTCCACAATCGTGACCTGGGAGGTACGCGGCGCTCTCAGCGTCGCCCCAATGGGATTATCCACCGAAACCCCAAAGAATTCATTGCCCTCAATCAGCGTGTCCTCCAGAATCGGGACAGAAATCACCTGACTGGTGACGCCATCTTCAAACACCAGCGTCCCAGAGCGTGCCGTGTAATCTTCACCCGCCAAGGCTGAACCATCGGAGGTGGTGAAGTCCAGCGTAGCGCGTCCCGCACTGCCCTCGGTGCGGTTGACCCGGATATTGGCCACGGCTCCATCCTCATTGACCGTCACCGCCGTATCGCCTACGGAAAACACACCGCTGGAGGGCGCTGGCGGCAGGAAGAGTTGGGAGAAAGGAATAATCTGCTTCGGCTGGGTGGGGCTTGACCAGGCCAACTGCGCCACTGCACCGCCGCCGTTTTCGTAATATTCCATGCGGATGTCGTAGCGCCGTCCGGCTTCCAGGGCAATGGTTCCCGATCGCTCCGTCGGTGACTGATCGCGGAAGTTGTCAATCACCAATTGGTTGTCTACAAACAACCGGACTCCGTCATCACTGGTGGTAAAGAAAGTGTAGGTTTGGGTGCCGCTGCTGTGGGTGGGCAGAACCTGTCCCGTCCAGCGCACCGAAAACGTATCGACGCCAATGCGTGGATCGGGGGAAGCAGGCCCCCAGTTGTAGTTGATGGTGCGATCGGTACGGGTCAACACGGGCGCAGTGAAATCAATGTTGTTGAAGTATTCGCCGCGTAGCCCATTGGTGGCCGCAGGAGGGGCGATCGGCGTGTCAAACAACCGTGCCTGGGGAATGATTTGTTTGGCCTGACTGGGGCTAGCCCAGCGCAGTTGAGCCACGGCTCCCCCCGCGTTTTCGTAGTACTCCATGCGGATGTTGTAGCGCTGTCCGGCGACCAGGGCGATCGTCCCAGAGACTTCCGTGGGGGATTGGTCAACAAAGCGATCGATAATCAACTGATCATTGACAAACAGCCGGACTCCATCATCCGTATTGGTGAAGAAAGTATAGGTTTCGCTGAAGGCCGCTTCCACCTGCCCCGACCAAACCACCGAAAATGTATCGGCTCCAATATTAGGCGCAGGCGATCCGCTGCCCCAGGAAAAATTCACCGTGGCATCGGTGCGGGTCAAGACCGGATTGGTAAAGTCAACGTTGTCAAAATACTCGGCTCGCAACCCCGTCCCGATCTGCCCGATGGGAGGCGCGGTACTGGTAAAGTCCCAGTTGGTAATGTCTTGGGCATTGGTGAGTCCGCCTGTACCCGCAGTGAACCCGAGATAAGCTTGGTTCCCCACCACTGCGGCCAAGTCAATGGTTTGCACCAGCGTTGGGGTAGTGGGTTTGACGGCTCCGGTGGAAAGGAACACTTCCAGACGGTTGGTGCTGCCGTTGTAATCCACCCAGGCGTTAATCAGACTGCCGCCGTTGAGGTCAATCGGGGCCAGCGTTGTGGTCAGCGGCGTGGAGACATCTCCATCGCGCAGCACCGAAATATGGTTGTTGTTGGAATCCCAGCCATTCTGGTAGGTGTCAAATTCAATGGCCAAACTCTGGGTAATTCTCGTTCCTGCACCCGTTTCTCGGATGTCGTACCCTAGGCTGCCTCCCGCATTGGCGATCGCCCCCGCCCCCTCCGGATCATTCTGCAACAAGAAGGTAAACCCATCGGCTCCCCCCGTTCCGTCACCACCATTCAACCGGAATTGAAACCGAGTTTGGAACGAAGTATCCGTCGTGACGCTAATGGGCGCAGTATAGAACGCAGACCCCGCCTGAGCCGCCGTGGGTGGTGTCAAGCGCAGGGCTGATCCCGATCGCGCCGCCGATCCATTCAAGGTCAACAAACTGGTGTCATTGAAATTGGCAAAGTTAAAGGTCGCCAACACTCCATCAAAGGTCGCCATCACCCGGGGCACAAACGCCAGATCGGATTCGATCGCCCCCGTCTTCACCTCCAAATCCCAATCCCCACCCAGCGCCGCACTGCCCGTCAAATCATCCGAAGCGGCCACATCGGCTCCCGTCAGTGCCCCAATCCGTTCCACGAACTGCGTATTCTCAGCCGCCACATTGCACCCATAGAACAGAATATCTGCCCCTTCGGTGAGTTTGCTCGACCATTGGCTGAGTTCTGCACTGTAGCGATCGAGATTGCCATACTCCAAACGACTATCGCCCAACTGCAAGCCCTGAGCATCGCCATGGGAGACAATATGCAGGCTAGAGAGTTGGCTTTGTTTAGCCAGAATATTGCTGATCTGCACCACCCCATCCTGAGTCGGGTCAAGAATAAAGACTTCAGTTCCCGGTTGGACTCCGGCAGCGAGTTGTTCATAGCCCCGGACACTGGGATCGATCACGACGAGGCGATCGCGCGTTGAACCAACCCCAGCAGCGGTATTTTTTGAGTGCAGCGGATCGGCTGAGTGCATCCAATCCCCATTGACAACATCATGCTGCTGAAAATTGTGAGGAGCGCCGTTGTTCATAGATGGTAATCCTTTACTGTAAAAACGGGTAAGACAAAACTGGCGATCGACGTAAAAAAATCACGGATCACGAAACAAAAGAGAAAAGTCGGTTGAACTTAAACTCGATAGTTGAGTGCAAGAGAGACTATTGGCGAGAGTTTTGGGCGATCGCATTCCTCTGCTACCGCGATCCAACACCTTGCAAAATCAAGGGCAAACAGAACGCGGTGCGACAGATGCAACATCCGAGGTTTCACCCCCAGGAAACGCACGATGAGTGACAGAAAAAGAGTTAATAAGTTTATCCTTGAACAATTGTTGACAAGAACAATACAGTGAGTTTTTTGGAGGTTAGCCCACGGGGTTTTCAGGAAATAGGATTCTGCGTTTTCAAAATCAATCTTGAAGCGTAGAGTGAACAAAAAGAGGAGACATCGAGAACTAATAAAATACAGATTCAGTGATGCACTCAGGACTGCATTGGATTCAGTCAGTGAATACTGAACAGCCAAAAGGTAGATGCTTATCAAAAAAGGAAGCATCAGGAAAGTCAATCTTTGAAACAAACAAAATTCTGAAGGTAGATGCTTCAAGCCCTGCACCCAAAAGCATCAAGAAGCAATATGAAACCGAGATAGCGTCAATGCATCCGCATGAAACAACTTAGCGACTGAAAGGATTCCGTACAGACCTGACTCGACCGAGAGAACAACAGGGATAACGGTGAAACAACGATGCAATCTCGCCCAAAAAATAAAGACACATCTATCGTCAAGGCAAAGCCACAACCGCTAAAATGGAACACGCGAAGGGTGGACTAATCGATCGCTGCTTTATATCGCTTTAATCAAAGATTAACATGCTTCATGAAGGTTGTCAGTGCTTTTACATAAGCTTTATAAGATTTAGGTGATTTTTGTTGCGCAAAACTCCTAAATCATACGCATATCTGGAATAGGGTGCAGCAGGGTTGAGGTTATAGAGCGCATTCAATCAGGGTTTACTAGCAGGAGTGTTCCTGGAAAGAGTCCCTGTAACTAGTTTTTGTAAACTGACCCTCTGGATTCATGAAGCCATTTCCCACGGGGCATTCCCCGTCTATGCATCGAGTCCGCACCTTTTTACTCAGAGCCTTCCTGGGGCTGTTGCTGGTGGCAGTCACTAGCATTGGCTATGCCTTCTGGATCGAGCCTCGCTGGGTCGAGGTGACCACCGTGCGGCTCAACCTGCCCCACCTGCCCCCTGAATTTGCGGGATACCGCATCGTGCAATTCAGCGATCTCCATGCCGATGAGTGGATGACGCCCGATCGCCTGTCGCGGATGGTGGCGATCGCCAACCGCCAAACCCCCGATCTGGTTGCCCTTACAGGAGATTACGTCACCCATGACCCCGAGATCCATGCTCAGACGCTGCTGGGTTTACGGGAACTGAAGGCCAGGGATGGGGCGATCGCAGTCCTCGGCAACCATGACCACTGGACGGATGCCCCGACCGTGCGCCGAGCGCTCCAACAGGCAGGCATCCTGGAATTGAGCAACCAGGTTCACCTCCTGCAACGGCAAGGCCGCAGTCTACCGATTGCCGGGGTGGATGATGTCTGGTACAACCAAGACCGCCTGGATCTGGTCTTGGAACAACTGCCCAATCAACCGGGCGCTATTTTGCTGGTGCACGAACCCGACTTTGCCGACACCAGTGCAGCAACCGGACGCTTTGACCTGCAACTCTCAGGCCATTCCCATGGCGGCCAGGTGAAGGTACCCTTCTGGGGACAGCCGATTTTGCCGCCCTATGGGAAAAAATACCCCTCGGGGCGATATCAAATTGGTCAGATGGTGCAATATACCAATCGCGGTCTTGGCATGGTCAAGCCCTATGTGCGCTTCCATTGCCGCCCCGAAATTACGCTCTTTGTTCTCAATCCGGCCTAAATTATGTAAGATATCGGGGATTCACTCAGCGGGTTGTTTGGCATCTTTTGCTAGGCAGTCCGCTTGTGGCTTGAATGCGATTTTTAAGGACAAGGATGGGAAAGGCGAAGGCGAAAACCAGTAAAAAAAAGACAACAGGCAAAAAGACACGCCGCAAGCGAAGAGGGGCAAAGCCAGAACCCTGGTATTATCGTCCCCTGGATCTATTGGATGTGGAGTGGCGGCTGTGGCTGGTGCGGATTTTTGGCGGGTTGACGGTGGGGGCGATCGCGCTGTCCCTCCTGGGCTATCTGGGCACCTTCAACTTTTTGTTTGACCTAGCGGCTCACTTCAAGGTGCAGTACTGTGCCGTGGGCTGCTTTTGTCTGATTATTTTTGGACTGATCAAAAACTATCGCTGGGCGATGCTGAGTATGCTCTGCATTCTGCTCAATTTGACGGTGATTTTGCCCTGGTATCTTCCGGTCAGCCAGCCCGTTCAAGACCAACCCCTGCGAGTCTTCCTGGCCAATGTCAATGTCAATAACCCGAATTACGATCAGGCGATCGCCCTCATCACCGAAGAAAAACCCGACCTCGTCGCCATCCTCGAAACCAACCGCCAATGGCTCCAGGAACTCCAAGTCATTGAACCCTATCTGCCCTTCTCGTTGGTATCCCCCCGCGCAGAGGGCTTTGGCATTGCGCTCTACAGCCGCTTCCCTTTGAAAGGGGTCACCATCGAACCGCCTGTCGCGGACAAGGACTACCATCTCGTCGCCAATCTCTCCATCCAGGGCAGACCGATTACCCTGGTCGTGATGCATCCCCCGCCCCCCAAAGACCCCACCCTCACCGAATTTCGCAACCGGGAACTTCAGATTATTGGCAACTATGTGGCCGGGGTGGGGCAATCGGCGATCGTGGTCGGGGACTTGAATACCACGATGTGGTCGCCCTTCTATCAGCGATTCGCCCGTCAAGCCCGCCTCCGCAACAGCCGTCTGGGCTTTGGCATCTTGCCCACCTGGCCTTCGATGCTGCCGCCGCTCTACATCCCCATCGACCATTGTCTGGTGAGTTCGGATATTGAGGTGACCAATACTCGCACGGGTTCAGATATTGGGTCTGATCATCTTCCGGTGATTACGGATTTGAGGCTTTGAGGAAGGGGAAAGGGGGGAACACAGATGGACGCAGATGAACACAGATGCACTTAGATGCACTTAGATGCACTTAAATATGGCGGATGGGGCGATCGCCCATGAGCCTTACGTAGGTTGAAGTACAACAGGTAAAGGGGTTGAGAGTTCTGGTTCTAGCTGATTTCCTCAATATTTCAGGTCTTATCCAAAAAAAATCGGTCATAAATCGGCGCTTGATTTGGGCAGTAGACGACTCAACACCCAAGATTTGAGTTCAGCGCATGACTTTGATTCAGCAGGGATAAAATCTACAATTTAACTGATGTTCACCTGAAACCCGTTCGCCTGATACACCGCTTCATATATTTCTTCTGCAAGGGTTTCAAGGTTCTATAAAATTACCGTTAAGTCTTGGCGAGGTAGTCTAGACGCTCCGTGAAAATACGGTTAAGCTTCTCAAAGACATCCGAATGTTCCTGAACAGTCGAGAAGGTTGGAATAGGTTGCGTTGAACGGAGAACCTGATCGGGAAACTCCTAGAATTTTCTCAAGTATCTACCCCAGAAGCTAGCCCAGAGGCTAGATAAATTGCGATCGCCCAAAATCTCTCAAATCTGGGCTTTCGTCCGATCCATTGTGTATTGTGTGTTGATGCCTGATTTCCCTTTGTTGATGCCGATTCATTCATTCCCTACCCTGTTCTGCTCTTGCCTTTGCCCTGGCAACGCAGGATTGGGTTGCCCTTAGAGGAGTTGAAGTCCATGAGCAGTCTTTGCCTCGTCGCTGCCAGCCTGGTTAATCACGGTCAAGCACCCGGCTGGAAACTCAATACCCCTCCGGCTCGCACCCTATGGTTTATTCCCACGGGAAGCGATCGCTCGGTTCATAAACTATGCAAGTCCGATCCCCAGTCCGCTAGAGCCAAAGCCGTTGTCGCTGAGGCTGCTGCCTTTCGTCCCGAATTCAGTCAACGAGGCCGCAACAGCGCCTCCCTCGACACCTTCACCCAAAAGCCTTCGCGTCCTGTCACAGGTGGCCAGCTTTACCGCCAGCGCCTTGCCTCCCTGCGAATGGGGCTAACCTACACCCGCATTGCCCCCGATAGCTTCCAGGATGCTTGGGCGAACACGATCGAGCAGCCTACCCACGAACAGTGGAAAAAACTCCTGGAACGGGAAGCCACCATGATGGCCGCCGGACAGGGCAATAATCGTCTCACGGTGATTGTCGGGGATTCCCATGCGCTGTGGTTTCCGCTGGAGCAACTGTCGCGCGATCGCTTCTGGCTCAACCAGGGCATTTCCGGCGATTCCACGGCAGGGGTTCTAGAGCGCATCAACACCTTTGCCCAGACCCGCCCCGACACCATCCATGTCATGGTCGGCATCAACGACCTGCGCCAGGGCAAAACCGACCCCGAAATCCTGGTCAATGTCCAAAAAATCATGGTGCAACTGCGGCGCAATCACCCCACCGCGCAAGTCTTCGTCCATTCCATTCTGCCAACCCGCCTCCCCGCCATCCCCAGCAACCGCATCCGCTGGCTCAACTACAACATTGCCTCCCTTGCCAAACAAGAAGGTGTCAACTTCCTCAACCTCCAACCCGCCTTCGCCGATGCCAACGGCAACCTCCGCCGCACCCTCACCACCGACGGCATCCATCTCAATGCCAGAGGGTATCAGGTTTGGCAGACTGCTTCTTCGCCCATTCTTTGAGGGAGTGGGGAGTGGGGAAGGAGGGGAAAGGGGAAAGGGGAATCTTCGATCAGAGCATAGATTGATTCCCATGAAGGAAACATAGGAAATTTTCCATAGTTCCTGCAAAGATTCTTTCAAAGATTTCTGCAAAGATTCTTTCAAAGATTTCTGCAAAGGTTCCTTCAAAGACCCCTTCAAAGATGCATTTGATGTTCATTCACCCTTTCGCCTTTCCCCTTTCCCCTTTCCCCCTCAATTCCTCAGTCTCGCAACACATACCCCACCCCCCGCACCGTCTGGATCAAGCGTTTCTCCTGTTGCTCTTCTAGTTTCAGTCGGAGATAGCGCACATAGACTTCAATAATGTTGGAGTCGCCCATGAAGTCGTAGCCCCAGACCTTTTCTAGGATTTGGTCGCGGGTGATGACTTGGCGGGGATGGCTGAGGAGATAGTCGAGGAGTTCAAATTCTTTGGCGGTGAGTTCGATCGCCCGTCCGTTGCGGAAGACTTCGCGGGTTTTGCGGTTGAGGCTGAGGTCGCTGAATTGCAGCAGGTCGGGGTTGGTTTCTTGGGTGCGGCGCAGATGCGCTCTGACGCGGGCAAGGAGTTCTTCGATTTTGAAAGGTTTGACGACATAATCATCGGCTCCGGCATCGAGTCCGGCGACGCGATCGCTGACATCCTCCTTAGCCGTTAGCAAAATCACCGGAATCTTGATTCCCGTGGCGCGCAGTCGCCGACAGATTTCCACCCCGGTCATTCCAGGCATCATCCAGTCGAGAATGGCCAGATCGGGGGCAGATTCCCGAGCCAGCGTCAGGCCACTCAGCCCATCGTTGGCCACCTTGACCTCATAGCCCTCCAGGGTCAACTCCATTTCCACCAGTCGCGCCAGATTCACTTCATCTTCGACAATCAAGATCCGGTTTGCCATTGGACTCTCTCCCTAAAAACACTTCATCTCAACAGTTCAGCGTACAAGCGAATCTTGATGCGGATTCTGGACTCTTATTTTGGACTTTTGGGGATTAGCAGGTTGCAACAAGCCATCATAATGCACTTGACATGACTTTTGATGCATCCCCTGAACAAGGCTATTGATTCAGGATTGTAGCGGCAACTTCACCTCAAACACACTCCCCTCATTCACAACAGATTGAACGGTAACGCTGCCGTTCATGCTCTCGACGAGAGATTTGACAATGGCCAGTCCAAGTCCAATCCCGCCTGTGGAACGACAGCGGGAGGTTTCTAAGCGATAGAACGGATCAAAAATGCGCTGTTGCTCGTGGAGGGGAATGCCTGTGCCGCGATCGCACACCCCAATCACCACCGCTTGTCCCACCCGTTGCAATTGCACGACCACCGGATGATCCGCCGCCGAATACCGCAGTGCATTGTCCACAAGCTGCTGCATGATCTGCTGAAGGCGCTGGCGATCGACCTGTACCACCAGCGGCTGGGCATTGTCCTGAAACTTGAGGCGCTGAGCCCGTTCAGCGTTCGATTCTAGACTGGGTTCACAGTTGGCTTCGTCGTTGGATTCCTGAATCGGTTCTGGGTCAGGCTTCTGGAGCGCAGCATCGAGTTTGTATTGATTCACCCAACCGCTCATCCAGGCGTTGAGTTCTACAGGTTCCATGGCAAAACTCAGGTTGTTTTGGTTGAGTCTTGCCAGATCCAGCAAATCGCCCAGGAGTTGGATGGTGCGCTCGGTTTCGCCGATCGCCACTTCTAGAGCTTGCTTTTGGGGATGGGTTAGATTGTCTCCGCGTCGCAGTGTGCTTTGCAGATAGCCGTACACCAGACTGAGGGAAGTCCGCAGTTCGTGAGACATGCCGTCGGTCAAGGCTTGCTGCTTCGCTCCGGTTTCGCTGAGTCGGGCAGAGAGATGCCCGAAGGCGCGCACCAGTTCCTGGACTTCGCTGGGGGCTTGATCCACGGTCATTTGATCCGCCATCTGTCCGGCGATCGCCTGTTGATTCACCTGTCGCAAAGGACGCAGAGACTGCCACACCAGCAGGGTAATCAGGCAGGCCAGCAGGGCGATCGCCACCAGAGACGCAATCCGCAAACTGTTGACCAATGTGGACAGCACCGTGTAGTCATGGGTGATGTCGAGTGCCAAATCCAGGCGTAGGGGGCGATCAGGGGAAGAACCGAGAGAGAGCGATCGCCCACAGACCACCAGATAGCGTCCCTCAATCGAGTAGACGGAGGGCAGCATTGTGGGAACGGCTCCGTTAGTGGGCAACGCTTGCAGAAGACTCGGGGCATAGGGCTGTCGCGATTGTGCCAAAACCTGTCCTTCTGCACCCCGCACACCAATCCACAGCCCCGGCAATGCGGCCTGCGTGACGACCTGATCAATCTGCTGCTGCAATTGTGGACTGAGCGGATCGGCGGCATCCAGCGCTGTGGGAGGAAAATCCTTCGAGAGATCTTGCAGCATGAGCTTATGCTTTTCGAGGAGCATTTGCCGCATCTCCCAGGTAGTCCAGGTGCCGACACTACCAAAGGCCAACAGCGACACCGCAAAAATTCCCAGGGTCAGCCGCCACTGGAGGGAATTGGGCTTGATGCCCCTCCTTTGAAGCGATCGCAATGGCTGACGAATCGGGTAAATCATGCTGGGAGTCTCTACTCTAATGTTTGTAGTGTAGCTAGCCCCCTGGGTCGAAATATGATTTTTTGCTGAGTGTGACGATAAAGTTTCCTGAGACTGCTGCTCTATAAAAATACAGCGCATTGAGGCAGATATAGACGCTCACTAAGGATATTGGTTCGGAGGATATTGGTTCGGATTTTCGATGTCTAAACCTTCATTCATGGCCGCTGTGTTGAGGTAATTATCAGCTGAGACAAAAATAATCGGTGCTAAACCATTAGAAATACTCAAGGAGTTAATTGCACAACCGGCTGCCAGTTGAATTGCATCGTAGCCTCGCAGCCCATGAGTTTCGGCGAGTGCCATGCCGGAGACAAGAATGCTTTCCAGAAGCTGGACGACCTGATATTCTTCTTTCAAATCGCGCTTTAACTGATTACGGGCAGTATCTGCGTCGGAATCCGCAATGCTTCCTCCACGCGATCGCCGCGTAATTGCGGCCACAATTTCAACGCCAGTGATGGCTGCAACAAAGATGTCGTTTTCTAGGGTGGGATCAAATAAGTCCAAAACCCACTGTGAGCCGATTTCAGAGATGTAGCGCTTCACTAAGGCACTGCTATCTATGAAGTAAATCGACATTTAGTAAATCGACATTTAGTAAATCGACATTTAACGACGTTCCTCAATCATGGTTTCAGAGAGCGGCTTTCCCTGAATTGGGATCAGTCTCCGCTCAGGTGGCTGTTCACGGGAAGGTTGCTGGATTTGCTTGACAAGACCAGAAGCCAACAATGCTTGATTAAAGGCAACTCGTCTAGCCTCTTCTTTGGTTTCTTCGACAGAGAGCATTGCAAATTCCTCATTACGGGTTGGCAGTTTTAGGTTAGCAAACCTGCCTCGTTTCTACAGTGTATCTGGAAATTCTTTCACTCCAAGACTTAGGTCTTTATTTCAGATTTTAGTAGAAAAATACTTCCCAATTCTTTGCTTCATAGAATAAGGAGAGCCATCCTGACTTTTTCATAGGTTGCTTTCATCCAACGGTTTATCTGCTTGACGATAAACCCGCCCATGTTCTAAGGCTTCAAGGAAGGCTGTTTCGTCAGAGATGGAACCCGTCAGAGTCTGTAGCCAATTTCTTGAGTTGGACTGGCTCTCAACTTTATATTGCAGTTCTGCAACCACTTGTTCAAGAGCGGTGAGACGGCTTTCGAGAGTGGTTTCATTCGACATCTTTTGCTCCTAATTCTCCCAAGAAGAGAGTCTCCTAGTGGCTTAGATCTTTGAGAAATTCTCGAATGACTGCGATCGCCACTCCCGGCAACTCCAAGTGAGGCGTCAGTCCCACATCTTCCAGAATTCTCAAAGACCGAATCGCCTTGGGATTCATCTCAGCAAATCGTTGGCCAATTTTGTAGTTGGTTAATTGGGCTAGCTTGCCCCAGACGATCGCGGTTGGGACTTGTAGCTTGGCAATTTGGTCGGCCAGGTCAAAACAGAGGTCACCCCGCACAAAAGACAGCGCCGTATATTCAGCGTAGGGCAACTGGGCAGAGGCTAGGTAGGCATCGATGACTTCTTGGCTGAGCCGATTGGCATGGGCAAATTGGCGGCGCTGGAGAAACCCGCGAATGCCGGAGCGGGTGGCGATCGCCAGCCCATACAGCAGGCGATCGACCACAGGAATGCTGGCCATACGGGCAAAAAAGCTGCCCTTGTAGTTTTTGCCAAAATCAGAAATGCCCGAAGGTGCCGAAAGAATGAGGGACTTGAAACGCTTGGGATCGGCGATCGCCAGCAGCACCACAAACGCCGCCGTCAGCGAAGAGGCCACCACCGTCACCGCCTCATTGCCACAGGTTTGATCCAAAAATTCTCGAATCGTCACCAGATAATCCTCAATCTGGTAATCGCGCCGCAAATGCTCCGATCGCCCCCACCCCAACAAATCCGGTGCCAAAATCCGATACTCCAGGGCAAACGCCGGATACACCTTCGACCACTCATAGGCCGAAGATCCCCCACCAAACCCATGCAGAAAGACCAGGGTCGGCTGTGGGGTTGTCTCGGGCGATCGCACCCAAGGCTCCTGTGCCGCCGTGTAGTAAACCAGGTTACCCAGGCTAGTGGTGATGGTGTGTTGGCTAAAACCAGGGGGCTGGAGCATGGGGAGGGGGGGAAGGGGAAAGGGAAAAGGGGAAAGGGGGACTTGGGAGGCTTCTGAGAATGGGTCTGGATGAGGCGAGGAAACCTGCTTGAATTCTGTCGATAATTTCTCTTCCTAGGGTCAAACGATGGTCAAAGCTCGATGAAATTCAATAACGGCTTCAATGTTCGCCCTTTCGCCTTTCGCCTTTCGCCTTTTGCCCTTCGCCTTCGTGGTTCGCATAAATTCTAATGCAAGACAAACTTAGCGATCGCTTCTGCCACACCATCGGCTTCGACTTCGGGAGCGACCCAGTTGGCGGCGGCTTTGACCTCGGGGGGAGCGTCGCCCATGGCAATGCCGATGCCCGCGTAGGTGATCATTTCCAGGTCATTGAAATTATCGCCGATCGCCATCACTTGATGCGATTGGAGTCCTAAGAGTTCTTCGGCCAGGTAGCGCACGGCGGTGCCTTTGTTGACCTTGGGGTTGGTGGCTTCAAAGAAGGTAGCCACGGATTTGGTGAAATAGAGCTGTTCGGGCGGGTACAGCGCGCGTAAAGAAATCAATAGCTGATCAATTAAATCAGGGTTTTCACAGAGCGCCAGAATTTTGGTTGGTTCCGTTTCAACGCTGCGAAGATCCCCCACAGCGATCGGCTGAATCCCCGATCGGCTGGCATAAACCCGAGTATCCTGGCTGACTTCCCGCACATACAGGTCATCGTTGACATAGAAATGGACGGAGAGGCGATCGCGCAAATCTGGCTGTTCAAAGTAGTCCAGGAGTTGCAGCGCATCCTGTCGATTCACCGTCCAATGACGTAGCGTTTCATCCGTGGCCGGATCTTTAATCAAAGCTCCCTGATAGGTCATCAAGGGCGAACTCAGCCCCATATCCCGATAAAACCGCAACGCCGATCGATACATGCGGCCTGTGGCGATCGCCACTTCTACTCCCTGCTGTCGTGCGGCTGCGATCGCCCGCAATACCGCAGGTGTAACTTGGTTGGATTTGCCCACCGTTGTGCCGTCGAGATCTAGGGCAATTAGTCGGATGTCTGGGTTCATGGGGGAAAGGGAGTGGGGAGTAGGGAGTGGGGAGTGGGCAGGGGGCTTTGGGGGGATGGGTGGGTGCGATCGCCAACTCCCTGTGTTTCCCCCATGCAATTTATCGCTTAATCAGCAGAATTCCAACCCTCCCGTATCCCACAACGTATCACGAAGGGAAAAGTATCACGAGGGGAAAAGCTGAGAGTCGGCAGGTGGAGAGATGGGGAGATAGGGAGATGGGGAGATGGGGAGATAGGGAAAGAGGCAAGGCAAGGCAGCCGCTAAAGACCCAAATGATCCTTTAAACTCTTCCTTGTCCCTTTCCATCGGTCAACTCCAAAAGCCACTCCAATAACCACTCCACAAAAAATCCATAAACCAATCCAAGATTCCCCCCTACTCCCCACTCCCTACTCCCCACTCCCTACTCCCCCCACTCCCCCCCACTCCCCCATTTCCCTTGCAATTTCAGTAAACTAGATCACCTAAGACTTTCACGGTTAACAGAATCTATGATTTGGCCTTTTAAGCCGCGATATCGCAAACAGATTGCACGCATTGAAATTACCGGGGCGATCGCCGGAGCTACCCGGAAGCGGGTTTTGGAAGCCCTCAAGACGGTGGAAGAGCGAAAGTTTCCGGCGCTGCTGCTGCGGATTGATAGTCCGGGCGGCACGGTGGGAGACTCCCAGGAGATTTATCAGGCGCTCAAGAAGCTGCGCGAGAAGATCAAGATTGTGGCTAGCTTTGGCAATATTTCGGCGTCCGGTGGGGTCTACATTGGCATGGGTGCCGACCATATTGTGGCCAATCCCGGCACGATCACGGGCAGCATTGGGGTGATTCTGCGGGGCAACAACCTGGAACGGTTGCTGGATAAGATCGGCGTTTCCTTCAAGGTGATTAAATCGGGGCCTTACAAAGACATTCTGTCGTTTGACCGGGAACTGACCGAGCCAGAGCAAAATATTCTGCAAGAGTTAATTGATGTCAGCTATCAGCAGTTTGTCCAGACGGTGGCCGAAGCCCGGAATCTGTCGGTGGACACGGTGAAAAGCTTTGCGGACGGGCGGATTTTTACCGGGCAGCAGGCTTTGGCGCTGGGCGTCGTCGATCGCTTGGGCACCGAGGAAGATGCGCGACGCTGGGCGGCAGAACTGGCAGGGCTAGACCCCGAAAAGACCGAGTGCATGACAATGGAGGAACCCAAAAAGCTGATTAATCGACTGTTGCCGGGACAAAAATTTTTATCAAGACAGGACATTCTTTCCGCCGATCGCATTTCCGATCTCATTCCTCAGATAGACTGGTTAGAATTTGAACTGTCTACCAGTGGACTTCCCCTGTGGCTTTATCGTCCCTAGGATGGGTCAGTTTAGAGCTAGGTCAGGGCTAGGTCAGAGCCAGATCAGGGTTAGGGCAGGGTCAGTGCTGGGGTGTGGAATTCTTGTAAATCGGTCTTGTAAAACTTGGTGGAGGATCGGGTCGTGGGTTGGCGAGTACGGGCAATTCGAGGCGCAACAACAGTTTCAGAAAATTCGGTGGCTGCCATTCGGGAAGCGGTGACCGAGTTACTGGACGAATTGGAATATCACAACCAATTTGACCCCGACGACATCATCAGTGCCACCTTCAGCGCCACCCGCGACCTGGACGCTATTTTCCCAGCCGCGATCGCCCGAGAACGCCCCCACTGGCAAAATGTCCCCCTCCTGGATGTCCAGCAAATGCATGTCGAGGGCAGCCTGGAGCATTGCATCCGCTTCCTAATCCATATCAACACCCCTGATCCGCTGGTCAAGATTCACCATCCCTATTTGCGGAAGGCAAAGAAGTTGAGGCCGGATTGGGTGATGTCGTAGGGGAGTGGGCTTTTTAGTAGATGAGTGGATGGGTGGATGGGTGGATGGGTTTTAGAAGTGACTCAAATTCCATTCACATCATTTTTGCTGGGAATTAGGATTTTCAGGTTTCAACTGCCAATTAAATTCCATTCAAATTATTTCTTCTGGAGAATTGGACTTTGCTTACTTTTCAAGCTGCGACAGGATGGGAGCCAGGTTGATGTGCCCCTTGACTGTTTCAGCCAGACTGTCGAGCATGGCTTCTCGCTGTTCGCGGTAGTTGGAGATCCCAGTGGGTAGTGATTTGAGGCCGCGCTGCTGACGCAGACGATTGAGCCAAGCGCGTCGCCAAGGGCCATTGTCAAAAATGCCGTGGAGATAGGTGCCCCAAATGGACTGGGTACCGTCCACGACACCCAGGTTGGAATCGTCAAACAGGGGTTTGTAGGTGAAGTCGCCGTTTTCGCTCTCTTCGGCCAAGTGGCTGCGTCCCTGGTGGATCTCGTAGCCGACTACGGGTAGGCCAGTTTGGGGATAGTTGGAGGTGACGAGCCGCTGACGAGCCACCTTTTGCCCGGTGATCACGGTTCTCAGCGGCAGCAAGCCCAGCCCTTTGTAGCGGCCTTCCTGACCTTCAATGCCTTCCGGGTCGGCTAGCATTTTGCCCATCATCTGGAAGCCGCCACAGATGCCTAATACGGTGCCACCGGCAGCGGCGTAGTTTTGGATGGCATCGGCTAGTCCAGTGCGCTGCATGGCGACCAGATCGGCGATCGTTGTCTTGGAACCGGGCAGGATCACGGCATCGGGGTAGCCGAGGGAATCTTTGAGGCTGATATATTTGACGGTGACACTGGGTTCTGATTCCAGCGGGTCAAAGTCAGTGAAGTTGGAGATGCGGGGCAGACGAACCACGGCGATCGTGACTTCGCTAGTGGCGGAATTGTGGTTGCGATCGCCCAAGGACAGCGAGTCTTCTGCTGGAAACGCCTGATCCAACCAGGGAACTACGCCGATGACTGGGATACCCGTGCGTTCTTCTAACCAGGAAATGCCGGAGTCAAGGAGCGATCGCTGCCCCCGAAACTTGTTGATCACAATGCCCTTAACCAAAGCCCGTTCTTCGGGTTCCAGGAGTTCTAGCGTCCCGACCACATGGGCAAAGGCTCCGCCCCGGTCAATGTCCACCACCAGGATCGTCGGCGCATTCAGGTAGCGGGCAACCCGCATGTTGGTCAGATCTCGGTGCTTCAGGTTAATTTCGGCAGGACTGCCTGCCCCTTCACAAATCACCAGGTCAAACTCTTCGCCTAATCGCTGGAGGGATTCTTCGATCGCCTGCCAGCCCATGTCAAAAAATTGTTCATAATATTCTGCTGCGCCCGTGCGACCCGCTACCCGGCCTTTCATAATCACCTGGGAGGTCATATCGCCCTGGGGCTTCAGCAGAATCGGGTTCATCTCCACCCTTGGGGTAATCCCCGCCGCCCAAGCCTGCACCGCCTGAGCATGGCCAATTTCTCCTCCCGTCGCCGTGACGTAGGAATTAAGCGCCATATTTTGTCCTTTAAACGGCGCAACTCGCCATCCTTGCCGACTCAAAATGCGGCATAACGCTGTAGTCAGAAGCGACTTCCCAGCATGGGACGTGGTTCCGACAACCATGATGGCTTTCATGCAAGACCTCCAGGAACGAGAGTAGAAGCTTTGGGGCAGGGGAAAGAGGGGGAAGGGGGAAGGGGGAAAGGGAAAAGGGAGGATGGGGGGGGAAACCTCAGAGTTCTTGCCCTTGCCCTTGCCTTTTACCCAGATTTAAGGAGGTGAACCGGGAACTTCCCTTTCGCCTTTCGCCTTTTCCCTTTTCCCTTTTTCCTTCAAATCCAACCAGGCAACCGTACCCATCGACTCAACGCATTATATAAGCGATCGCCCCAAGACGCAGCAGGTAATGCGGTTTCCTGCTGCCAGCGGCTGACCAGTTGATGCCCCAAGGGCGTGAGTCGAAAACTGTCGGTTAAGCCTTGGCCATCGACTTCGCGGCGCAGAACACCCACCTGAATGAGCCAAAGTAGCTCATTTTCAACCCGAAGTTCGGCGATAACGCGACGAGTATATTTGTTATGAAACCCTGACTTTCCGGCGATCGCCTTCAGTTCCACGCTGCGTTGGCGCATGGTGACATACAAAGGCAGTTGAAAGGGCGCACAGCGTGCAGCCCGTGCAGCCCGTTGAAGGGTTGTGGGAGAATACTGAAACGGGAGGTTACTCCGGGATCGAGTTGAAGTCATACAGCCTGGTGAAATTACCGCAATCACTTCATCTATCCTATGATGTTTCCCGTGGGTAGGGGGAAATTATCGAGTAAGGGTAAAAAAATGATGAAAGATGAGGCTTTTGGCATTATTCCGATTTTAGGCCAACAAATTGAGACGGGTGCTTGGACAGACTTAAAATATCTCCTGATTCAGCATTGGGCAGGGCACTGGGGCTTCCCCAAAGGCCATGCAGAGGCGGGAGAGTCGGCGATCGCTACAGCCTGCCGAGAATTTGAAGAAGAGACGGGTATTCAAGATTACGAAGTCTTGGATAGTCTAGCCATTGCTGAGCAGTACAGCTTTGTCAAAGACGGGCAAACGGTTGAAAAGACGGTGACCTATTATTTGGCTAGGGTGCGATCGGAGGCGGTTACCTGTCAGGCTGAAGAGGTGCAAGCTTATGTTTGGAGCGATTTTGAAACAGCTTTGACCAAAATCACCTTTGAACAGGCGCGTAAAGTCCTTCAGCAAGCCAATGCTCACTTGACATCAGCCCTATAGAGCCAAGCTCAGTTGCTCCTCATAAAATCTTTAAACGATAAAGCAGCAAGTCTCTATAGGAGGATTTACCTAGCATTTACAATTGGTAATGTTAGGGCATTTCTGATGTCTAGGCGATATCGCGGGAGCAGGAACCTATTTGCGGTTTCTGGTACTCCAGATGAGTCTGCTTTGCTTCAGCCTCGCACTTGCAACCTAGAAGAATTAGGTCATCTCATGAGTATTGTCCAACAAAATTCCCCAGCGGCAGCCCTTTCAGAGACTTTAGAAATTCCCCTCAATCCCTCGGGATCTCTGGCTAACACTTCCGGGAATAGCACGGCAATGGCTCATCCCCTCCGCTTTTCCCTGGTGATTCCCACCTACAACGAAGGCGGCAACATTGCCCGTATGGTAGAACTGCTCAGCCGCCTGCTTGATCCCGTGCTGCACCAGGACTATGAACTGATTGTCGTCGATGACAATAGCCCCGATCGCACCTGGGAAATTGCCCAGAGTCTCACCGATCGCTATCCCCAACTCCGAGTCATCCGTCGTCAGCAGGAGCGGGGTCTGTCCACCGCCGTGATTCGCGGCTGGCAGGCGGCCCGAGGCGATATCCTGGGCGTGATTGACGGCGACTTGCAGCATCCCCCCGAAGTCCTGCTTAATCTATTAGATTCGATCACGAACGGAGCCGATCTGGCCGTTGCCAGCCGCCATGTGGAAGGCGGTGGGGTCAGCAGTTGGAGCGTTGTGCGGCGGTTCCTCTCGCGCGGGGCGCAGGTGCTGGGCTTGATGATTCTGCCCCAAGTCCTGGGACGATTGACCGATCCGATGAGCGGCTTCTTTATGGTGAGACGGGTGGCGATCGCCCAGCGTCCCCTCAGCCCCGTCGGCTACAAAATTCTCTTAGAAATCGTCGGTCGCGGCGAAATCCATCACATTGCCGAAGTAGGCTATGTCTTTCAGGAGCGTCAGGAAGGCGAAAGCAAAGTCACCTGGAAGCAATACCGCGACTACCTTCACCACCTGCTTCGGCTGCGCGTCACATCCGGCAGACTGGGACGACTCCAGCGCCGTTTCAATTTCCCAGTCGGGCGCTTTCTCCGATTTGGCTTCGTGGGTCTCAGCGGCGTTGTCGTCGATATGGGCATCCTCTACCTGCTGCACGGCGTTCTGGGCTGGGGACTGACCCGCAGCGCCATCCTCGCCGCCGAAGTTGCCATTGTCAACAATTTCGTCTGGAACGATCGCTGGACTTTTGGCGATCTAGCCCGCAGTCAGCGATCGCTCGGCAAAGTCCTGAAGCGCTTCGTCAAGTTCAACCTGCTCTGCCTGATGGGACTGGTGCTAAAAATTCTGCTGCTCAACCTGCTGTTCAACGTCCTCGGCATCAACGAGTATGTCGCGAACTTGCTGGCGATCGCCGCTGTCACCCTCTGGAATTTCTGGATCAACCTGAAGTTGAATTGGCGGGTGACGGAGGTGAAGTAAGAAGACGGGGGAAAGGGGAAAGGGAAAAGGGGAAAGGGTGGTCTTTGAACCTATTTCCTCTGACTGTTGACTTCTGACTATTGACTTAGGGAGAGACAAAGGAAAGGGTAGTCTTTAAACCTGTTGTCCTTGACTTTGACCTCGAATAGAACAAAGGTTTAGACCCCAAAAACATCCCAAATAGCTCAAAGAAATCCCTTTCGCCTTTCCCCTTTTCCCCTTTCCCCTCCTAAGCCAACGTCGTCCCCCCCCTAAAGTAATCGTCAAGCTGGCGATCGTGGTCGTGGGACAGCTCGCCTTGGGGGATGTCGGCTTTGTTGAATGCCTTGACATCTAGGACTTCTAGGGTGTCTTGGGCTTGGAGTTCGCCAGAGACAGAGGCTTCGATGACGACGCAGATGGAATGGAAGCGGGGGTCACGATCGGGGTTGGAATAGATGCCGACGAGGCGGTTGATTTTGACCAGATCGAGTCCCGTTTCTTCTGTTAGTTCTCGTTTGACCGAAGAAGGGATGTCTTCGCCCCAGTCCACAATGCCACCCGGTAGGCTCCAGCGCCCGTTGTCGCGCCGTTGAATCAGGACGATTCGGCCATCGGGCAGCACAGGAATAATGCTTGTCCCGGTAATCGGATGGCGAAAGATTACGCCCAAAGCCGCCTGGACAAATCGCCGAAACTGCTGCATAAACAAATTCACATCGATAAACTTGCTGGATCAACCCGCCAAATCTGCCAAAATATCCGTTGCATGATTCTCCGGCTTGACCTTGAGATAAATCTTTTCTATTTTGCCGTCTGCATCAATGATAAAGGTATTGCGGCTGATACCTACATACTCCTTCCCCATAAACTTTTTTGGGCCATAGCTTTCATAGGCCGTGGCGATCGCTCCATCCGCATCGGTCAAAAGGGGGAAAGGCAAATTAAATTTTGTGGTGAACTTGTTATGAGCCTTAGCGTCATCGGTGCTAATGCCCAGCACCACCACATCCTGAGCCTGATAGTCCGGGTAGGCATCCCGAAAGCTACAGGCTTCCTTAGTGCAACCGGGCGTGTTGTCCCGAGGATAGAAGTACAGCACCACCCGTCGTCCCTTTAGCTCAGAGAGCTTCACCAGATTGCCATCACCATCCGGCAGGCTAAAGTCAGGGGCTACATCACCAGGTTTGAGAGGCATAGGATATCCTTTGGGGGCATTCAAATCAGTAATTCTTTTGATTGTAGAGTGAATTGGGGGAGGAAGAAGGGGAAGGGGGAAAGGGAAAAGGGGAAAGGGGG
>JALOOP010000391.1 GCA_025454315.1 Oculatellaceae cyanobacterium Prado106
CACTCATCCACCCATCCACCCATCCACCCATCCACGCCATGCAAACCACCGCCACCCTCCACCCTACCGATCGCACTCCCTCTCCGCTGATGCTGCAAGTGTCGGGGCTGAATGTTTATTACGGGGAAAGTCATATTTTGCGGAATGTGGATTTGAGTGTGCCGAAGGGGAAGATGGTTTGTTTGATTGGTCGGAATGGAGTTGGGAAAACGACCTTGTTGAAAACCATTATGGGGTTGCTGAAGCCTCGGAGTGGGGGAATTGAGTTTTCGGGGCGACCGATTTTGAAGAATTCGCCGGATCAGCGGGCGCGGATGGGGATTGGGTATGTGCCGCAGGGGCGGGAGATTATTCCTCGGTTGACGGTGAAGGAGAATTTGCTGTTGGGGTTGGAAGCGAGAGCCGATCGCCCCAAGGACAAAGAGATTCCTGAAGAAATTTTTGACCTCTTTCCGGTGTTGAAAACGATGCTGTGGCGGATGGGCGGTGATTTGAGTGGGGGGCAGCAGCAGCAGTTGGCGATCGCCCGTGCCCTCATGGGAAATCCTCAGTTGCTGGTTTTAGATGAGCCGACGGAGGGGATTCAGCCTTCGATTATTCTGGATATTGAGACGGCGGTGCGGCGGATTGTGGCGACTAAGGGGATTTCGGTGCTGCTGGTGGAACAGCATTTGCACTTTGTGCGGCAGGCGGATTGGTATTACGCGATGCAGAAGGGGGGGATTGTGGCTTCTGGGGAGACTCGGGAATTGAGTAATGAGGTGATTCAGCGGTTTCTTAGCGTTTAGAATGCTGCGTTTTAGGAGCTTTACACTTTATTTGAACCGCAGAGACGCAGAGACGCAGAGGATGGAGGTGTTTGTGGGTTTGTGGGTGGGGGAAGATTGGTGGCTTGAAGGCTGGGGTTTTAGGCGGGGGTGGTGAGTTCTTCGGGTTGCTCGGTTGGGAGTTCGGAGCGGATTTCGAGCCAGACTTTGTAGCAGGCATCTGAGGCAGTGATGACGGTTTGGTTTTCGTGCTGCGTGAGCTGGTGGGCGTAGAGGCAGGCTTGCGATCGCTCCTTCAAGCTGTAGGTTTTGACCAGGCGATAGAACCGTCGGAGGCAGCACATCCCTTGGTGCATATCGCTCTCGAAGTAGAAATTAAAGACGCGGACTGTGGCTTCGTGGACAATAATCGGGAACATCTTGTTAAATCTCGCTGTTTCGGTGGCTTTAAGTGACTTACTGCTAGTCTTCCCCAAGATTTCCTGGACGATAGCTGTGCCTGATGGATCGTTGCGGTGTAGGGAATGAAAGGACGGTACAATAGATCGCCCCTCCTCCTTTGATCTGTTTTGATGCTTCAATCTTTTCAACCCTTGGCTGCGATCGCCCCTACTCTCAGCATGGCTCAACGTCTGCAACCCCTGTGGGAAACCGGAGCCGTGACCCTGTGGATGCCCCAGACGATCGCCGATCAACTGCCCCAGCATGATCATCTGCGGGGCTATGAGGGATCTTTGCGATCGCACCTTGCCCAACTCTGGCCGGACTATCAGGGGTTTATCTTTGGTTATGCTACGGGTGCCACGGTTCGGTTAATTGCGCCTTTGTTGCAGGATAAGGCGACCGATCCGGCGATCGTGGTTTTGGAAGGTACTGGAAAGTTTGTGATTAGCCTCTGTGGGGGGCATCAGGGGGGAGCCGATCGCTTGACCTGGGCGATCGCGCATCAGCTAGGAGCCACGCCCGTGTTAACCGGGGGTGCCAATGAACTGGCTCTGCCGGGAATCGATGTCCTGGGTGTGCCCTTTGGCTGGCAGAAGGGGAGTGGGGACTGGACGGGGGTTAGTGCGGCGGCGGCTCGTCTGGAACCTGTGGAAGTGTTTCAAGAGGCAGGCTCAACGCTATGGCAGCAGCGTTTGCCGGACTCCCATCCTTTTCGCTTTGGGGCTTCCGAGGTGGATGCTCAGGAGTCTACAGCGATCGCCGCACGACTCTGGATCAGCCCGATTCAGCGAAAATTTGCGCCCGAGTCGGATTATCCCAAGGCAGATTATCCTAAGGCACAGTGGCATCCTCGGGTGCTGTGGGTGGGTATTGGCTGTGAGCGGGGGTCTTCGCGGCGATTGATTGAGGCAGCAGTGGAGCAGGCTTGTCGCAGTCAGCATTTGGCCATGGGGGCGATCGCCGGAATTGCTACCCTCGATCTCAAGGCCGATGAGGTGGGTTTGCTGGAGTGGTGTGGCGATCGCCAGTTGCCCCTGCGCTGTGCGACGGCTGAAGTGTTGCGATCGATTCCCGTCCCTAACCCTTCCGCTGTGGTGGAAGCTGAAGTGGGAACCCCGAGTGTGTCTGAGGCGGCTGCGATTTGGGTTGCCCAGCAGATGAGTTCAGATCCGGTTGAGTTACGGGTGAGTAAACAAATTGTCCGGCTTCCAGATGAACCGGGAGCGGTGACGGTCGCCATTGCTCAGGCCGATCGCGAGTATACCGGGAGGGACGGACAGCTTTGGTTGGTGGGAACGGGCCCTGGACAACTGAGCCAGATTACTCCGGCGGCACAGGCTGCGATCGCCCAAGCGGATGTCATTGTGGGTTACCAGCTTTACGTCGATTTAATTTCCGCGTTGCTTCGTCCCGGACAAATCGTCGAAGCGTTGCCGATTACCCAGGAGCGCCAGCGGGCAGAACGGGCGATCGAGCTAGCGCAGTGGGGGTTAACGGTCGCGGTCATTTCTTCCGGCGACTGCGGCATTTATGGCATGGCCGGACTGGTTCTAGAACAACTCCAAGTCCAGAACTGGGATGGCAAAACCCCTGCGGTGCAAGTCTTTCCCGGTATTTCTGCGCTCCAGTCAGCGGCTTCCCGCGTGGGTGCGCCCCTGATGCATGATTTTTGCGCTATCAGTCTCAGCGATTTGCTCACGCCCTGGCCTGTGATTGAAAAACGGCTGATTGCTGCGGCTCAGGCGGACTTTGTGGTGGCTTTGTACAATCCGCGATCGCAAACTCGCACCGAACAAATTGCGATCGCCCAAAAAATCTTCCTCCAACACCGCTCCCCCGAAACCCCCGTCGCCACCGTCCGCTCTGCCTACCGTCCCGACGAACACATCACCCAAACCACCCTAGCCCAACTGTTAGAAGCCCCGATCGATATGTTGACAACCGTCCTCATCGGCAACCAAAGCACACGCTTCCACCAGAATTGGATGATCACACCGCGAGGGTATTTGGGGGGAGTAGGGAGTAGGGAGTAGGGAGTGGGGAGTAGGGAGTGGGGAGGTGGGGAGGTGGGGAGGTGGGGAGATGGGTGCAATATTTTTCCCTTCGCCTTTCGCCCTTCCCCTTTCCCCTTTCCCCTTTCGCCCTTCCCCCTTTCCCCTTTCCCCTTTCCCCCCTCTGCGTCTCTGCGTCTCTGCGGTTAATCAATCTTGCCGTCATCCCTGATCCACCGTCAACCGCTCCCTCCCCCCAAACTGCCAGGTCAAGAGCGCTCCCAGTCCCATCAGATTAACGACCGAGAGAATCAGCCCGCCCAGTAGGGGAACCAGGCCAATGAGCGTCAGGACTAGCATTCCCATGAGAAACTGTTGGAGAGGCGATCGCCCCGACTGATGCCACACTCTTTGACCAATCCAGAGTGCAACACCGAGCGTCCCGACGAGAACAGCCGTTGCAATCAATAACCCAACCAAAGGCAACAGCGGAATCCCAATCAAACTAACGGTGAGTAGAATGATGAGAATCACGGCTGCAACAATGCCGCCTAATCCCCAGAAGACACATTGGATGGGCGCTTGTTGTACCGTTATGGAGAGTGCATTAAGAAAACCCGATCGCCATCGAATTAACAGAGCGCCCACAACCGTACTCAACAGAATCGTCAACAAATGGGAACCCGCCCCCAACAGATACCGCACCCCAAAGCCATCCCGTCCACGCTGTAGCCCCTGTGCGCCCCAACGGCCATCCTCAGCCATCGTTCCAGAAGTTCCCCGAATGATTGCGCTGGGTGCGGTGATGACTTGACCGCCTACCGCGTAAGCATCGCCGTCTACGATCGCATTCTCCTCCAAAATCACATCGCCCCCGATTGCGATCGCCGTTTCCGTCACCCTCGCCCCCCGTTGAATCGTCACATCACCCCCCACCGCATTGGCATTTTCCACGACCTGATTAGGAGCAATGACCACATCTCCCCCGACCCGGATGAGATTGCGGTTGTTGATGTTGATGTCTGTTTGAGCCTGTACTCCGGTGGCACAGAGGATAATAACCAGCGTTGAGCAGAGGAATAGAAGCAGCGATCGCAGTTTTTTCTGAAACATGGGAGCCTCCCGGTATTCACAACGACTGCTTCTAGAGTGACGAGTAAGCTTGTGCTTTTTCAATCCCCTTTCTATAGATATTGATCTTTTCGGCTCTTACCTAACTATCCTCCTCAAAATTTCTGCCGCCAATGGAGATTTTCCTGGCAAGAACGTCTCTTTGCTTAGTTATTCGTCCTATAATCGTGGCAGATATATCAAGGCCGAGTCGATATAGCGTTAGATCAAAAGCGATGAACATCAAGCAAGCCGTACTCGAAAAGCTAGAGTTGTTGTCATCTGAGAAGCAACAAGAAGTTTTAGGGTTCATCCAATCCCTTCTACCTTCTGATCCTGCAACACAGCCAGATTTACGACAGCAGCTTGTGAGTGATGTTCTGCTCGACCTTCAGCGGATTCAGAGGCTGCACGATGGGCTGCCTTCTGCTGCCTATGTGAATCGCTTGTTTTGTAACATCCAGACGCTCTATGCTCAGTTCCCTGCTGATCCGCTGACCGAAGTAATGATGGCACTTCACGATGCGATGGCCTATCAGAACCATTGGATTCAGTACAAAGCGGATCAGTATCAAGGTGTTTATGAATTGCTGCAAGAATTGAGCGATCGCCCCCTACTAGAACGACAAGAGGTTCTGCAAGCGCTTCAAAGCTTAGAAGATCTGGGTTTCAACACGTTACCTTACGAAATTACAGTGGTCAGCGATACAGATGATAATGACGCAGCCTAGAGAAAACCAAGCTTTACCATCATTTCTAGATGCTTCATATGAACGGGTTGTACAACATCTGCGAGACATTCAGGGGATTAATGAAGATGACGACTGGGTACTGACTGATTAGACGGCATCTGCCACCCATTCATGACATCGTTGACGATGATTTCTTGAATGAGAATCTGTCCAACAATCACCAGCGGCAGTGCCAGAAACAGTCCTAGAAAGCCAAAGAAGATTGCAAAAATGACCTGAGAAAGCAACGTCACCGCAGGCAGCAAGTTGACCTGGGAAGACATGACAAAGGGCACCAGAAAATATTGCTCCGTTTGTTGTAGCATAATGTAGAACACAATCACCGCAACGGCTTTCCAGGGCGCATCCAGCAGCGCTACCACCGTAGGCGGAATCACACTCAAAGTCGGTCCCACATTGGGAATGGCTTCCAGCAATCCAGCCAGGGACGCATTGGCCAGCACCAGCGGCACCCCCAACAGCCATAGCCCGATCGCACTCAACAGCCCGATCGCCACCATATTAATCAGAGTCCCTCGAATCCACCCCACCAGGAACGTTTCGCACTGGGTCAAAATCTCGTCCATGCGAGGCCGATAGAATGCCGGGAAGAGTGCCAGAAACCCCTGTCGATAGGGGCTAGGATTGATCAGCAGCATCACGGTCAAAACCAGCACCAGGAAAAGACTGAGAACGATCGTGAAGACATTGTTGAACAAGGCAAAGAAGTTGTTAAACGCCCAGGTGGCAAAGGGGCGCACCTGTTGAACCAGGGTATCAACCCGAGGCAAGTTGTCGAGGATGCTTCCCGACAGACGATTTTGCGCCGCAATCAGGACAACCTGCAATCGCTCTAGACCTGCAGGCACTAGCTCGGCTAATTGGTCAAACTGTTGGGCAAAGGGCGGCACGATCAGGTAGAGCATAAAGGCCATGGCACCCAAGAGACAGGCGATCGCCAATGCTGCCCCCCACTGTCGTTTCACGCCCGATCGCCGCCACCGCCGCACCAGTCGATTGAGCGCGGTAGAAAAAATGACGGCTAAAAAGACCAATAGCACCACCTGCCGAATTTGCCAGAGGATGTAGAGTGACAGAATGAGAGCAATTAAGCCCAGCCATTGTCCAAATTTCACAAGGGATGCTCCTAAAAAACGCGATGCCTTTTTTGAGTCGTGAGTACCCTTTAATTTGAGCAATTCGCCGTTTTCTCACATCGCTCCATTGGTATACTTTGTGTTCCCTTGGGAATTCACTCTACTGTGGATAGAGTGGTCTGGAACCGTCAACGACCTTAAGCGTGAGGCTTTTACTCTGGCTTGGATTCGATGAGGGTAATGGTGTCCCCAACTTGAATCACCCCTGTGGATAGAATGTCAGCCCGTAGTCCGCCCCATTGATCTAAGCCTGCTAGAACAGGTTTTTGGGTGAGTTTTTGCAAATGGCTACAGGGATCACAAAGACGCACACCCGCTACCAACACCGTCCCCACATAGAACTTTTTGCCGACCAAATCATTGAGCCGAATGCCGACCGTGACCAAATTGCGACGGGCTTCTGCGGGGGACAGATCCAACTCGTACCGGGCTTTGAAGGCTTCTAGGGCTTCACTTTCAATTAGGGTGAGGGCGCGTCCGGAATGTTTGGGTTCTGTGGCGGAGAAGGTGCCGCGTTTGCGGGCGTAGCGATCGCCCGTTAAGCCCTTCATGGCTATGGCCTCTACTGAGTCTACCGATCGCGGTAGGACTTTGGCCTGTTCACTGATGTAGATTCCAACGAGGGTAGCAGTGGTCATCTCTTTATGCTGTGGAATGATTTTTTTGCATCATAAGTCCTTATGCAAAAATCATTACACAGTTTCTAGATTCTTGTAAACTGGTAGATGAACGATTATCCTCTTCTGGTTCTATGCGTACTGTTGCCCCC
>JALOOP010000041.1 GCA_025454315.1 Oculatellaceae cyanobacterium Prado106
CCATGATCCCTACCTCATGAACATCACCTGATCGATCTTGATCCATCTATCGTGATCTTGCCCTTGATTTAATCTTTTTTTTAGAAATACGCTCTAAGCCCTAGCTTTTATCTATTAACAGATCAATGCAATTCATTGGAATCATTGAAATATCTGGATCAATGCGATCGATGGGTTCTTCGAGCATAAAATCACTGGAGTGAAGAGGATGATTCTCTATCTCTAGTAGTAGGTTTTTCCTCCTCCAATTATCAAAATAGAAAAAGTATTGAAGCAATAATCTCAGCTTATACTATCCCAAATTAAAGGGGAGGTTGAAATCCTTAAAGGCTTGTCTCTCTTGAAGAAGAGTGCGATCGGCTCAAGTCAGTCAAAAGAGTCTATTGGATACCAAAGTGCTGGTGGATACCAAAGTGCTGGGATTTCTAAAAGTATCCTAATAGAAATGATGGTTTCAATTGGGATAAATCGCAGGTTCATTGAAGTAATTTTTATACATCAAGTCTGGACTATAGAAATAATTCGACAATTCCTTAATTACAGACTAGAGATAAACATATTTTCATTGAAGAATCCTGTGAAATGCATAGAAACTATCCCCAACTATCGTCAATAAACCTCGATAGTAACCCCTCACTGAAAGGGCTAGAACCCTTACATAGATAGCCTTAACCTATGAATAACCTGCCTTTCGAGGAATGTTTCTTTTTATTAACTACGGTCGTAAATAAAATTTTGCTTATTGAACTAATTTAGATTTTCTTTATTTTTTTGATTGAACCCGCTAGACGGATGAGGATCAAACACAGTAGTCTACATTCAAGAGATGAGTTCAGACATCGAACGACCTCTCTACCAAGAACAAGACCGTTAACGCTTTTTGATTGATATCTCTGGATATTGCTGTGATTGAAATGTTTATTTTAGTTACATCCATTACCCGGACGATGTTTGATCCCAGAGGTGCCTGCCAGCTTTAAGAATCATGCCTTTTGAATGGTTCATTTTGCTTAGAGAAGTCTTGCTCTCTCAAGCACTGTTTGGCACACCCTGAGTCTGCATCATCGGCTTGCAGAAAGTCACCCCCATCTGATTTGAAGCTTTGGTTGATGGATTTCTACATCTCATTCTTAAGTAGGAGTTTTAGAAATCTAAAATCAAACCTTCAAACGGTTATCGGTTCGCAATCATTATTCTTTTGATTAACTCTTCGTTCTTGAATCTAGATGGCAATGCATTTTCAGTTAAGACTTATCCCAAGGCTTTTCCAAAAGCTTTTCCTAGCGCTAAGACTTTAACTCTGACCTCAATATTCGATCTCATTCTCTGACATCATCTGACATCAACGGATGAGGTGCGATCGCCATCTATTCCAGAGCGTTTCTAGAGCATTAGGCTTTATCGGTAAATGAACGGTCAAGGCGCGCCCCGCCCGCTGATCGAATCAAAATACTCGTCCAGATGAAGTCTATAAAACCAGGTGTGTAGGTTTCAGGTTTACTTGATTCGGGCTTGCTGTGAACGCTGATTAGAACGCTGATTGAACAGAGAAATCCAACGGAAATCCATCTGTTGAGTCAGCACCTTCATCAATTTGTCTGCATCCCTAATCCTTCTTAGAAGAGTGGAGTTTGTTCCACGCCAATTTCTGCTACTCGTTTTTAGGTTTTAGGCGGCAGTCGCCCCTCAACCACAATGGCAGCAGTCACTTTATCTAACCTAGGAGACATCCGTGACCCAGTTTTCTAATTCTCGTCGTCGTTTTCTGTTGACAGCTTCTGCAACCGCTGCAACTACTGTTCTGATTAAAGGTTGTGTGGGTAACCCCCCTGACCAAACCTCCTCTGCGGCCTCGGGTTCTTCCCCTGCGGCTTCCCCGGCTGTCGCAGTTCAGGCCGGACAGGAGCCTGAAGTCAAGACCGCTAAGTTGGGTTATATCCCCATTGTGGAGTCGGCACCGCTGATCATTGCAAAAGAAAAAGGATTCTTTGCAAAATACGGCATGCCCGATGTGGAAGTCGCCAAGCAAGCCAACTGGGGCGCGGCTCGGGATAATGTCAAAATCGGCTCTGGCGGCGGTGGCATTGACGGTGGACAGTGGCAAATGCCTATGCCCTACCTGATCTCTGAAGGGATTATCACCGACAATACCAAAGTTCCGATGTATGTGCTGTGTCAGTTGAACACGAATGGGAATGGGATTGCGATCGCCGGTAACCACAAAGGCAAAGGCATCGGGCTAAAACTAGACGGCAAAGCTGATTTCTTTAGCCAAATGAAATCCTCGGGCACTCGCTTCAAGGCTGCCTACACCTTCCCCAAAGCCAACCAAGAATTCTGGATTCGCTACTGGTTAGCCGCAGGCGGCATCAACCCCGACACCGAAGTTGAACTGCTGACCGTCCCCGCCTCCCAAACTGTGGCCGACATGAAACGGGGCGCAATGGATGCCTTCAGCACTGGCGACCCCTGGCCCTACCGGATTGTGGCTGATGATGTCGGCTTCCTCGCTGCCCTCACCTCTGAAATCTGGAAGGATCACCCCGAAGAATACTTTGCAGTCCGCAGTGATTGGGCCGACAAGCATCCCAAGGCAACCAAGGCGCTGATCAAAGCCATTATCGAAGCTCAGCAATGGTGCGACAACTTTGACAACCGCAAGGAAATGGCCAGCATTCTCTCCCGTCGGGAATACTTCGCCCTCCCCGAAGAGGTGCTGCTCAACCCCCTCATGGGCAAATACAACATGGGTGAACGGCAAATCGACGATCGCTCTATGGCCGTCCTCTACTGGAAGGACTCCAAGGGCAGTGTTTCTTACCCCTACAAGAGCCATGACCTCTGGTTCCTCACCGAGAGCGTCCGCTGGGGCTTCCTGCCCAAGGAAACGCTAACTGGTGCCCAAGCTTTGATCGATAAGGTCAACCGCGAAGACATCTGGAAAGAAGCTGCACAAGAAATGGGGATTGCTGCTGCCGACATTCCCACCAGCACCTCTCGGGGCGTTGAGGAATTCTTTGACGGCATCAAGTTCGACCCGGCCAATCCTCAAGCTTATCTCGACAGCCTGAAGATCAAAGCCTAAACTTGGCAGTCTTGAAGGGCAGTCCTGAAGGGCAGTCTTGAGAGCCAGTCTTGAGGGGCGGAGAGGGATCATCCTATCAGCCATGATCTTGAATAAACGATCCCTTCCCCCCTCCTTTCCTAGTTTCATTCACCAACCTGGTGAACCGCTAAATTGGTTGTGACTTGTTTTGAGGGTGATGATTCTTCGATGAACTTTTGATGGACACCGTTAAACGCGCATTCAATTTTCATCATCTGCTATCGGTTATTCGTCATTCTAGATTCTGTTCAAGCTGTCATTCCAGATAGTGGTTCAGAATCGTCATTCTGAATACTCCGAATACCAGATAGCCGATGCTCCTTTTCCGCTCCTCTCACAACATTTCCTTTCCCAGGATTTCACAACATCCTCTCCCAGTCCAATCTCTCCCAATACAATCCACAGCAGATTTAACAGATAATTCACCCGCACTTTAGGAGGTTAATCCGAATGACCATTGCTCAAAGCCGTTCCAACAGTAAGTCCCTGTGGTCTGATCCCAAATTCCGCGAGCGTTTAGATGATGTTCTCTCGCCCGCCATTGCTATCATCATTCTCCTCGTTCTTTGGCAACTCTTTGCTTCTCTCCCCGGCGCGACATTGCCCAGCCCGATCCGGGTGGTACAAGATACCTGGATGCTGATTCTTTATCCTTTCTACGATCGCGGTGGCACCGACAAAGGGCTGTTCTGGCAGGTGTTTGAAAGCTTGAAACGGGTGGCGATCGGCTATAGCCTTGCTGCGGTTGTGGGAATTAGCATTGGCATCCTCATCGGTCTAAACCGTCGCATTTCCAAAGCGCTCGACCCGATTTTCCAAATTCTCCGAACCGTTCCTCCTCTGGCTTGGGTTCCCATTGCTCTGGCTGCGTTACAACAAAACCAACCCGCTGCCCTGTTCGTGATTTTCATCACCGCAATCTGGCCGATTCTCATTAACACCGCTGTTGGCGTTCGTCAGATTCCCCAGGACTACAACAACGTGGCTCAAGTGCTACAACTGCCCCAGCGTGAATACTTCTTCAAGATTCTGTTCCCCGCTGCCCTGCCCTACATCTTCACCGGATTGAGAATTGCGATCGGTCTGGCCTGGTTGGCGATTATTGCGGCAGAAATCGTCATGTCGGGGATTGTCGGCATCGGCTTCTTTATCTGGAATGCTTACCAAAACGGCTTCGTCAGCGAAATCATTCTCTCCCTGCTGTACATCGGTCTGGTGGGCTGGTTGCTGGACAAACTGATGGTGAAAGTGCAGACGATGATTTTGCCTGAGAGCCAAAGACAGTAATTGGAAAGGGAAGGGGTAAAAGGAAAAGGGTAAAGGATGGTTCTCTAGGCATTAATAAGGATGTTTCTCTAGGCATTACTTAGGCATTACTAATGATTCATTTCTGTTCCCTTTCCCCTTTCGCCTTTCCCCTTTCGCCTCTCCCCCCTCCTATCCGAAACAGCTTTGGGGAATGGGTAGTCCGGTTAAGCTAACTTCCCTCACATCCTGATGACTGTTCCCCTTTCGTCTTCCCTAGGTGGTGTTTCCAGTAATCTTTTTTGAGCTTTTTTGAGCTTTTGAGAGTGCAGCTTCGACTCACCTTTAAAGATGCTCTGAATCCAAAATCACAGAATCATTGCCGTTCTCGTTCTTCAATCCCCAACAAGACCTATGGCTCCTTTTGTAACGGTCGATAATCTCGAAAAGACTTTTGATTTAACCAACGGTGGTACCTACGTCGCCCTCAAGGGCATTGACCTGGAAATTAAGCAGGGCGAATTTATTTCGCTGATTGGTCACTCCGGTTGCGGCAAGTCTACGCTGCTGAACATGGTGGCGGGTCTAGATCTGCCCACTGAAGGCGTGGTGCTGCTGGAAGGCTCCGAAGTTAAGCGCCCTGGCCCCGACCGGATGGTGGTCTTCCAAAACTATTCGCTGCTGCCCTGGATGACGGTTCGCCAAAATATTGATTTGGCCGTGAAGAATGTCCTTGGTCATCTCTCCGT
The DNA here is from genome assembly GCA_025454315.1 of Oculatellaceae cyanobacterium Prado106. Classification (GTDB taxonomy): domain Bacteria; phylum Cyanobacteriota; class Cyanobacteriia; order Elainellales; family Elainellaceae; genus Prado106. The sequence goes on from JALOOP010000041.1 coordinate 5,101, forward strand.
CGAAGAGCGCAAGCAAATCGTCGATCAGCACATCAAAATGGTGGGACTGGGTCACGCTGCTGATAAGCCACCTGACCAACTCTCCGGGGGGATGAAACAGCGGGTGGCGATCGCCCGTGCCCTGGCCATCCGTCCCAAGCTGCTGCTGCTAGATGAACCCTTCGGCGCATTGGATGCCTTGACCCGAGGCAACCTGCAAGAGCAGTTGATGAAAATCTGTGAGGAAAACAAGGTTACGGCCATCATGGTGACCCACGATGTGGATGAGGCGATTCTGCTCTCCGATCGCGTCGTCATGCTGACCAATGGCCCCGAGTCCAAGATTGGCCAACTGCTCGAAATCGACATTCCTCGTCCGCGCAAGCGCATGGAAGTGGTCAATCACCCCAACTACTACAGCTACCGGAGCGAAATTATCTACTTCCTTAACCAGCAGAAGCAAATCAAGCAACTGCGGGCTAGAAAACAGGGGGCGATCGCACGTCATGGCCTGGAAAAGGTCAATCTAGAAATTGGGTTTGTGCCGCTGATTGCCTGTGCGCCGTTGGCGATCGCCAAAGAAAAAGGCTTCTTCGCTCATCATGGTCTTGATGAAGTACATCTGGTGCGCGAATCAAGTTGGCGCGGCATCCAGGACGGCATCGCTGGAGGCTATCTAGACGCGGCTCAAATGCCCGCCGGGATGCCCATCTGGCTGACCGCTGGCGGCATGGACAGCAAGCCTCTGCCCATCGTCAGTTCCCTGACCATGACCCGCAACGGCAACGCCATCACCCTCGACAAAAAGTTTTACCAGCAGGGCGTTCACTCGCTCACCGATCTACGGCGAATGCTCTTGGAAACCCCCAGCAAACAGCACACCTTTGGCATGGTACATCCCGCCTCCATGCACAACCTGCTGCTGCGCTACTGGCTAGCCGCAGGCAAAATCAACCCGGATTCGGATGTGTCGATCACAATGATTCCTCCGGCGCAAATGATCGCCAACCTGCAAGCGGGTAACATTGACGGCTACTGTGTCGGTGAACCCTGGAACATTCGGGCTGCGGTTGAAGGCATTGGCTACACGATCGCCACTGACCTGGAAGTGTGGAACGGCCACCCCGCCAAAGTTTTGGGAGTCCGGGAAGACTGGTCAAGAGCCTATCCCAACACCCATGTAGCGCTGGTGAAAGCCCTGCTGGAAGCCTGCCGCTACTGTGTGCAACCCGAAAATCAGGAAGAAATCCGCCAGATTCTCGCGCGTCAGGAATACCTCAGCACTCAGTTGGAATACATCTACCTGGGCGATCCCAACCAGTATGTCTGTGGACTTCAGCCCTCGCCCAAGGAACATGCCCACCACCAGTTCTTTGGAGCCGGGATCAACCGCCCCAGCCGCACAGAACACCTGTGGATGATGACGCAACTGGCACGCTGGGGCGAGATTCCCTTCCCCCGCAACTGGGTCGAAATCCTGGAACGGGTTTGTCAGGTCAGTGTCTTCAGTACCGCTGCTCGGGAGTTGGGTCTAGCCGACCTGACCACCTACCGTCGCAGTTCGATTGACCTGTTTGATGGCACCACCTTTAGCGCGGATGACCCGATCGCCTATCTCAATGAAGTGCCCATCAAGCATGACATTTACATGGCTGAGGTACCCATTCATTCTGCTAGAACCGCCTAAGAAAATTTCCCTCCTCGCCGTCAAGATGGTTATCAAGATTGGCAACGGGGACGATGATATGAATTGAATGCCTCCGTCAACTCCCGAACCTCAACCTACTGACACTGCTATGCAAACCTTACGCCACACAGCCGCTCAACCCATAGATCAACCCATGAGAACGGCTCCGTCCGCTTTCCTGGAAATCGATAATGTCGCCAAAATTTATCCGACAAAGACCGGAGAGTACACGGTTCTCGAAAACGTCAATCTCAACATTCAACAAGGTGAATTTATTTGCCTGATTGGTCACTCCGGCTGTGGCAAAACCACGCTCCTTAACATGGTCAGTGGCTTTGCCACGCCGACCTATGGCGAAGTCCGCCTCCAGGGCAAAACCATCACCAAACCTGGCCCCGATCGCATGGTCGTGTTCCAGGGCTATGCGCTGCTGCCCTGGTTGACCGTGTTTGAAAATGTCTATCTGGCCGTGAATCGCGTTTACCCTGAAAAATCTCAGGGTGAAAAAGCCCAGATCGTCAAAGATCACCTGGCCATGGTGGGCTTGACCGAAGCTGCCGAGAAAAAACCGCCCCAAATCTCCGGTGGGATGAAACAACGGGTGGCGATCGCCCGTGCCCTCTCCATCCGCCCCGAAGTGCTGGTGCTAGACGAACCCTTCGGCGCGCTCGATGCCATCACCAAGGAAGAACTCCAGGAAGAACTGCTGAAAATCTGGAACGAGCATCGCTGTACCGTGCTGATGATCACCCACGACATCGACGAAGCCCTCTTCCTCGCCGATCGCCTCGTGATGATGACCAATGGCCCCGCCGCCTCGATCGGCGAAGTCATGCAGATTCCCTTCGCACGGCCTCGCGATCGCGCCCGCATCATGGAAATGCCAGAGTACTACAAACTCAGAAACTATGCGCTCGACTTCCTCTACAACCGCTTTGCCCATGATGATGACGCTGAAAAATAGAGTCAGAACTCAGGTCAAACGGTAAAGTCTTTCAACGCGCAATTCAAGCCTAACGGTGAATGGGGATAGTCTCTTGCGAGATTGTCCCCTTTTCTTATGGGGCATGTAACATTGATTCATGCAATCTGCTCTGGATTCAGGGTTAGGAAGCCGTTTCGTGAGGTTTGGTACAGTAGCATTCATCCTCGTCAACCTGTGACTCCTACGATGACGTTCATCAATTCCAGAATAGATTTTGCCTTCAAGAAAATCTTTGGCTCCAAAAAGAGCAAAGACATTCTCATCAGCTTTCTGAACGCAATTCTCTATCAAGAGCGGGAAGTCATCCTGGATGTCGAAATTCTTGCCCCTTATCAAGCTCCTCGTATCCAGGGCATCAAGGAATCCTATCTGGATGTGAAAGCCACGATCACAGACAACAAAACCGTCATTATTGAGATGCAAGTTCTCAACGTCCTCGGCTTTGACAAGCGTGTTCTTTACAACGCGGCTAAAGCCTTCTCTATTCAGTTTGCGGTTGGGGAGGACTATACTTTACTCAACCCCATCATTGCCCTAACCATCACTGACTTTGAGATGTTTGAGCAGGGTGACAAGGTGATCTCTCGCTATCGGCTCAAGGAGAAAGACGACTTCACCGATTACAGTGACGACATTGAGCTTGTATTTGTAGAGTTACCCAAATTTCACAAAGAACTCGACGACCTAGAAACCTTAACCGACAAGTGGATTTATTTCCTCAAATCCGCCAATCGTCACAAAACTGTGCCGCCGATTATGGATGCAGTCCCTGCCATCCATCATGCGTTTGCCGTAGCTCAGCAAAGCAAATTGACGAAACGGGAGTTAGAGATCCTGGAAAAACGCGAGATGTTTCTCCAAGACAATCGGAATGCGATTCTCAAGGCTAGATTAGATGGAGAAGCTAAAGGCATTCAAAAAGGTCGAGCCGAAGCTGAACTGGAAACAAAACGAGCGATCGCCCGTTCCCTCCTGAGCATCCTTGATCCAGCCATTATTAGCCAAACGACAGGTTTATCCTTAGCTGAGGTTAATCAACTAAGCATAACGAATGAGTGAGTCGATCCTGTCATTCAACCCAAAGAACTCTTTTCAGGAGTACCCCCTGGGGTACTCCCAATGACATGAATCATTGGTTAGCTTGATGAACATCGAGGGAAAGAACGGCAGGAGGTCGATAAATGCTGATTTTTTGGCATAGATGCCGTCAAGAACGGCATGGTCAGAAGATTAAACCAGAAAAACTGAGTCATTATAGCTCTAACGATGGATCTCGCTTGATTTCTCAGGTTGGTACAACTTCTGAAGTTGCGGCCTCTGAAGTTACAGCTTCTGAGGTCAGTCCAGAAAGAGCGATCGATACAAGACGCTGGGATATGAACCGGGCGGGTTCTATGGTGGGAGGGTGCGATCGCCCACAAGACCAGGGAATTCCGGCTTTTCGTCCAACGGTACTGGAAATTCCGGCCTGGGCAGAACATGCCAAGGGACTACAGGTTTCCTCAAAACCTCCCGCTATCAGGGGCAATGTTGAATTTGAGAGGCAACAGGAACCCAACCTGGCTGTTTTAGAGACGAATTCTGAAAGCATTTCAGACATGATTCTAGAACGGATTCCAGGAGGGATTCCAGAGTGTAGTTTGGAGTGCCTTCCAGCAGAGACTTCAGAAATTCTGCCAGAAATTCTGCCAGAGTCTTCTCCAGCGCATCTATCCAGAAGTTCAGAGCCAAGAGTTCCAGAGCAGACTTCAGCCATCGTTCTAGCATCTCCCTCGATAAACCAAACAGTGCATCAATCTACTAATCAATCTGCTCATCAATCTGCTCATTTAGCTGCTCATCGGTCTATTCATCGACCTATTCATAAATCTGCTCATCAATCCGTTCATCAATCTGTTCATTTAACTGCTCATCGGTTTATTCATCAATCTACTAATCAATCTGCTCATCAATCTGCTCATCAATCTGCTTATTTAGCTGCTCATCGGCCTATTCATCGGCCTATTGTTTCCATTCATCCACTATCTTCAATTCAGGAGTCCCCGATGTCCTACTTGGTCAATCCATGTTCAAGCCATGACACCTTAGCCCTCAGCCCCCAAACGCCGACTGAACGCCAAGATTCGGCGCTGCAAATCCGTCAGACTGCGGCTCAAATTGCCTTCGATCGCCCCTTGCCGCCCCATCCCAACAATGGTGAAGAACAGGATTACTGCAATGAAAGCGGTTTCCCAAACTTTATCGCCAATTATTCCAAGGGGTTGCCCCATAACGGTCTGGGGGAAGTCGATCCGGCTGCTTACTATTCTCTAATCACCGCTTTGAAAAGCGGCAAAGCTGAAGACTTTGAGGCGATCGCATTAGGCGGAAACCGTAAGTTGGTTAGCCCCCAAGCTGGACTGGCCTTTGACCTTCAGGGGTTAGATAGCCATGCGGCCACGATGCCCCCGGCTCCCCGCCTGGACTCCGCCGAGAACTCTGGGGAAGCGGTGGAATTGTACTGGATGGCGCTACTGCGCGATATTCCGTTTACAGAATTCGATCGCAATCCTGAAATTGCGGCGGCGGCAGAAGACTTGTCCAAGCTCTCCGATTTTCGAGGGCCAAAAGCGGTGCGCTACTGTCGGGAAGGGGCGATCGCAGCAGTCACCCCCAACACCATTTTCCGAGGGATCTTTCCAGGGGATGAAGTTGGCCCCTATCTCTCTCAGTTCTTGCTGAAAGAAATCCCCTACGGTTCGCTGACCATTTCCCAGCGCCAGCAAACGGTTCTGCCTGGTATCAACTACATGACCGATTACAATACCTGGTTATCCGTGCAAAACGGCGGGTTGACGGGGACTGACGCCTTTGATTCCACGCCTCGCTATATTCGCAATATGCGAGATTTAGGGCAGTATGTCCACATCGATGCCCTGTATGAGGCATACCTCAATGCCTGTCTGATTCTGCTGGGCATGAACGCGCCCGTGGATGAAGGCAACCCTTACCGGGGTTCTAGAACCCAAGCCGGATTTGCCACGTTTGGGGCACCTCATATCCTTAGCCTGGTGACCGAAGTCGCTACCAGAGCGCTGAAAGCGGTTTGGTTCCAGAAATGGTCTGTTCATCGTCGGCTGCGTCCAGAGGAATTTGGTGGCCGAGTCCATCACCATCTGACCCAGCAAGCGAACTATCCCATTCATCCTGACCTGTTCAGTTCTTCGGTGTTGGAGCAGGTGTACAGTCGGTATGGCACCTACTTGCTGCCCATGGCGTTCCCAGAAGGTTCCCCGACTCACCCATCCTATGGTTCTGGTCATGCGACCGTTGCAGGAGCCTGTGTCACTGTGCTGAAAGCCTGGTTCAATGAGTCCTGGGTGCTGCCCAATCCGGTCGTGCCCAATGTGGATGGCACCGAGTTGCTGGCTTATTCTGGCAATGATGCCGAGCAAATGACTCTGGGCGGTGAACTCAACAAAGTGGCCTCAAACATTGGCAATGGCCGCAATATGGCGGGTGTTCACTGGCGGACGGACTATTCAGAGTCGCTGCGATTGGGTGAAGCTGTGGCCATCAGCATCCTGGAGGAACAGGCGCTAACCTACAACGAGGATCAGTTTTTGACGCTGACTCAATTGGATGGAACGAGGATTCGGATTGGGCGAGATGGGGTGACAGTTCTCTAGAGAATGCGTTAGCCGTGCAAGTCCGAATGTTCAAGGTTCAACGTTCAAGGTTCAACGTTCAGTGTTCAATGTTGCTTAAAGTCAATGTTCAACGTTGCTGAAAGTCGCTGAATCAAGGGATTTATTGGTGTGTGGCGGCAGTGTTGCTGCACATCAATGAATCTCAAATTGCTTTCAGAGATTAACTGAAATCTTGCACCTGTCTCATGAGTCATTGCCAGACTCGACCGCAAATGAATGATTCTGTTGGCGGATTCCAAAAGTCTTGTAGCCGCCGGGTTCAGCATCCAAGAGCCTGAAATGACTACGCTCCACGCCCGCCCGCGAATGATTCCGGTGGCGAATTGGAAAAATAAAAAGTTCTGAAATCCCTGTTCTGTCGTTAATTCAGCATTTAGGGCATTTAATCTGGCGATCGCCATTGGACACTGAGAAACTGGAGGGGCGATCGCCTGTATCAATGGCTAAGCAGATTGGGCTGACTTATAGGGTTGAATCAGAATTTCAGCCGGGATTTTTAATTCTTGATGCAACTTCCGAATCATCTCCAATGTCAAGTTGCGTTTGCGAGACAGGATTTCAGACACTCTTGCTCGACTGCCTAAGCAGGTCTCCAAGTCACGACGCGACCAACCCCGAGCCTCCATATAGTGCTGAATGGCCTCGATCGGATCAGGGAGTTCAATCGGAAAATGGGTTTTCTCGTAAGCTTCTACGAGGGTAGTTAGAACGTCTAGGCGATCGTACTCCGGGGTATTCTCAGCCACATCGAACAGCGACTCAATCTCTTGCAGCGCTTCTTGATAGTCAGCTTGAGTTCTAATGGGGCGAATTTCCATAAACTAACCTTTGGATGAGATTCCCAAAAATCTCGCAAGGTGCTCCGGGCTATGATACGCATGGATTTATTATAGCTTGTTTGTTCCCAAGCTGGGAACAAGTACCCTTGCAGATTTAGGCACCCCAGATTTAGAAATTTCTATAGGCAGGTTGGCATTTACCCGCTACCCTGTTGATAGAGATTCACTGTGGAATGACTGAGACCCTGATTCAGGCTTATACCCCTCTGATTTTTTGGACGGGCTTAGGCATTATTATCTGTCGATTCTTGCCCAATTCCTTCCCCCGGTTATTGGGTCGAAGCCTCTATTGGGTGGGTATCCCCATCGAAATTTTTGCCCTGGCGCGTCAGACCGAATTCTCGCCTCAAGCCGGACTCGCGCCCCTCATCACCATTGGCTCATTAGTCAGTGCCCTGGGGATGGCCTGGGTCACCCTGGCTCTTATCCTGAACAGACAGCGATCGCTCCAGGCGCTCCCCTCCCCCCCTCCCCCAGACTCCCCTACCCCCTCCGAAACCCCGATCGCCGCTCCCGACCTCGCCAAAGAACCGCTCCCCGAAGAACCAAGTTTTGCCGAACCCGAGCTCCTGAGTTTAGCTGAGTCGCGATCGCGCCAAGGTAGTTTCCTCGTCAGTTCCATGCTGGGCAACACTGGTTTTGTCGGTCTAGCCGTCGCGCCCGTATTCATCAGTCCCCCCGATCAAAGCTGGCTTGTCCTCTACAGCGTCACCCAAAACGTCGTCGGCACCTATGGCATTGGCGTGTTTCTGGCCAGCTACTTTGGTCGTTCCCCCCAGGGCAACCGCGCCCTGCAACTCCTGCGCGATGTCATCACCGTACCGTCGCTGTGGGCTTTTGCGATCGGTCTACTGACCCGCGCCATCTCACTCCCAGAAATCGTCGAGAGCGGCATCCATGCGTCGATTTGGCTGGTAATCCCGGCGGCCTTGCTGTTGATGGGAATGCGGCTCAGTCAGTTGCGGGGCTGGAAGAGTTTGAAGGGGGCGATCGCACCGACGATATTGAAGGCGATCGTGCTGCCGATTGTAGTGGGGTTAGCAGGGCTGGGGTTGCATTTACCTGCTGATCCCCGGTTGGCGCTGGTGCTGATGGCGGGAATGCCGACGGCTTTTGCGGGGTTGATTTTAGCAGAGGAGTATGAACTCGATCGGGAATTGATTGCCAGTAGTATTGTGTTGACGACGGTTCTACTTTTAGTCACGATCCCGATTTGGTTACTAGTGTTTGGGTAGAGAGCCGTCAACTTACACCGATGCAGGAATCTTAAGCGGCACAAGAGCTTTATGCAAAACACTCGGCTTTGCGCTTAAATAAATTTCACGTTGATTGCTCTCGTTATGGCTCACGACAATTGCACCTATAGTTGAGCCAATCTCTGGGTACATCGCTGCACTCATTTCTCCTTCGTCCAGAAAATCAGGAATTTTAATAAGTCCTTTCACTGAAGAAGATCCTATTTTTATAAATATGCCAAAGGGAGCATGAAACTCAACTTCGCCCTGAACGAACTGACCTAATGGGTACTGTGATTTAATTTGCTCCCAATTTGTAGTGTTCACGTTGCTTATCTCGACTTCAGGATTCTTGGAAATTGATTGAGAATGGGGAACAAGGTTTGAGGAATGACGACCTCAATTCGCTCATGATCTCCCTTTTCATCATAGCGGTACTCAAGCGGCTTGAAATACTCCTGGTAAGTTGTGAGGTCGATTGTCACCTCAAGAATCCCTTCTTGATAACTCTGGTTGAACTCTTCGGCAATACTCCTATCCTAAGAACCTGCAAAGTAACAGTTCCCATCAAAGTAGGGAGGGTTGTAGGGAAAATCAGCACATTGAAAGCCCTCCTGAAGTAGCTTCTGTCCTTTCCCTTTCTGAGGAGCTTTATAAATTGTAACGGTTTGATCTGACAGGAATTGGGTGGATGGCATCAGCTGGCACCTTGCTTACAAACAAAGGGACGCTCATCCTCTGATTCAGCAATATTGCTAGAGAACTTTTCAGTAACAATTGACTACGGCATCCCGATGACAGTTGCTTGCATCATCTATCCAGGTCAGACAGGAGTGGGTCTATGTTTGCAAACTCTTACAAGACAAATAGGATTGTATTTACAAGAAAAGCCGAAATGAGTTCCAATCCAGGATTGATGCGGCATTGGAATTAGGAGTTGAATGCAAAAATCTTGCTAAAGTCGGAAACAGCACCCCTGCATACTGCTCCATCACCTCCGATCGAAACGCCAACGGTGCATCCACTCGTCCGATCGCCCGTTCCAGTTTCCAATCGCCGCCCTGCTGCGGATTGCCTGTGGGAGTTGTGGAGGCGGCGATGTTGGCTCCGGTGAGGCGATGGAGGGCATCCAGGAAGCTGGTGCCGATGCCGCCTGCGGCGACCTGGCAGCCGTAGAGCAGGAGTTGGGGCGCTTGGGCTGCGTCAAGGGCAGGTTCAAACCAGAGCTGTAGGGCTTCGGTGTAGTGGCTGAGGCTGTTGAGGTCGAGTTGGGTGTTGCCGAGGGAGAGGCAGCCCGGTTCGCCGTGGCAGATGATGTGGAGGACGGTGGCGTTGTGCTGACGCTGGGCGGCGGTGATTTGCTGGATGCCGTCCTGGTCGGGGTTGAGGATGAGGGCGATCGCACCGTCAATCACGCCATTGGCCAGGGTTTGGGCTTCGGTTACGGCAGGGTCGATGATGACTAGCGTGGATCGAGTCTGAGCGGAAGCGTTTTGGGGGGAGAGGGTGGTTGTCATAGGAGAACGCAGATGAATGTAGATGAACACCAATGGACACAGATGAACACCAATGAATACAGATGGATATAGATGGACACGCGAAGAAACAAGCAAACTTTAAGAATGCCTGGTTTGGGGAGTATTTTGTATTCGACGAAAGTCGAGATTGTGGGAGAGGCTCTGCGGGATTAGCTGTCGTCGCCTGTGCGATCGCTCTTTTCCACCACGTCAACCATGCGGTAGGCAATATAGGCGATTATCAAAATAAAACCGCCCGCCAAAGCAAATCCAACGATGAGGAAAACCATAAAGGGAAATGACTCGCACATTGCTACCCGATCACTCCAAATCTAACGAAAGATCTGGATTTGGGTAGAGTCCTTTAGCGAAATGTAATCTGTGGAAATGTGATTCAAGGAAAATTGAGCGGCGATCGCCCCATTTAGTTGAGGCAGGAAAACAGGTCAACCAAGGCACGCATTTGTTTGGGGGTGGCACGACGAACGGCCTCAGCGCCTCGTTCCAAGGGGTTAAAGTTTAAGAGCCATTGGGTGGGATTGTCACAGCCGTAGACGACGAGTTTATCAATCACGTCCACATAGTCGGTTTCGATAATAGCTCGACGCTGTTTCCGCGACATGGGCAGATCTAATCCATTTTCAATTAACTGGAGCGTCACCGTTTGGGGTAATTCTTGGATGATCAGGTAGCGATCGTCAGGATCAGCAGGGTAACGGAACTGTTGCACCATCGTTTCGTTAAAGTCTGTAGGTAGCGTCTTCTTCATGAGAACCTCCGGAATAGCGGGGGGCACCGCGCATTGATAGTTTGTGTGTTTCAAATTGTAGCTGTTGCAGCCCAGAAGCTATGCCTGATCAACGACTGAGCCTTCTGGATTGAAAGGGAACCGATTGAACGGGCTTATTATGGCGTAGATTGCTTGGGAATATACCTCTCATTGCAAGCGATCGCCCCCTATTTCCGGAGAATCACCCAGTCCAATGGGCAGCTTTCATCAGTGGCACATCCCAAAACGATATCTGTCTCCGTAAATTCCAGGAATAGCCTTGAGATATTTCACAAATCTTCAAAATCAGAATGACACAGATCTATCAGGTGGCAGGTGTTGTCTGGTGTCGCAGTTGTTTTGATCAAGACAGGATATTTTCTGTTGCAAAACGCTAAAAATTGCAAAACGCCAAAAATGGGAGCAATTCGATGTCTAAAGATCACTATGAAGAGAAATACACCCAACCAGAGTTGCGGCGGCAGTTGAAGGACGAGATTCAGCGATCGAATAAAGGCGGCAAGCCGGGACAATGGTCAGCCCGCAAAAGCCAAATCCTGGTGCGAGAATACGAAAAACAGGGCGGTGGGTATCGCCAAAAGCAGCCGGACGAAGCCGCCCAGCATTTAATCGAATGGGAAGCCCAAGACTGGCAAACCGAGACGGGAAGCGATCGCGCCCGCAAAGGCCGAGTGACTCAGCGATACCTCCCCAAAGCTGTCTGGGAAAAGCTCACTGACGCTGAAAAGACCGAAGCTGAACAATCCAAGGAAGAAGCGTCTAAGAAAGGTCAACAGTTTGTCGAGTGGACACCTGCGATTAAACGCGCCATGTCGGAATATGAACAGGAATTTCAGCAGGAACAGGAGGCGATCGCATCCAACTCATAAGCTTCTTCAACGGTTTGATTCAAATGGTTCACAATGATTCTGGATGCCTACTGGGTAGTCAGAAATATTTCTCTGTTAGGGTTGGCAAATCTCCGTTTAGAATAGAGGTGAAATAACTGAAATTCAGTGTGGTAAACCGGATGACGGCAGCCATTGCAACGCCAATTCACCAAATTGAACTGATGCCAGGGAGTGCCATTCGCATTGCAGATGTCACCTGGGAGAGCTATTTGGCCTTGTTGCATCAGTTAGGGGACGATCGCTCCACCCGTGTTGCCTATGAAAATGGAGCGTTAGAAATTAGAATGCCAGGTCAACCGCATGAATCGGCCAATCGAGTGTTAGCGGCGATCGCCCTCACCCTTGCAGAAGAATTGGGCTTTGAATTCAATGACTTAGGCTCTATGACCATGAACCGCCCTGACCTGGTCAAAGGCGTAGAGCCAGATAGCTGCTTTTACATCCAAAATGCTCAGGCCGGACAAGGTTTGGGCGATGTTGTAGGGATTGATTTGCCGCCTGACCTGGTATTGGAGGTTGATATTGCCAATCGTTCTGATAGTAAATTGAGCATTTACACTGCGATGCGAGTGCCAGAAGTATGGCTTTATCAAGCAGGAGTTCTGACCATTAAGCGATTGCTAGAAGACGGATATACAGACGGGTATACAGACAGTGCCACCAGCCTTGCATTTCCTGGGATCACGGTAGAGCAGTTGAATCAATGGCTAGATTTGCGGCGAACAGGAACAGACTTAACCGTTGTTCGTGCGGTGAGACAATTTTGCCGAACCTTCAGCTAAACCGTTGAGCTAAACCTATACCTTAAATCAATAAGGGAAGGCGGTCGCCTTCCCTTATTAATTGGGGTGTAATTTGAGCGATCGCCAATCCTAAGGATAGGCCGCTAGGAATGCAGGAGTGAGTTTCACCACATAGCCCGCCAAAAGGGCAAAAATACTCGTGATACAAGTCCATTTTGAGAAGTTTTCCAGATCCATCTCCACAAAGAGGGCAGTGCCCATTTCGGTGAGCGAACCTAGGATGGCGATCGCCAAAAGTACGAGCAACGTGACGTATCGAATCACCATTGTTTATCCTCCATCGAATTGCGTTGAGGTGAAGCTTGCATGACTCAACCATGCAATGCACCATTGTTCTATGAATTAGATTTTCATTGCTTTAACCTCCTTGTATGATGCTCCACTGTATCGAATCTGGACTCTCCCTGTTGAGTGAATTGATACAGTCGGGGAATCGGCAAAAAGGAAGTGAAGGGGGAGTAGGGAGTGGGGAGTGGGGAGTAGGGGGGAAGGGGAAAGGGGAAAGGGGAAAGGGGAAGGGGGAAAGGGTTTCTCTCTGCGTCTCTGCGTCTCTGCGGTTAGCTAGATCGAGCGATAAAGGCATCGGCGTAACTTGAATCGATCGCCTCGTTGACTGATGTACTTTTCTAACGTTTTCTAATTTAGTTAACGAGAACAAATAGCAAACGAATCATCCAAAACGATGTTTTAGAAACTCAACGAATAGTCGAATTTTGGTGGAGAGATGACGGTTAACGGGATACATGACATCGATCGAGAGTTCGGGGGCTTTGTAGTCAGATAGAAGGACTTGGAGTTGCTGTTGGGCGATCGCACTTTCCACAATAAACAAAGGCAACAAAGTAATCCCTAACCCCCGAATCGCCGCATCTTTCAAGACTTCGCCATTATTAGAACACAAGACTCCATGAACGGTTATGGGATACTCTCCGTCCTGTCCCGTGAATTTCCATTGATATTCTGTAGCAATTTGGCCGTAATGCAAGCAGGAATGAGAGCGCAATTCGTTGGGATGCGTGGGCGTACCATAATTTTCCAGATAGCTGGGAGCGGCACAGAGGACTCGGGGAGCCGGAGCCAGCGGTTGAACGATGAGACTGCCGATGGGCTGCGGTTCGGCAATGCGGAGGGTGATGTCGAAGCCTTCTTCAAGGGGATCAACAAAGCGATCGTTGAGCGTGAGCTGTACCTGAAGATCCGGGTACTGCAACAGAAAATCGGCCAGGGCAGGCGCAAGGTGAATCGTCCCAAAGCTCATCGGCGCATTGACCCGCAGGATACCCCGAGGTTCGGCATGGAGCTGGGTCACCGATCGCTCCGCCTCTTCTAAACTGGCCAAAATTTCAACACACCGCTCATAGAATGCCAACCCTGTATCACTCGGTGTCACCACGCGGGTACTCCGGTGCAGCAACTGCACACCCAAATCATTCTCCAGCGCAATCACCAGCTTGTTGACTGCCGATCGCGACATTCCCATCGTCCGAGCCGCCGCCGCAAATCCCCCAGCAGTCACCACCTGGGTAAAGGCTTTCATTTGTTCAAATTTGTCCATTGCGAAGTTTAGGGGAAAGGCGAAGGGCGAAAGGCGAAAGGGGGATCAAGGATGAAACGAAGACAGGTCAATGATAACCCTTTTCCCTTTCCCCTTTTCCCTTTCCCCTTACACCAAGAAACATGGTAAAAACAAAAAGAACTGAGATAGAGGCTTAGATGAGATGAACCCTGCGATCGCCCTAGAAAGTGACAAGCAACAAGTGACCGCCGTCATTACCCATCTAGTTAAACCGGGGCGAGAACAGGAGTATGAGCAGTGGCTGCATGATATTTCTGCGGTGGCTCAACAGTTTGAGGGTCATGCTGGGGTAAGTTTTATTCGCCCCCAAGATGCATCCCATCCGGAATATGTGATTGTCCTGAAGTTTGACTGCTACAAGCATCTCAAGGCATGGCTGGATTCTCCGGTGCGTCAGCGTTGGATTGACAAGGCACAGCCTATGGTGCAGCAAGCGCAAAACCTTGAGGTGCTGACGGGGCTAGAAACCTGGTTTACCTTGCCGGGAAAGCTGGTGCAGCGTCCGCCCAAGCGCTACAAGATGGCGCTGTTGACGGCTCCGACGGTGTTTGCGGTTGCCCAGTTTCTCTCCTTTATTCTGGCTCCGGTTCTGGTTGGGCTGCCTCCTTTGCTGCGAGCATTCATGGTGACGATCGCGACCGTGTTCTCGCTCACCTATGTGGTCATGCCTCGGGTGACGCGGTTGTTTTATCGGTGGCTGTATCCGCGATGATGGGCGATCGCCCAGGCTTGTAGTAAGGACTTCAGTCCTGACAAACCCACAGGAATTTATCGGTCAGCATCTCGAAGTGGTAAGGACTGAAGTCCTCACTACAAACAAGCTTGTAGTAAGGACTTCAGTCCTTACAGACCCATAGGACTTCAACGGTCAGCATCTTGCAATAATGGGCTGAAACCGAAGCCGAATCAAGCACTTAGAATCGCTAGCAGGAACATCAATTTACTGATTATTCGACGATTCACCTTCGTGACAACAGCCTTGAGCTTTCATCGAGGGCGGCACATCCATCGCGGGACTGGCGTTAAAGAAGCCGACGGGTTTCAAGACAAAGCCTGAGTAAGCGGTGGGCATCACAGGCCAATCCTCGGGGCGGGGAATGTGATGGTGACCAAAGGTGTACCAGACTACGACATCGGTGTTGTCAATGGGGCGATCGCGCTCTGTCCACTTCGGCAGTCCCTCCCCTCCAGGATGCTGATTTGGGTAAGCCCCCGCTGCATAAAGTTCGCTGGCATCATAGGGCGTGACCCAGAGATGTTTGGTCATAAATCCTGCCCGTTTCAGAATGGGAGAATCGGGGTGAGCATAGGGAACGGCATTGTCACCGGGGATAATTTTGTATCCCACAGGCTGCCCCAATCGGTTCTGCACCGAGGGATTGACCACCTTCCAGTAGCGTGCCTTAAATGGATCGATCAATCGTTGAGCCGCTTTTTCGGAGGGCAGGAGCGTGGATTGGGCAAAGAAGGCATTGCCGTAGGGATTGTCTGGCCCCATCGGTTCGGCCTCGGTGTTGACTTCGTAGACGGAGTTGGCGGTGCCGTCCAGGTCAAAGTCGAGGCGCATACTGAAGAAATGCTGGTGGTTGAGGGCGTTGAGGTCGGGGGCGACCAGGGTGCCGTATTTGGGGTTATCGGCCAAGGCTCCACATAGCAGAATTCCCGTGAGTTTGACCTCGTATTGAATCGTTCCATCTTGGTAAAAATACCAGAAAAATCCGTACTCGTAGTTATCCACCGTGGCGATAAACGAGATTACTAAACGGCGCGATCGCCTCACTTCCACCTCATCGAGTCGCCAATCGGTATGTTTCCATAAAATGCCATAGTCTTCCTCGTGTAAACAAACGGCATTTTCCGTAATCGATACATTCCCTCGGCTGTCCGTCAAGGCTGCATCAAAGTAGTAAATTTCGCCTAAACAATCGCATCCCAATTTCAACGAATTGGCCAACATGCCCACACCATGTTCCCCGAGATCAAAGGCGTTTTTGCGAAAATGCTGCGGACGCGGATCGCCGTAGGGCACCACCATTTCCGAGAGGGCTGCTCGGTAGAGAATGGGGCGCAGGGTTCCCTGATCTTCGTAGCCCACGGTGTAGAGAACTAGACCTTCTCTAGGTGTAAAACCAATGCGAAAATCCCAGTTTTGCCAGCGAATATGGTGACCTTCCACGGTGAAGCTGGGGCCTTCGGGCTGGGTGATCTGCAGTGGTTTAATATCAGTGCGGGGTTGGGTGACGAAGCGCGTTGCATATTCACCCGGATCGGGCGGCACTGGCACAACGCCCATGTCCTCAATGCGGATCACGGTCATGGTATTGAGGTCAACCACAGGAACCAGACCATCGATCGGACGGGAATAAAAGTTGCCACCCTTAACAGCGCGGAGATAGCAGATAGCACGGGAAAGGCGAATGCCCACCTCATCGGCGAAACCAAAATTACCGATCGCCCAAGGATCAACCACCACCAAATCCAAGTCAGCAATGCCCCGTTTCGCCAATGCCGCCACAAACTTGGGATGGGCTTTTACCGCCGCTTCGCACTCGGACAACTCATCGGCCATAATATTGGGCTGCACAGCAGGGATATGCTGCCAGGAGGTGACTTTGCTTGTGGTGAGGGAGACGATCGCCTCATAGGTTTGCCCGGTGGCATTGTCCAGGAGAATCAAAAATGCCTCTCGCGGCAGGGTTTCTCCCGGTTGGAGGCTAAGCACATCGGCTTTGGGCGGTTCATGGAGAACCACACAGGGGAACCGGAATTGGTCGCCGATCGCTTTTTGGGAACGGGCGATCGCCACCGCAGCAGCGACTTCTTCCGGGGTCAAGGGTTCTAGGGGGTGCAGAGGGTTTAGGGATAGGGCGGAGGAGGGTGGATGTTCAGAAAGGGTTGTCATAATGGAGGTGTCACAAGGGCTTACAATCAGTTTGAAAAGCAAATTGATCAAACCATCCAGAATCAATCCACTAGATCCAAGCCACTCAATCAATTCACTGGCTCAAGCCATTGAACTGATTCACGGGCGATGAACTTCGATTTATCCTGGAATGGCTTATGGGAATAGCCTACTGTTCGTCAACTATCCCAAGGCGTATCTAATGTAACGCGAAGTCCTATGTGACGTGAACTCCGAATCTGAACTGCGATTTTATGGGCGTGAGGGCGATCGCCAGTCCTATCCCATTGACTCGGAAATAATTTGTCTCTTGAGATAGATTGCAAAACAGCTATTTTTTGTATCAAGATATACCGTTACGTTTTATTGCAAGGGATATCTGATCTGATTTCAAATCTGTCAAATTAGATTTAATGCCCTCAGGGTCTGTTCTCGGTTCATATCTGCTGAAATAGGTCTGCCGACACAGGTCTGACCTCCAGTAGAAGGGCATAGATTGGCTCTCAACCAGTGGCTTAGCCGTCAGTGGCTTTGTGGCGATCGTCTTTTCTGTGGCGATCGGCTTTATAGTCGCGGGGATGGCCTGTTTTGGGGCGTCGTACTTTAAGATTCTTTTTTGAATCCCGTCACTTTTTCCTGATCTTCAAAACTTCCTCAAATTTATCCCCTATAAATTAATTAAAAGATATCAAGTTGTCATCTGACTCGATATTGCAGCGCTCAAATCATGAATTTAGGTCAATGGGTTCAACAGACTTAGCAACTCTGTCACCCACGTTGTCTAAATCATGGTTCAGATCATGGTTCAAACCAATGGCTGAATTGATTGCGATCGCATCCCTTTTCCCATTCCTATGTATTGCTTGTTTGGGATTTATTACCGAATCAAGCCGCACTAAGCCAAGCGGTATTTGGCTTAATCCGCGATCGTTCACCTCCAATAAAACCCATTCTTTCTACCTTTTGTCCCATGAAAATCTAACCAAATCAAGGTTTATATCCTGGCTTTTGCTTGTTAGAGTACGACCAGAGTTATACAAGCTAACGAGTGAAGCTCGTAGAGTTCTCCTGAAGCAATTGTTTTACAAAGTTGCATGTTGACGCAGTTGTAACAGTTGTAGAAGGTAGTCGTCTGTAAAAGGCAGCCGTGAGAGTGGCCAGATTTGATGAGAATAAGGTTCTCAGGGACGCGATGGAACTTTGAATCAGGATCATTACTTTGGCTAGATTTTAGACGAATTTTGGCTAGATTTTGGACAGTTAGTGGGGGATGGGGCGATCGCCAAGCAAAAAGCTCCCCTCCCAACCCGTTCATTGCAAGGACAAAGCCCTGATGAGATTTTGAATGCCATTGCTCCATTGGGTAACGAGCATTTTAGCCCCACGGAATTTATCCTTCACGTCACGGATTGACTTCAATCCTTCACTTCAAGCCCTCACTGTAAGCCCTCACTTCAAGCCCTCACTGTAAGCCCTCACTTCAATCATTCATTTCAAAGGAAAAAACAGTATGTCCAGCCTTACCTCGAAAATTCGCCAATGGAACCACCACTACCGCCAGCGATGGCACAACAGGTGGAGCAACGGGCGCAACCAACGCGACTACCGATGTCCGTCCTGAATTTACGGCGGCTAAGGATTGTCTGAATGTGGGCGTGCTGTTACCCGAATCCGACTCCTCCGCCCGCTACGAAGCCTACGATCGCCCCCTCCTAGAGCAAGAGATCAAAGCTGCCTTACCCGGTGTGCAAATCCAATATGCCAATGCCAACAACAGCGCCACAACCCAACAAAACCAGGCAGAGGCAGCCTTG